>QHYN01000236.1 GCA_003224145.1 Acidobacteriota bacterium
TGAAGTTGTTTGTCCAGGAGGGTGGCTACAAATTTTCAGCCGGCGACGTCCTGAAAATTTCCGCAACGTACGATAATCCGACTGGCAAGCTGCTGCATGACGGGGCCATGGGGATCGCAGTGGGCTATTTTGTCCCCTCCGACGACTCGATGATGGCAGCGTACCGCCGCAAGACGCCACCGGCCCACAACATGGCTGGCATGTCTCACGACCACTGAGACGGACCCATTTCTTCAATATAGACTGAAATCAGAGTGCCCCTTGCCCTGAAGCAGAGGGGCTAGTCGTAGCGCCGATAGGGAGGTTTCGGCGGCGGAGCGTTCGGCACGGACTCAGCGCGGGGAGGGGGCGTGGCAGGCAGGAGATTCGCGCCTGTGGCCGGGTCATCGAGAGCCGAAGCGTGCTCGAGAATGCGCCGGGCGTAATCGGCGACGGTCTTGACTCCGGAAGCGTAGGCAGGATTAGGAGTGCGCACGCCTCCATTGTAGGCCCCGATGGCTTTATCCACGTCGCCTCCGAAATGGTCGAGCAAATCGCGCAGCAGCAGTCCGGCATAGGTGGTGAGCACGGAGTCATTGACGGAATTCAGGTCCAGCTCGCGGGGAGGGCGCAGGCGCGCGGGGAGCTGGCTATAGTCGCGTTTGTCCCGCAGATAAAGCTGGTGGGCGGCGCGAAGCGTTTCTCGAGTAATTTGCCAGGTGCCGATAGCATAGTCGCTGACCATCACGCGCCTGCGGGTACGACGAAGAACAATATCGCCGCGCTGAACGCGTTTCTTCCAGACCGCGTGCGTGAGGTCGCCGTTGACGTCCATGTAGTCGTTCTCCATAGCCCCGACACCGAGGAAGTAATCGAGGGGAAGGTCGTAGAAGCGCGCGACGTCCAGAATATCGCGAGCGAGTTGCGTGGCCTGTTCGCGCGTCAAGGGGTGCGGGGCGGCATCATCACCGCCAAGCACGCGATTGTCGGTCTCTGACTTGAAAATGAGGAATCGGGCCAGCGCTGGAAGCAGCTTGAAGGAGTTGAGAGTTTCAAGCTTCTCTTCAGTGGGCACGTCATAGGCGACGTCAAACATGTGGCTTTGCTGCTCGTAGTAGGCAAAGTCCCTCTGCGACCAGGTGCAGAGCTCGTAGTTCGGGATGAGGTTGCGCCCTTCGAGTTCAGCGAGCTGCGGCACAGCGGTGAGCAGATCGTTATCGGTAACGATGAAGATTTTGTAGGACGGTCCCTTAGCCGTGTCCAGGGCGGTTAGCAAGATGCGCGAGGTGTCGTGACCGTTGCGGGCCTCGCGTCCGCGCAAATATTCAAAACGCAGAAAAGCCTCGAGCTGGTCGTTGAAGGTGGCGACTTCCGCAGCCCCCACGCCGGGCGTAAACGGCACGACAATGCGGTTGCCCTGAACTGCAGCCGCGGGTACACGGGGGCCCGCCGATGCTGGTAGGTCCAGGGGCCAGAGACGATAGTCCGTGTAAGCGCAGGCGGCGAAAGCCAGCACTCCGGCGGCAAGGCAGACAAGATTTCTGACTAGCTTTCTGAGGAATTTCCTCGCCGACATGGCCCTTGCTCCCCTCTCCTTAGATGGCGGCTGACGGTTTAGGGTAATGCTTCACCGGTAGGAAAGCACCCAGACTGCCGACGTGATAGGACAAGGGTGACCCTCCTAACCAATTGATGAAACAAGACTTACGCTAGATATCGCGGAGACTGGAGGGCTGGACAATCTGGGAGGGCGTGTCCAGACTACCACACTGTGCGCGTGGCCGGAAGTGCAAGCGCCAATAATCGAGCTGCCTGCGGCGAGGTTTACGCCGAGGCCGTGACGGCCTTCGCGGCGGCCTCCACGGTGTAGGCCACTACGGCTTTCTTGCCACCTTTGGAAGCCGTGGCGTGGATCGAGCTCAGGTTGACGCCCTTTTTCTGGAGCGCCTCCAAGCATTGCGCCAGAGCGCCGGGCTTGTTAGGCAGTTCATACAGCTCGGCGGCGGTTTCCTGATACGAGATGCGGGCTCCGTCGAGGGCTTTCTTGGCGCGCCTTGCATCATCAACCATGAGTTGAACCGAACCGGCTGTGCCCTGGGATGTGCCCAGTAGGGCGAGAATATTCACCTTTGCGTTGCCGAGTGTTTTCGCGATGTTGGCGACCGCACCGGGCTGGTTATCAACAGCGATTGTCAAAAGCTTGGTTTTGGCCATGTTGGTACCTCCCCTGTTGTGGAGATTATACGCCTTTCAGTCAAGCAGAATGCGACAACGCTAAATCTGCTGGCCCTTCCAGCGGCCGCGGCGAAAAAGCAGAATTCCGGCCCCGGCGATGGCGTATTCGGCGACCACAATCGAGATGTACACGCCATTGGCGCCCATGTGCGCGGGAATTGCGAGAAAGTAGGCCAGAGGAATCTCCAGAATCCAAAAGCCGAAGAAATGGACGATGGTCGGCGTTACCGTGTCGCCGGCGCCGTTGAACGCTTGGAGCATGACCATACCGTAAGCGTAGCCAATGTTGCCGTAGCTCAGAATGCGCAAACAGGTCGCCGCAAGGGGAATGACAGCGGGATCGCTTGTGAACAAGCGAACAACCGGCGTGGCAAAGAATAGGAAAAATATGCCGATGATCCCGAGGAACAACATGTTGTAAAAGCCGGTGCGCCAGACCGATATCTGCGCGCGCTCGGGCTTCTTCGCGCCCAGGTTCTGCCCGACGAGTGTGGCGGCAGCGTTACTGAGGCCCCAACTCGGCAATAGAACGAAGATGAGGATGCGGATGGCAATGGTGTAGCCCGCGAGAGCCGCAGAACCGAAGATGCTCACGATGCGGACAAGGCCGATCCAACTGGTGTGCGCGATGGCGAATTGCAGGACCCCGGTAACGGAAACGCGCAGCAGCCGAAGCAAAACGCGCGGGTCTAGGTGAATTTGATTCCGCAGGATGCGGATCCGCTCCGAGCCGCGAAGCAGGCGATAGAACTGATACAGCACGCCAATGCTGCGGCCAGTGAAAGTGGCAAGCGCCGCTCCGGTGACGCCGAGTTTCGGAAATGGACCCAACCCGAAGATCAAGCACGGATCGAGGATGAGATTAATGATGTTGGACACCCACAGAAGGCGCATGGCAATGGCCGCGTCGCCCGCCCCGCGAAAGATGGCGTTGTTCAGGAAAAGCATCATGATCGCCCCGCTGCCACCGAGAGCGATGCGCGCGTAGCCGGAGCCGACGGCCACAACCTGCGGAGAGGCGCCCATCAGCCGCAGCAAACGCGGTGCGTAGAACACACAGGGCACGCCAACAAGCACGGAAATCGCCAGCCCAATGGCGATGGCCTGCACTCCCGCGACGGCCGCGCCGGCGGCATCTTTTTCGCCAATGCGGCGCGCCACCATGGCTGTGGTGGAAAGACTGATGCCCAGGCCTATGGCGAAAACCAGGCTGATGAGCGATTCAGTGAGGCCCACGGTGGCCACAGCGTTCGCGCCCAGGCGTCCGACCCAGAAAACATCAACCACGGCGAAGAGCGATTCCAGAGCCATTTCCAGGACCATCGGAATCGCCAGCAGCAGAATGGCGCGATTGAGATTGCCAGTAGTGAAGTCCATGTGCGAGCCGCGAACGGCTTCACGGATGGAACTCCACAGTGGTGGCGTCGGAGCGATGACTTGTTCAGTCGCCATGGAAACCTTAGCTCTCTGCGTATGCGCGAATCAAAAACTCCTGCGCGCAAACACGGTTGCAAAAATGAACTGGTAGAAATAGGAAAGATCGGATCCGCGAAATGCGGATCAGCTAATTCGAGGAATTTGCGCGACAAACATATTCTTTTCCTTCGCGCTGCCCTTGCGCAACGAGCGCACCCTACTCCTGATTTCGAGCGGGCAATAATTTGAGCTGAATCATTGTACCTCGGATGAGAACCGGCCGGCCAGCAAAATCGCAGCCTCAAAGATACTATAAATTCCGGATTTGGTTGGAGTGCGCTACGCTGCGGCAATTCGGCGGATCAGGTCTTCCTGCTCGAATTTCGACTCTGCGCCGATGGTGAAAGCGTCCAGAAGATCCAGCGAGAGCGCGTAACGCAGCGCTTCGTCCTGGCGATTGCGCAGCTCGCCCTGGCCAAGGATTTTCATGCCCACAATGGCTTTGTTGGCAGCACGCATCTCCCGGAGGATACTCACGACCGTTTCCGGAGCGGCGTCCATATAAGCGCCAATCGGATTAATGCGCACGAGATCGACTTCCACCCACGGTGACTTTGCAGCGGCGCGCAGCGCTTCGATGCTGTGGCAGGAACAGCCGTGGGCGCGAATAACGCCCTTCTGTTTTGCTTCAGAGAGCACCTCCATCACGTCCTGGTATCGCTCGGTCCAATCGCCTTCGGTCAGGCAATGCATCAAACAAATGTCGATGTGGTCGGTGCCCAGTTCGCGGCGAAAGCGATCCAGGTCAGCGCGAGCCGAGCCAGGGTCGCGGGCCCAGGTCTTGGTGAGCACCGTGACTTTGTCCCGCGGAACGTGCTTCAGCGCTTCGGCCACGTGCGCGTGGCTGCCATAAGAATCAGCAGTATCGAAAAAGTGCAACCCGTGATCGTAACCGTTGCGAAGCAGGTCGGAAAGGCCTTTGAGGCCGAGCGCGGTCTGGTGGGAGTGGTGACCACTGCCGACCGTGCCGGTGCCCATCGCCAGGCGGCTGGTCTGGATTCCGGTCTTTCCCAGCGTAACGGTATCGGCAGCGCTGAACTTCCGCGAAAGCGCCGGAAGAGCAAGGGCGTCATTCGCGAATGCTGAACAATGAAGCCAGGCAGCTCCGGCCGCGCAGGCTGTGCGATGCAAGAATTCGCGGCGTTTCATGGGACACCTCCGCACCGGTCGGGATCGGTGATTTCTATTTATCATGGACGCGGGAAAAGGTCTTCTGGTATCAGGGATGGGACGCGATGGCAGACGATTCAAGAGGCATCAGCCTTTCCCGATCCCCTTCAATTCGAGTCTTCCTCACAAACTCCCTGGATGATATCCTCGCCGTTGTCGCAGTCCAGCCGAAAGACCTCGGCAGCCCTGCCACCAGCAAGAAATCGTGATTTCCTGCTGGAGTATCTCTGGAAGCTCACCGTCGAGGTGCCGAAATGAAGCATCGGAACACTCTGGGCACAAGATTTACGAGGCGCGTCAGCCGCCGCAAATTCTTGGGCCAAAGCATCGGCACGGCAATCGCTTTTTCGATTGTTCCCCGCCATGTGCTAGGCGGGCCGGGATTCGTTCCGCCTAGCGACAAAGTGAACATTGCGTTTATCGGAGTTGGCTCTCAGGGCTTGCGGGTCATGCTTCACTTTTTGCGCGAACCGGACGTGCAAGGGGTTGCCGTATGCGACGCGAACAAGGCCGGCGCGGATCATCCGCAATGGGATACGCACGAATTTTGCAAATCGGTAAGAAATCTTCTTGGCGTGGACACGGGCTGGGATTGGCTGAGTCCCGATCAGCCCATTCAGTTGACGCACTCCATGAGTGTCACGAGCGGCGTTGCTGGCCGCGAGCCTTGCCAGCAGATCGTGAACGCTTATTACGCTTCCCGCCAGTCGTCCGGCAAGTACAACGGATGTGTGGCCTACAGCGATTATCGCGAGCTTCTCGAAAAGCAGAAGGATGTGGACGCTGTCGTCGTGTGTACCACGGACCATCTGCACGCCGTCGTCTCCGCAGCAGCGATGAAGAAGGGGAAGCATGTCTTCTGCCAGAAGCCCCTCACCCATACGATTTATGAAGCGCGACAAATAGCTGAGATCGCTCGGCAAACCGGAGTGGCCACTCAGATTGCCGTCGGCAATCAGGCTTCGGAAGCCACGCGCTTGCTCTGCGAATGGATCTGGGATGGAGCCATTGGGCCGGTCCGCGAGGTGCACAATTGGTCGAGCCGCCCGTTTTGGCCCCAGGCCATCGAACGCCCCAAGGAAACGCAACCCGTTCCCGAAGGCCTCGACTGGGATCTCTGGCTGGGTCCGGCCCCCAATCGCCCATTCCACCATGCGTATGTCCCCTTCGTGTGGAGGGGATGGAGCGATTTTGGCTGCGGCGCGCTGGGTGATATGGGTTGCTACAGCTACGACACCATTTTCCGCGTCTTGAAGTTGGAAGCGCCCGTGACCGTCGAAGCCAGCTCCACCGACCGTTATGAAGAAACGTACCCGCTGGCTTCGATCGTGCGATACCGCTTCGCCCCGCGCGGTGACATGCCCGCGCTGAGCTTCACCTGGTACGACGGCGGATTGAAGCCGCCTACCCCCGACGAATTGGAAGGAAGCTCTCCGGTCAAAGGAGAGGATGAAGACGATAACGAAGGGCTCTTATTCATCGGAGACCGCGGCAAGATTTTGTGCGGATTCAACGGCGCGCATCCGAGACTGATACCACAAGCAAAGATGGATGCTTACAAGCAGCCGCCCAAAACTCTGCCGCGTTCGCTGGGCAACGAACGGGAGTGGCTCGATGCCTGCAAGGGAGGAAAAGTCAAACCCGGTGGGAATTTTGAATTTTCGGGAATGGTCACGGAGACGCTTCTTCTCGGCAACCTCGCCGTCCGTGCAGGCCAGAAGCTAACCTGGGATCGAGCGAATCTCAAGGTGATGAACTCCGAGACCGCGCAGAAACTGGTCTCTCCGGGGCGCCGCAAGGGATGGGAATTATAGTGGCCGACACATTAAGCGTTGATGAGGTTTTTCGGCATGCGGTGAGATTTCCCGGGACTATCGTGGTGCGCCCACCAGTCACGCCACGCCCCTGCGTTCTTGCCAAAGGACTCGCCGGTAATGGCTTGCAGCGTCGAGGACACCAGGTTCTGTGTCGCAGCATCTAGCGAATCGTCGTCCAGCAGATTCAGTAATTGGGGAACGGCAGTCAGCCGCTGCTCTCCCGTGAGCAACCCGGATTGCGACAGGCTGTGCGCTGCGCGTTCGCGGATTTGTATAGTCGAATCGTGGGCCAGGATGTCGAGAAGCGCCTCAATGGATTCGCCGTTGCCCAGCATTGCCAGCCCCTCGACGGACCAAAAACGTACCTCTTGATTCCGGTCGTGCGCATAACGCTGCAGCGTGGCGAACACTGTGCCCGGCTCGACCCCGCGATTGCCGAGAGCCCCCAGCCTCCAGAGCGCCAGATACCGGTCGTCGGAGCCGCTCTGTATCTCTTTGAGAAGTTTCCCGATGCTCTCCGGTGATTTGATCAGGTTGTTTGCCGCCAGATCAATTTCCACCGCAGCCACGCGCACGCGCGGATCGTTCGAGTTCAAAGCTGCAAGTACCAGGTGGAACAGATGATCCGTATCTTCCAGATGGCCGCGCCAGGACGTCAAGTTCCGGTGGATTAAGCCAAGAGAAAACTCAGGCTGCTGGATGGCGAGCTCGAGCAGTCGTTCCGCCTGCTGCTGCGGCGCAAGGCGGGAAATCTCTTCGATGTCACTATCCTTCGCGCGCGGCTCAGGCGTCGAAACGAGCGCCGCCGCTGAGTGTCGGGAGTCCGCTGCCGCGACAGAATGAATCTTAAGCCATTTCGTCAATGCGCCCTCGAAGCGGCCGGCAAAAAATCCAGCGAGGGTCGAGAGAAGCATCAGGATGACCAGGGACCAAAGATAAGAATGCTGGCGGTGGGAAACCTTCGCCGCGCGCGAAGAATCTTCCGTGCCCCCTGGGGGAACAGATCGGGAGGCCTCGGAGCCCTGTGTCAACGGTTCGTTTAAGGGTTCGTTCATGTGATGTGTTTCGCGCGCAAGTTCCGCGCCGACCGTTTGGCAGATTAGTTGGGGGAAGGGAAGTGAACAATGGTACGGCGGGCCAGCACACCAAAACTTTCCGAACAAACCCTTTACCATCAATACGATTCGAGCCGTTACTGGTACGCACCGCCCAGCCAATCCCGTACCAAGGAACAGGCTGCTTTAGGCAATCGGGAACAGTGCAGAAATCGCGACGCTCGAAAGCTTCTTTGTTTTCGCAAGACAGCCCGAATTTCAACAAGTATGCAGCGCCCCGCTTCCTACTCAGACACTTCAGCTTCAACTGGGAGTGACGATGTACCTTTCTAATTCCATTCGAAACGTTCCCTTTGTAAGGAGTAGCGGGTCTGCTAAAATAAGGAGCTTGGTTTTGCGACTCCCAGGTAAGAAATCCAAGCTCAAATTAGAGCAAGCAGGAAAAACAATGGCACTGAAGTGTGAATTCTGCGGCAAAGCGCCGCACTATGGCAACGTCATCAGCCACGCGAACAATACCCGGCGGCGGCGCTGGAATCCGAATTTGAAGCGCATCCGCGCGGTCGTAGCGGGTGTGAAGAAGAAAGTCCGTGTTTGCACCGCGTGCATCCGCGCCGGCCGCGTGAAAAAGGCCGCCTGAGCCTCCAACCTTGAACCTACCTTTTGCGAACCCGCGGTTCGTGGGGCGTCCAATGGACCATTCAAAAGGAGTCTGCCGCTCCGTGGCCTTGCTGCCGCTGGTAGCCATGGCCTTGGCTTTCACCGTGGGCTGCAACAAGCAGTCGCAGCACGCTCCCGACGTCTGGGCCGTGGTCAACGGAAAAGAGATCAAACGCGACGAAGTGGACAAGTATTACCGCACGCGTGTGAATCCCGAGGGGCAGGAGCCTTCCCAGGAAGAAGCTCTCTCGCTGAAGCTCAATGTTCTCGACGAATTGATCATCAATGAGATTCTGCTCGAGCGCGCCAAGAAACTGAATCTCGAGGCCAGCGACGGCGAAGTGGAAGATAAATTCACCGAGCTTAGGACCCCTTACACCGAGGACGAATTCCAGCGGCGATTGAAAGACCAAGGCATGTCCGTGGATGACCTCAAACTCGACTTGCGCCGGCAGCTTTCCATTCAGAAGCTACTGAATCGCGAAGTGGTGGCCAAGATTTCCATCACCGACCAGGAAGTGACGGATTTTTACAACGCCAACAAAGCGCAGTTCAATGTGGCCGAATCGACCTACCATCTGGCGCAGATCAAGGTCACACCGCGCAAGGATCCGCAAATCCGCAACCGCAAGAACAACGACGCCACGAACGAAGCCGAGGCTCTGCGCAAGATCAAAATGCTCACCGACCGGCTGAATAGCGGCGCGGACTTTGCCCAGCTCGCCATGGACTACTCCGAGGATATGAATACCGCTTCGACGGGCGGCGATCTTGGGTACGTGCCGGAATCCGGATTGAATGCGCCCCAAGTGGATCCCGCGCTCAAGAGAGCGGTTCTCTCGCTGAAGCCGGGACAGGTGAGCCAGCCCGTCGAAGCGCACGATCCCGCTGGCATCAGCTACCACATTCTGAAACTCATTTCGCGCGAGTCCCCCGGGCAGCGCAGCCTTTCTGAGCCGCAGGTGCAACAGAACATCCGCGACACCCTGCGCAGCCGCAAGGAACAACTGTTGCGCTCGGCTTATCTGGCGATTGCGCGCGATGAAGGGCGAGTGACGAATTATCTTGCCCAACAGGTGATCGAAGCGGCGGGCAAATTGCCAGACGCGGCCAAGACCTACATGCCGCCGCGCTCCATCGGCCACTAATCCAATTTTATCTGTTTTCCTAGCCGCTCAGGGTTTTCTGCAGATCGCCGCGACTCAGTCCTTCCGGTGTCTCCCCGCGGTGAATGTACTCATAGCCGAAGCCCACCGATGCACCGGGTATTCCGAGGGCTTCCGCCAAATCGCTGTGCCGCAGCACTTCGATGAGATAGGCGAGACGGATTTTGGAAAAAGCCGAGAAAAACCCGAGAACGCCGTGACGCCGGCGCAGAATTCTCCTCACTTGCTGATTCTTTTCTGGTCTTGCGAAGATGCGGCATAACACTTCCGTAACTTCCGGGATGAGCGGAAGTTCTCCGCCGTCTTCAAAATCCCTTTTCTCCGAAGCGTAGCGCGCCGACAATTTTCCGTTCTCATAGATCCCCAGCCACAGCACGTCGTCATCCGCATTAAAGCTCGCCAGGGCCGCCCATGATAACCGCGTGGAAATCGTCAGCGCCAGAGACTCCAGCTCGTTTAGGTCAAACTTGTCGGTCTCTTGATCGTAGACGATGATCCACCCCTTCATCTCGGGTGTCACATAGGCGCGGCGGCCCAGTTCGTCGAGCACCGCCACGACTTGAGATTGCTGCGGCCCATTCACGCAGATGTTGGTGTACCAGTTTCCCATCGCAAGTTAGACGACGATGCAGAGAACTTCACCGGCATTGACGGCCTGGCCTTCCTTGACCTGGACGCACTCGACCGTTCCACTTTTCGGCGAGCGGATTTCGTTTTGCATCTTCATCGCTTCCACGACCAGCAAACCCTGATCCGCTTCCACTTTTTCACCTGCCCCAACCAGCACGCGAATCACCTTGCCGGGCATGGGCGCGACGACTTGCTGACGGCCTTCCGCCTCCACGCCGCC
Organism: Acidobacteriota bacterium; assembly: GCA_003224145.1. Taxonomy (GTDB): domain Bacteria; phylum Acidobacteriota; class Terriglobia; order Acidiferrales; family UBA7541; genus Acidiferrum. Next base: position 10,409 of record QHYN01000236.1, read on the forward strand.
GTGCCGTCGTCCCCTCCACGAGCGGGGATCAATGACTTCGGCGGCGAATTCGAATCGGCCGCTTTGTAGAGTGAGCTTGCCATCCGCAGAGGATGTCACGGAGATTTCGTGGGATTGGCCCGCAAGCAACACGGAAAATGTATCGGGGGCCGTTTCAGCGACGTCGGCAATCGCGCCCGCTTCCCCGTCAAGCGTGGCTTGCCACCCTTCCGAATTCCGTTCGATTTCGACGATGCGCGTTTTGCCGGAAATGCGAACCTCGTACTTCATGGCAGGCGCTCTAAAAGCTGCCGGCGGCCTTCCAGTTTCCACCGGGAAGACATTTCTCCAGCCGCGGAAGCGGCGGAAGATTGCGCAGCAATCTGTTTGGCTTGCCAGATAGCTGCGGCGATGGCCGCGGCATCGCAGCTCGCTTTGGAATGCGTTTCCTCAGTCGAATCCGAAGTGCCCGAACATGTTGAGACAGGGCGCGGCCGGCGAAGCAGTTCATCGAGCCACCTGGTGTGAATTTCGCCGCGAAGAAATTCAGGCTCGGTGAGAATGCGGCGGAAAAGGCCAGCGTTTGTTTTGATGCCGCTGATGGTGTACTCATTGAGAGCGCGGCGCAAGCGAGCGATGGTCTCTTCCCGGCTGTTGCCCCACGCGATGAGCTTGCTCAGCAACGGATCGTAATCGTTGGGAACGGTCCAGCCTTCGTACACGCCTTCATCCAGCCGGATGCCCGGGCCGCTGGGCGCGTGGCGCGACAGGATTTTGCCCGGCGAAGGGAAAAAATTGTTATCGGGATCTTCCGCGTAGAGACGGACTTCAATAGCGTGCCCGCGCGGGGTAATCGCTTCCCAAGCGAACGGCAAGCGGTGGCCGGCTGCGATGGCGATCTGGAGCTTCACCAGGTCGAGGCCGGTGACTTGTTCCGTGACGGGGTGCTCCACTTGCAGACGCGTGTTCACTTCCAAAAAATAAAAATGGAGATTCTGGTCCACGAGAAACTCGACCGTGCCGGCATTGACATAGCCGCCCGCGCGAGCGAGCCTCACCGCGGCCTCACTCATCTTTTTGCGCAAATCCGGTGTGACGATGGACGAGGGAGCTTCTTCGACAACTTTCTGGTGTCGGCGCTGCAGAGAACATTCCCGTTCGCCGAGAGAAACGACGCGGCCGTGAGCATCGGCAAAAATCTGGATTTCGATATGGCGCGGACGTTCCAGATATTTTTCGAGATATAGACGATCATCAGCGAAGGCGTTTTTTGCTTCGGAAGCGGCGTCGCGAAACGCCGATGCGAATTCCGCGTCGCTGTACACCAGGCGCATGCCCTTGCCACCACCGCCCGCGACCGCTTTCAGCAAAACGGGATACCCCATGCCTAGTGCCAACGCTTGAGCTTCGGAGACGTTCTCAATGGTTTCGTTGGTGCCGGGAACCGTGGGCACGTCAACACGCCGTGCGAGCTGGCGGCCGGAAGTCTTCGAGCCGAGCGATTCCATGGCCTCGGCGGGCGGCCCGATGAAGGTGATGCCGGCGCCGGTGCAGGCACGCGGAAGCGCGGCGTTTTCCGCGAGGAAGCCATAACCAGGATGAAGTGCGTCGCAGCCGATGCGGCGCGCCACGTCGATCAGCTTGTCAATACGGAGATAGCTTTCACGCGAAGGAGCGGGGCCGATTGCGTAAGCTTCGTCGGCCAGCCGGACGTGCAGCGATTTGCGGTCGACCTCGCTAAAAACGGCAACGGACTGAATGCCGAGTTCGCGGCACGCGCGAATAATACGCACGGCGATCTCCCCGCGATTGGCAATCAAGATTTTCTTGAACATAGAAAAGAGGAGCGAGGGAAGAGTGTAGCACGGAGAAAAAGGAGTGCCGCGAACCCGCACGACGAATGTGCTTCGGTCAACAAGTCATTTAAGGAGTTTCTGAAGATCCTTCCACTTGACCAGAATCACGTGGTTTTCTTCGAGTAGTTTCTTGAATTCCGGACTGGTCACAAACTCATAGTCCCGCTGGCGCCACGCCGAGCCGTAATCCGGATGGTCGAGCGTCACTGCTTGGAGTTCAGAGTCATCGTGGCCGAGGTGAACAATCATTCCCGATAGTCCCGGCTTCAGGTTCTTTATCGCGTTTCCGTAAAATTCTTTCCATTCCGCAGCGCGAATCGTGGGATTCGCCATCACCAAGGAATCGAGGATCACGTCATTTTCAGCAAGAAGAGAGAAAAACTGCGCCGGGGCGCCGGGAAGACGCACCGCCAGAAAAGGCAATTTGTATTCATGAGCGACTTTCACGTAAACAGCGAAAAGGTCCGGCCGCGAAAAAAGCACGCCCATGTGGCTGTCCAAATGCGTCGGGTGAATTCCGGCAGCGATAGCGCGTTCGATTTGAGCGCGAATCTCGCGCTCGGCCTCTTCGGGCTTGATGTTTTGCGCCGCAGGAGCGGTCTCGGGCCACAGATATCCGGAGGAGTCAAGCAAACTGGGTACTTTGTCTTTCGCTTCCACTGGGCCCCAGCGATAGATTTTCCATTCGCTGGTCAGCGTCAGATGCAAACCCAGGTCCGCATTGGGGCGCTCTTTTGCATAGGCCGCAACTTCGTTCAGCCAGGGACAAGGCACCATCACGCTTGCCGATGTGACCGCATTCTTGTCCAGCGCGTCGAGGCTGGCGGTGTCGACGGAATGCGCCACGGCCAGATCATCGGCGTGCACGATGAGAAGCTTCGAATCCGGCGGATAACCCAAACGCTCTGCGACCGTCTTCGTTTGTGCGCGTCCACTGGCACCCATCGCCAACAGAAGTGCAATCACCGTGGCTTGTATACGCAGGGGCATGAGCAACTCCACGCGCAATTTGTGAGGGTAAAAGGTAGCACGAACCGGGACGCGAACGGATTTCAAATTCAGCTAAACAATTGTTCTATGCCGTATCAGCCGCTTTTCTCACGCGCCACAAGCCCGAGCAACGTTGAAATATTTTTTCCTCTCGAACGCGTGATGGTGTATACAGGAATTCTTGTTCTTTTCCCGTGGAGGACTCACCCCGATGAAACGGTATTGTTTCTTGCTCGCGCTGGTTATTTTTGCGGTCTTGCCGACGCCTGCGCAGGACACTTACATTGCGCCGCCAGAGAACTTGGTTGTGGATGGCGTGCCCAAGATTCCGGCGGCGCTGGCGGACACGGCGGGGCGTTACGCATCGTTTCGAAGCGCGAGCCTGTTGGACTGGCATCCCACGAAGCACGAGATGCTGATCGCGACGCGATTTGCGGAAACGGCGCAATTGCATCTTGTGGCGATGCCGGGCGGAGCGCGGCAGCAACTAACGTTTTATCCCGATGCCGTGCTCACCGGAAGATTTCACCCTAACGGTGGCGACTATATTCTGTTCTCAAAAGATATCGGAGGCGGCGAGTGGTATCAACTTTACCGCTACGAGGTAAAGACGGGCGAGGTCACGCTGCTCACGGATGGCAAGTCGCGGAATCTGATGGGGCCATGGTCCTCGAGCGGCGACCAGATTGCCTACACTTCGACACGGCGCACGGGGAAGGACATGGATTTGTGGGTGATGAATCCATCGGATCCGAGGACGGACCACTTGCTGACGCAACTGGCGGGCGGCGGGTGGCAGCCGGAGGATTGGTCTCCAGACGATAGAAAGATTTTGCTGTTGGAAGAACTTTCGATCAATGAGTCGTACTTGTGGCTGGTGGACACCGCGACCGGGGAAAAGACATCGGTGACGCCACGCAACGCGGCAGAAAAGGTTTCGTATGGCGAAGCACGGTTCAGCAAAGATGGCAAAGGCATTTACGTCACCACGGACAAGGACTCGGAATTTCACCGGCTGGCGTACATCGATCTGGAGACCAAGCAGCCGACGTATTTGACGACGTCGATTCACTGGGATGTGGAGACGTTTGATCTGGCGCATGATGGAAAGCTGCTCGCCTTTGTGACCGATGAAGAAGGCTTGAGCGTTCCGCATGTGCGGGACACAAGCAATGGAAAAGAGATGCCGCTGCCGCGACTCCCTTCCGGAGTCATTGGCAGGCTCCGCTGGCACAAGAATGGGCATGAGCTTGGTTTCTCGCTGGGCAATACGCGCGGACCGGGAGATTGCTACTCTCTGGATGTTGCCACAGAAAAGGTTGAGCGCTGGACGACCAGCGAGGTAGCGGTGAAAACCGAGTCCTTTCCGCAGGCAGAATTGATTCATTGGAAAACTTTCGACGGAAAAATGATCTCGGGATTTTTGTACAAGCCTCCGGCGAAATTTGGCGGCAAGCGGCCGGTGTTGGTGATCATTCACGGCGGGCCAGAAGGCCAGTCGCAGCCGGCGTTTTTAGGCCGGAACAATTATTTGCTCAACGAACTGGGAATTGCGCTGATTTATCCGAATGTGCGCGGGTCGACCGGATACGGCAAGACGTTTTCGCTGCTGGATAACGGATTCAAGCGAGAGGATACGTATAAAGACATCAACTGGCTGTTCGACTGGATCGCGGCGCAGCCGGAACTCGACTCCGCGCGCATTGCCGTGACCGGTGGGAGCTACGGCGGGCACATGACGCTCGCTGTTTCGACGTTTTACAGCGACCGCATCCGCTGCTCGGTGGATATTGTGGGCATGTCGAGCCTGGTGACGTTTCTCGAACACACCGAAGCCTACCGGCGCGATTTGCGGCGCGTGGAATACGGCGATGAGCGCGACCCGAAGATGCGGGAATTCCTGGAGAAGATCGCGCCGATGAACAACATCGAGAAGATCAAGAAGCCGATGATGGTTGTCGCTGGGAAGAATGATCCGCGCGTGCCGGTGAGTGAATCACAGCAAATCGCCGACGCGCTGAAGAAGCAAGGGACTCCGGTGTGGCTGATCATTGCGAACGACGAAGGCCACGGCTATCGCAAGAAGCCCAATCAGGATTTTCAGTTCTACGCCACGGTGGAGTTCTTGCAGCAATATTTGCTCAAATAATTGTGAAACACTCTCACCCCAGGGACAGACGAGCACCCCGATTACAGCGGGATGTTGCCGTGTTTTTTGCGGGGGTTGGTATCGCGCTTGTTTTCCAGGGCGCGGAGGGCGGTGATGATGCGGGCGCGGGTATCGGCGGGCTCGATGACCGCGTCGATGTAGCCGCGTTCGGAGGCGACAAAGGGATTCGCGAAACGCTCGCGGAACTCGGCAATTTTTTCCTGACGGAGTTTTTCGCGCTCGGATTCAAGAGCTTTAGCCAGTTCGCGCTTGTAGACGATATCGACAGCGCCTTCGGGTCCCATGACGGCAATTTCCGCGGTGGGCCAGGCGAAGTTGGCATCGGTGCGAATGTGCTTGGAAGCCATAACGCAATACGCGCCGCCGTAGGCTTTGCGCGTGATGACGGTGATTTTCGGTACTGTGGCTTCAGCGAAAGCGAAAAGCAGTTTCGCGCCGTGCTTGATAATGCCGCCAAATTCCTGCTGCGTTCCGGGAAGAAAGCCGGGAACGTCCTCAAAAGTGATGAGCGGAATATTGAAGGCATCGCAGAAGCGCACGAAGCGCGCGCCTTTCACGGAAGCGTTGATATCCAAAACGCCGGCCAGGAACGCGGGTTGGTTGCTGACAATGCCGACGGGATGGCCATCGAGACGGGCAAACCCAACGACCAGATTCTTCGCGTAGTGCTCGTGGACTTCGAAGAAATAATTGTCATCCACGATGGAGTGGATGGCGTCTTTGATGTCGTAAGGCTTCTGCGGATCCGCAGGGACGAGGGTATTGAGCGCTTCGTCGCGCCGAATGGAGGAGTCGGAGCTAGCGCGGCGCGGAGGATCATCGAGGTTGTTCGACGGGAGAAAACTCATCAGTTCGCGAATCATGGCCAGGCAGTCGGCATCATCGCGCGCGATGAAGTGGGCCACGCCACTTCTCTCATTGTGCGTCATCGCGCCGCCCAGCTCCTGCTTGGTCACTTCCTCGTGCGTAACGGTCTTGATGACGTCAGGACCGGTGACGAACATGTAGGAAGTTTCGCGCGTCATGAAAATAAAATCAGTGATGGCGGGCGAGTACACCGCACCTCCGGCGCAGGGGCCCATGATGGCGCTGATCTGCGGAATAACGCCGCTCGAAAGCGTGTTGCGCAGAAAAATATCGGCGTAACCTGCGAGCGAGGCGACACCTTCCTGAATGCGCGCACCGCCGGAATCATTAAGACCGATGACCGGGGCGCCCGCGCGCATGGCGAGGTCCATGATTTTGCAGATTTTCTGGGCATTGGCTTCCGAGAGCGAGCCGCCGAAGACGGTGAAGTCCTGCGCGAAAACGTAAACCAGCCGGCCGTCGATGCGGCCGAAGCCAGTGACGAAACCATCCCCGGCGGGACGTTGCTCCTGCATGCCGAAGTCCACGCAGCGATGGCGGACAAATTTGTCGAGCTCCTCGAAGGTGTTTTCGTCGACCAGAAGATGGATGCGTTCGCGCGCGGTGAGCTTGCCGGCTTTGTGTTCGCGCTCGCGGCGTTCGGGCCCGCCACCGGCTTCGGCTTCCGTGTCCAGGCGGTGGAGCTCTTCCATGCCGTCGCTGGCTTTGGGTTCGGGGATGAGGCTGCGCTTTGTTTCAGACAACAGGACCTCCGTTGTACGAGGTCATGGTTGGGGCTTTCGCGGCGAAAATGCGGACGGCGAGATGCGTGGCAAGCCAAACGGTGCCGAGGAGCAGGACGACGCCAAGGAGCAGCTCCGCGGCCATCGCCACCGCGCGGTGGTAAGGAGACTCCAGCGAAGTCACGTAGACCGTGGCGCGCACGAGGATGAACATGGCCGCGAGGGTCATCGCCACGATGAGGACGGTAGTCACAATGGAAGCAAGGATCGTTTTCATGGTACCGGGCCGCAACCGCCCTGCTGGAACAAGGATAGCGCAAGAGAGGCGATAACATCAGTTCTTAGTTCTAACTCTTACAAGCACCTCGGGCGCAGCGCAGGCGGTTTGAGCATCAGCGCAGGCCGGACCAGTCGTCGGCGACAAGGATGGAATCGACGGGATTGGAAGGATCGTACTTGATGCTGGCGGGCTGGCCGGGAACGAGACGCTCGAGGCGAATCTGGCTTTCGAGGCCAGTGATGTCCTGCGCCGTGTGATAAATGACGCCGGAAATTGCATAGCTATAGGAAACGAGGTGGCGGGGGCGCATGTCCGACAGCGGGCGAGCACCGGCGCCGAAAAGACCCTTGCGAACTCCTTTCGATTCGGGCGCGTGCTCGACGAGGTCGACGACCTGGCCTTCGGCGATGCGGCCAATCTGATTCAGATGAAGGCGGCGCTTGCGCTCCTCCGCTTCCGGGTTCACGGAAGGGCGGAGAAAGGCGTAAACAATCATGGCAATGGCGGCGAGGGCCGCGCCACCCATGGCAAGCACGAGTTTCCAATCGGCCAACAAAGCTTTCAACGAGTGAACTCCACAAACTGAATTGTGTGCGAATCCATGCAGTGCCGAAGACTGGGCGAAAGCGCTGCGGTGAACGGTTTAATGCGGCCGCCCATGCCCCACTGCTATGTATTCTATCGAAATCCTGCGCCCCGGGTGAATTCAGGCCTGCGGAGCGTGTACCGGATTGCGCAACACGCCGATCCCGGCCACGCTGACCTCCACCGTGTCGCCAGCGACCAGAGGACCGACGCCAGCAGGAGTGCCCGCGGCAATGACGTCACCCGGAAGAAGCGTCATCATGCGGGAAACCCAGCGGACAAGATAAGGCACGGGATAGATCATGAGCGCGGTGCTACCGGATTGGCGGCGCGCGCCGTTGACGTGAGTCTCGACGAGAACATTAGCCGGGTTGAGATCCGTCTCGATGTACGGACCTACGGGACAAAACGTATCGAAGCCCTTGGCGCGGGTGAACTGCACGTCACTGATCTGAAGATCACGCGCGGTGACGTCGTTGAGGCACGTGTATCCCAGGACAAAAGAGAGTGCGTCGTCGGTGTCCAGCAAATGCGCACAGCGGCGGCCGATGACCAGGGCGAGTTCGCCTTCGTGCTCCACGCGCTTGGAGTATTTCGCCAGAATGACCGGCTCATCGGGGCCAATAATCGAAGTGGAGGGTTTCAGGAAGATCAGGGGTTCCTTGGGGACTTCGTTGCCGAGCTCGGCAGCATGCGCGGCATAATTGCGGCCGACACACACAATTTTGGAAGGTTCGACAGGAGCGAGCAGTCGGACATCAGCCAGGTGCGCAGAACGCGCGCCCCTTGTCCACTGTCCCCACGGCAAGCCGGAAATTTCAACGACGTTCTCACCCTCGATGAGACCATAGCGCGGTGAAGGCATCGGGGAAGAGGCATCGCGGATGACGTAACGGCAAATTTTCATTCGTGGTCAGCTCGCGCGGTGGTTTGGATGGGAAGGATGCGCCGCTGCGCGCGCTCTCCGAACGATCGTGCCAATCCAGGACAGTGTAGTGAGAATCAGATACACGACCGATCCCATCATGAAAACGTGGAAGGTGCTGTGCGGCGAGTCACCGAGGTTGTGGTAGAAGAAGCAAAGAATGCGGTAGCATACGCTGAAAAAAAACCAACCGATCAAGCTAGAGGCTAGAAGGTTCCCCGGCATACGACGAAAACGCAGAACGGGCACCGCCGCAAGAAGGCTGAGAACCGCGGAGGCCGCGATGTTGCGCTCCATCGCAAAGCGCTCCAGAAAAGGAACGTGATTGGCGATCACCAGCCAAGTCACGAAAACCAGAGTGAGGCAAACACCCGTGTAAACACCGGTGCGAATGGCGGCGTTGCGAAAGACGTGGAACCAACGGTATCCAGGTAAATTTGAACGTATCGACATCCGACGCTGGGCTCCCAAGATGCCTGCAATGGAAGAATCCCGATCTACGAAGGCGGTTGCGTGACGTCAATCGCGACAGGATTGCTCGGAGCGCTTTCATTTCCGGCGCGGTCGACGGCAGTCACAGTGTACCAATAGCGATGACCGGGCTCTACAGAGGTATCACGAACCGCAGGCACGGGCAACAAATCCGGGGTAATGAGCTGGCCCCTTGCGCCTTCCTGCTCGCTTTTATAGACGCGGTAACCGGCCAGGTCGGTTTCAAGATTGATGGACCAGGATAGATCCACAACCAGCGAGGACGGAGCCGCGCCCGGAAACAAGGTGGCGGCGAGGCCTTGGGGGGCGGCAGGAGGAAAAGTGTCGAGCACCGCCACCGTGGCGGGCTCGGAGTTATCTGACTCGATCTCGATTCCTTCTTGCGTGATCACACTTCTCACGATGTAGACGTAGGTTTTGCCGAATTCGAATTGCGTGTCGTCATGACTGTTCGTGCCGGAAGTTCCCAGGAGCGCAAGAGGGGAACTCCACTGGACCAGAGTGAGATCCTTACTCGCAGGTGCAGGAGCCTTCGGATCAATTTCGCCACGGTAGATGTGGTAACCAGAGATGGCGGGAAGCGGTTCACCGGCGGAAGTGCGCAGGGGGGCAGGCCAACTGAGTTTGACGGCAGATTCCGTGACCTGGACCTGAAGCGAAGAGATGCTTTCCGCGACAGGGAACACGCGTGCGGTGACGACATTCGAATCGGCGGAAGCACGTTTCCGCGAAACGCGCGTTCGAACGAGATAGGCAACCGTGCCACCCGGATGCGCTTTCGTTTCTTCGGGAGCGATGGGGTCGGCAAAATGAATGTGTCCCGCGGCAAGGTAATTGCCGATCAATGCCGCAGGGATGGTGTAGACAATGCGAAGCGATTTTGGGTCGGGCTTCCCATCGGGCTTCAGGGTCCCGCGGAGGATTTCAACGGCCGGAGTGGCGGAGAGCTTGTCCCCGGATACGGACTTGGATGGGAGTGTGAAAACCAGCTCCACGCCATCGCCCGCTTGGTGGGCAGTCAGATCGGCAACGGCTCCGGGGACCGGTGGCGAAGGCGGAGTGGGTTCGCCGGGAGCGCCACATCCGGCAGCGAGAAAAAAAAGAGAAATCAGAAAATAGAGAAGAGAAATGCGTTGGGCGGGGCGTTTTGGAAGGTAGGGTGGCGTCCCTTTTCTATTTTCCATTTTCAGATTGCAGGAATCAGAGGATGTAGCGGCTCAGATCCTGGTTCTTGACGATGTCCATGAGTTGCTTGTTGACGTAGGCAGCGTCCACTTTGACACTCTTTTTCTTGAGATCGGGCGCTTCGAAAGAAATTTCGTCGAGAACCTTTTCCAAAATGGTGTGAAGGCGGCGGGCGCCGATGTTCTCCGTCTGCTCGTTCACGCTGCTGGCGAAGCGTGCGACGGCGGCAACGGCATCCTCTGTGATGTGGAGCTTCACCCCCTCGGTTTCCAGCAGCGCGACGTACTGCTTGATGAGAGCGTTTTTTGGTTCCGTGAGGATGCGGATGAAATCTTCTTCTTTGAGGGATTGCAACTCGACGCGAATGGGCAAACGGCCCTGCAGTTCGGGAATCAAGTCGGAGGGCTTGGTCACGTGGAACGCACCGGCAGCGATGAAGAGGATATGGTCGGTGCGAATCATGCCGTAGCGGGTATTGACGGTGGTGCCTTCGATGATGGGCAGAATGTCGCGCTGCACGCCTTCGCGGGAGACGTCGGGGCCGTGGCCGGATTCACGGCCGGCGACTTTATCAATCTCGTCGATAAAGATGATGCCCATCTGCTCAGCGCGCTCGACGGCCACGCGGGTGATTTGATCCATGTCCAGGAGTCTGTTCTCCTCTTCCTGGATCAGATATTCGAATGCGTCGGCAACGCTCATTTTTCGTTTTTTCTTTTGCTGCCCGAACATGCCGGCCAGCTTATCCATGATATTGACGTCCATCTCCTCGACGCCCTGATTCGAGATGATCTCGAACGCCGGCATCATGCGCTCGCGGACTTCCAGATCGACGATGCGCTGGTCGAGTTTGCCTTCGCGAAGTTGGGCGCGGAGCTTTTCCCGCGTGCGTTGGGTTTGTTCGCGCTGAGCGGTCAATTCGGAATCGGGAATGGCGTGAGCGGGAGGAGCCGGCGGCGGAAGCAGGAGATCCAGTACGCGCTCTTCGGCGGCCTGCTCGGCGCGGTCGGCCACTTCATCGAGCTTTTCCTCGCGAATCATGTCGATGGAAGTCTCGACGAGATCGCGAACCATGGATTCGACGTCACGGCCGACATAGCCCACCTCCGTATATTTGGAAGCTTCCACCTTGATGAACGGGCAGCCAGCCAGGCGCGCGAGGCGTCGTGCAATCTCTGTTTTTCCCACACCGGTTGGCCCGATCATCAGAATGTTTTTGGGCAAAACATCTTCGGCAATTTCGGGCGGAAGCTTCTGACGGCGCACGCGGTTGCGCAGCGCCACGGCCACCGCGCGTTTCGCCGCGGCCTGGCCGACGATGTACTTGTCCAACTCGAGAACGATCTCGCGCGGCGTCAGATCATCCAGAGCAGGAAGAAGCTCCTCCTCTGCCGCGGGAGGAGCGCCGTTGCCTCCCGGTGCGAGAACTAACTCTTTTTCGGATTTGCTGGTCATTCGTTCTACCCGTGCCGTGCACCCTCTACCGCTGACTCGAGTCTACCGTTGGCAGGTTTCCGTTGACAGTCAAAAGAAAGATCCTGGCCAGATGGGTTTGCGATCCGCCTTTCCCCCGCCTGCTCGGATGCACGAATCGCATAACACGCGGGCCCGCGCCCTACAACTCTTCGACTGTAAAATTGGCGTTGGTGAAAATGCAAATCTCGCTGGCGATGCGCATGGCTTCCATGGCCAGATCCTTGGCGGACAGCTTGGAGTGCTTCAACAGCGCCCGTGCCGCGGCGAGCGAGTAACCGCCTCCGGAGCCAATCGCCACGATTCCGTCGTCCGGTTCGATGACGTCGCCGTTGCCAGAGAGAATGAACGTGGCCTTGCTGTCTGCCACGATGAGCATGGCTTCCAGGTGGCGTAGCGCGCGGTCCTTGCGCCAATCCTTGGCCAGCTCGACGGCCGCCTTTTGCAGATTGCCCGAGAATTCCTGAAGCTTTCCTTCAAACCGTTCGAACAGGGTAATCGCGTCGGCGGTTGAACCGGCGAAGCCTGCGACCACCTTATCGTTGTAGAGCCGCCGGGTCTTGCGCGCGGTGTGCTTCATCACGTGCTCCCCCATGGTCACCTGGCCATCGGCAACGAGGACCACCTTGTTGTCCTTGCGCACGCACAGGACGGTCGTGCCGTGTATCGGCGCGCTTCCCCGGCGATTTTTCATCCGAACATTATAGCGCCCGGAGTGGCTGTGTGCCAAAAGGGTTGGGAAGAGGCAAGACAAAAAAGCGAGGCCGGGTTTTATCCCGGCCCGCTGAGTTCAAGGGGAAGCGGAAACGAAAGTGACTGGATTCCTCCGGCCGGAGGTCAGTACTTGTTCCAGGTAAACGAATTAAGTATGTAATTCCCCACCGTGAACATCCTCTTCTTCAGCCTCAGGTCGTAGTGGATGGCTCCGTTTCCCACGTCGGATATCTGATTCGCGATGACCGCTCCGAAGAATTGCCCGTTGCCCTTAAAATCCGCAGTCGCGTTCGGAGCATACACCACCGCTGCGCTCGCACCATTGCCGGCGATTTTGACTGTTCCCGTGCCCGGGTAAACGATCTGGAACATGGACGGATCGTACGTGGGATTATCGATTGCATTGCCCTCAATATCAATGGGCGTCGTGTTGTTGTTGCCCGTGACGTTGAGGATGACGGGACCGAATTTGCCGGTAATAGGATCGGCCGCAATCGTGATCTTTGCGTTTCCGGTCGTAGAGATGCTGTTGATGTTGTACACGCCGGGGGTTAGAGTAACAATCTTGCTACCCGCCAGATTGATATCTCCATAGCTGCCCGGAGCGAGAGTTTGCGTGCTATTGACGTTGGTCGTCCCAGGTGGCGGTATCGTGGGTGCGGGGAAACTGACCGCCGAGGGCAACTGGACCAACCCACCTTTGATCTCATTTAGATTGCCGCCGCTCACCCCCGTCACGTTACCCGCCGTGCAGACACCAAAGGTAGGGTTGGGGACCGACAACGTACCGTTGATGGTCACGTTGTTACCGCTGTTGTTATCGTTCCCGTTGGTGCCGACGTCTCCTCCAAAATTGTTGAAGGGGATGTTAGACCCGCCGCTTCCTGGATTGATCGTTCCGCCGTTGGGAATCAGCGTTGCAGAATCGTAGCTGTTCGTTTCACCGTTGCCGTTGAAAGCGAGCGCGCCGCAGCCGTTGTTAACCGCAAAGGCCGCGTAACCGAACGCTGGCGAGATGTACCGCTCCAGAACCGTGACCACCTCGGCTTCGGCATTGCGAACCGAGGCGATATCGCCATGCGCCCTGATCTGCCACGTCTGGATGATTGTCGGTGTTGTCGTTCCAAATGGAACGATCGAAACCATGGAAAGCAACTGCGCGGAAGCCGTGTAGTTGACCGTGGTATTGCCCGCCTGCAGGTTGCCGTTCGATGCCGCGGCGAAGGCTGCCTGCATTTGTGCATTCGGATAGTTTGCAGGTTGGCCGCTCAAAGTGGACAAGTAAATGGGATTGCCAGCAATGTCCGTGACCGGATAAACGTTTGTGTTAAAGCCGGCGAAGGGAGCGGCTGGTGGCACATAGTTATTGGACATCAGGAAGTTCGCCGCCGCGTTCACGCCGGCCTCCGCACCATAGCGCGTCTGGGTCATCATGCGATAATTCATGCCGGACCAGGTCTCTGATCGCGCAAGGAACATCAAGGAAGCCGCCATCACCGAGAGCACCAGCACAAGAATCAAGCTGAACACTAAAGCGGAACCTCTTTCGCTGTTTCGTTTCATGAGTAATTCTCCGTTTCTGCTCTTCCTGGGCACGGTCAGCTTCATGGGTAAAACAAGTTGGTCTTCGTGACCGTAGGTGTGAGCTGAATGCGATTCATATAATCAAACTGAGAAAATTCGTAAGCATCGTAGACATTGCGAGGCGAGACGTTCAGTAGCGCTTTGGTCTCCACCTGCACCTTGTGCGTCACCGCATCGACGTTCTGCGTATCCACGGTTAGTGTCACCGCTACGTCGGTTACAAACACCATGTCGTTCGTCACCGCATTTATGCCGTCTTTCGTCTGGACCTGGTACGTGAAGCATGGGACGGCATTGCCACTCTGGTTGTTGGGATTTCCCAGAGGATCAAGGTTGGTCAACAGCGCCATCGAAGGGGTTATCGCAGGCTTCGCCGGCGAATCGAACGCTATTTGATTTCTGTACAGAATCGGGCCGTTGCCAAGAGTGTTCTGCCAATCACAGATGTACTCGACGTAAATCAGGTTGCCATCCCCGTTAATGTCTCCGTAAAGCTTCAAAACCGTTCCGGTCGATCCATTCGGGTAACCCGCGTAACCCGCCGGCGGGCTGGCCAGGACCCCTGGTGCGGGCGGCACGATGCCCGTGGAAAATGCCCCTGGCACCCTAATCGGAACCCCTACGACGGCGGTGGGTATGAGGGGAATAGGGACGTGCGTGTAGTAGAAGGTGGCGTTCCACGCATTCGACGTGAATGCACAATTCCCTTTCCCTGCCGCGCAGGTCAGTTGGACCGTTTCCTTGTTGAGACCTGTATCCACAGTGATCCATTCCCCTTCGAAGAGCGTGGGCAATCCCGTGGTCGGGCTGATGACGTTAAATACCACCGGCTGCGTAACGGGAGTATCCGTGGGAACATTGACCGGAGTGAGCATCGCCCACGCGACCCCAGCCGGCGGTGTTGGCAGCGAAATCTTTCCCGCTTGGCCGATTTCCTGTTGCAGCAGCTCCGTGGCGCTGCGGACGCTCGTGTGCAGCTCCGTGCGGTTCGCAATCGTTCCTTGGGTTTTCATCATCTGGACCATGCCAGACATGACGATTCCCGACACGGCCAGGAGAACGACCAGGGCTATCATCATTTCGAGCAAAGTAAAGCCGGCTTGTTGTTTGCGCGTCATGTGTTTCCACTCTTTCTTGGCTTGTAGCACACGGCCCCCTCAGAACGGATTTGATTTTAGGCAAACCACGGTGGTTCGCGGCAAAAGTGAGGGTTGACCTACGCCAGTGCGAACCTGCGTCAGGATGGAGATCTGCTTCAAATTTGTCGTACCGGGCGGCGTAGTGATCTGCCACACGCGGACGTACTGCCAGTTGGCCCCAGCGGCAACAGGGTTTCCGCTCGTATCAACGTAATCGGAATACCCCGCGACGGGGGCAGTGGGGTTCAGGCCGCCCCCTACTGACAAGCCCTGTCCCACACCACAGTTGACCACGGCGGGAAAGACCGTCGTG
>QHYN01000353.1 GCA_003224145.1 Acidobacteriota bacterium
CTTTACGGAGAAGACGTCATCGCCGGAATCGAAGTGCCCATGAATCTTCACCGCCTGCAGATTGAACATGACCTGCGGACCGTACTTTTGAAATTGCGGCAGCATTATCTTCGCGCGCCGGGAAACGCAAAAGAGCTGGAACCGGTGCTGCGCAAATCTTTCTCTGGCGTGCTGACTCTGCTTCGCCATACAGTGATTGCCTTTGGAGAAACACCGCCTGCGCACGCACACGAAATCGTGGCGCGGGCCGCATCCTTGACAGGAGCAGACGCATCGGCCTTCGAGGCCCTGCTGAAGCTGCGGGAAACCGGCGAATTTCACGGAGAAATTGTTCCTGTGTATGGCGCGTATCTAAAAGCATTGGAGAAAGTGTTGCACGCGCTCGACCATCATTTTCCGAAACGAGAATGGCAGCGCGTGAAGAAGGCTGGTTCTTGAATTCGACGGACGCGAGGTGCATATGAAAAAGGCTCTGCTGGTTTTGCTCGTATTGGCAGTCATTGCTCTGATTCTGGGAAGCTCATTCATCAGCCGAAGAAATCAGATGGCCATCAAGCGTGAAGCCGTCAATGCAGCGTGGGCGCAGGTCGACGTGGTCCTGCAACGGCGCGCGGACTTGATTCCTAATCTCGTCGAAACGGTAAAGGGAATCGCGGTGCAGGAACAGATCGTCTTCGGAGACATTGCCAAGGCGCGTTCCGCCCTATTGAGTGTGCATACGCCGGCCGAAAAGATTACCGCTAACAGCCAATTGGATGCAGCACTGGGGCGGTTGTTGGTGGTCGTGGAGAACTATCCGCAGCTCAAATCCAATGAAAATTTCCTGCGCCTGCAGGACGAACTCGCGGGCACGGAAAACCGCATCGCCGTCGAGCGCCGCCGTTATAACGAAGCGGTGCAGGACTACAACACGTTTATCGCGCTCTTCCCGAACAGCGTAGTGGCGAGTATCAGCGGATTCGCGCGCAATGACGCGTATTTCAAAACCGAAGAAGGCGCGCGGCAGGCCCCCAAGGTGAATTTCAATTACGGGACCACGCCCGGGGCGCCGAGCTCGGCACCCGCTCCGGCACCGGCGAAGCCTTAGCGCTGTGCTGGGCTTGAGTTTACAAGCACAACCGCTTGCGGATTTTGGCGACGGTTTCTTTGGGGGAAAGTGCCGCGTCAACCGTGATGGCGTCGGTCGGCTCCTCCAGGTCGGCGAGTTGGCTGGCGAGGAGTTGTTCATTCGCGTAGTGGCCTTTTCGGGAGCGAAGCCGTTCCAGCAAGAGATTGTAAGAGCCTTTCAGATAGACCAGCTTTACGTTTCGGTCGTTCGAATGAACTCCCAACAGGTCGCGGTAACTGCGCTTCAACGCGGAGGACGCCAAAACGACGTTGCGTCCCTGCGCTTGCCATTGCACCATTGCATCGTGGATGGACTGGAGCCAGGGAACGCGGTCTTCGTCAGTTAGACCTACGCCGCGTGCCATCTTCTCGATGTTGGCCGGCGGATGAAAATCATCGCCATCGGCAAATTCCCAAGAGAGCTCTGACGCGAGCAGCTTTCCGATGGTGGTCTTACCGGATCCAGCGGGGCCCATCAGGAGCACGATCACGGAAACATGCTCAGCCGGTCACGGCCGCCCGAGAAATTCGTTCAGCAGCATGTGGAAATGGTGGACGCCATTCTCGCGCTTCACGGAATAGCGACCGCGGTCGTACGTCGAAGAGCGCCAGCCGCGTTGAACCTGTTCGCAGAGGCCGATGTCTTCTTGTTGCACCTCATCACTGAAGGCGACCGATCGTTTGATGCGCTCCTGGTTTTTTTCGGCGGCTACCTCGTGGAAAAACCATTCGAAGATGGTCAGCGTTTTTTCGTGGGAGAGCGGCACGATCACATTGGTAGAAATATTGTCCGGATAAATGTTGAGCATCAGGTTGGGAAAAACCCAGAAATAAAGGGCCTCCTGCACGCCGGTGCTGGGAGCGTAGAGGCGCTCGCTCGCGTCCTCGGGCTGCATCGCGCGAATCGGAGCGAATTGCTGAGAATAGTAGCGATACGTGTCCGTGCGATAGTTCGCGTAATCAATCTCTTTCATCAGCCCGGGATGCGCAATGGGAATGTGGTAGCCCTCGAGATAGTTGTCGACATACACCTTCCAGTTGCAGGCGATCACGTAGTCGCGGCGCTCGGCGAATTCCAGGCCCTCGAATTGGAAGCCTCGCGCCTGCTCGGGAATCCCGCCGAGGTACGTGGAGAGCGGCTCGGCTTTCAGATCAAAATTCAGAAAAACTCGACGCCATCGACGTCCGGCGTGCCAATCAAGCGGCCATCCAGCGTGTACGTCCAGCCGTGGTACTGACAGCGCAGGACATTCTTGCAGCCGCTGCCGAGCGCGATGGGTCCCGCGCGGTGACGGCAAACGTTGCTGAAGGCACGTAGCTCGCCCTGCTTGTCGCGCACGACGATGACGGGTTCGCCGGCAACGTCGGTGGTGAAATAACTTTCCGGGTCGGAGATGGTCCGCTGCGTGCCGTTCACTTCACCGCAGGATTGACGGAGCGTGCCGACGAGCTGCCAGGTGCGTCGAAAAATGCGCTGCTTCTCGATCTCCAAGATCGCGGGATCGGTGTAAAAACGAGATGCGAGCGTCTGCGCGCACTCGATCTGTTCGTGCATGTCGAGATGCAAAGGTTTTGTGGTCATGAGAATGAATTTAAAACTTGCGTGTTTCCTGGCGCGACCAGCGCTCGATCACGATTTTCGATTCGGTAAAAAACTCCACCGCGTCGCGTCCCTGGCCGTGGAGAATGCCGAAGAAACTTTCTTTCCATCCGCTGAAGGGGAAATAGGCCATGGGCGCGGCCACCCCAATATTGATGCCGATATTGCCCGCGGGCGCTTCGTAGCGGAACCTGCGCGCGGCTGAGCCACTGGTTGTGAAAAGCGAGGCCTGATTCCCGTACGGGCTGCGGCGGAGAAATTCCATGGCCTCATCGATGGAATTGGCGTGGATCAAGCTCAGCACCGGGCCAAAAATTTCTGTGTGCGCAAGCTGACTCGTGGAGGGGAGCCCGTCAAGAACCGTGGGCTTCAGGAAATTTCCCGATTCATACTTGGGGATTTTCGTGTTGCGGCCATCGAGAATGGGTTTTGCACCTTCGCCCACGCCGGCAGCAATCAGCGATTCGATGCGCTGCTTGCTTTCTCTGGTGATGACCGGGCCCATTTGAATCCCTGCATCGAGGCCGTTGCCGACACGAATCGTGGAAGCAGCATGCGCGATGGAATCACGAAACGTCTTCTGCGCTTCGCCAATGGTGACGGCGACGGAAACCGCCAGGCAGCGCTGGCCCGCACAGCCAAAGGCGCTGTCGCTGATGATTTGTGTGGCCAGCTCCATATCCGCGTCAGGCAGCACGATGACGTGGTTTTTTGCCCCGCCCTGGCACTGCATGCGCTTGCCGCTGGCTGCGGAACGCGCATACACGTGCTTGGCAACCGGTGTGGATCCGACAAAGCTGACCGCGCGCACTTGCGGATGATCGCAAAGAGCATTGACAACGTCGCGGCCGCCGTTCACGAGGTTTACGACGCCTTTGGGCAGGCCGGTCTTGTCCAGGAGTTCAAACGCACGGCGCATAGAGAGGGGGACACGCTCGGAAGGTTTCAAGATGAACGTATTTCCGCAGGCGATAGCGTACGGCAAAAACCAATACGCGATCATCGCGGGAAAGTTAAACGGCGTGATCGCTGCGACGACTCCCAGCGGCTGGCGAATTTGCATCTCATCCACGCCGGGCGTCACGTCCTCCAAGTTGTAGCCCTGCATCATCATGGGAACGCCGCAGGCCACTTCCACGTTTTCGATGCCGCGGCGCAGCTCCGCTTTGGCTTCGGCGAAGGTCTTGCCATTTTCGATGGTGATGGTGCGCGCCAGTTCGTCGAGATTTTCTTCGAGCAAGTTCTTCAGCTTGAAAAGGTATTGAACGCGCTCGCCGGGAGGCGTGCGGCGCCAGGCCGGAAACGCGGCGGCAGCCGCCTGCACGGCAGCGTCAACGTCGGCGGAGCTCGAGAGGGGCGTGCGCGCGAGCAATTCCCCGGTCGCGGGGTTGGTCACATCGGCATATTCGGAAGCCGTGGCCCGCCGCCAGGCGCCATTCACGTAATTCTCAAGTTCGAGGACTTGGGTTGTTACTGCGCTACTCATACTTTTCTCCTTGGCCCACGCGTGGAAAACGGGATGCGGCTCCCTGGGCCAGCTTTATGAAG
>QHYN01000237.1 GCA_003224145.1 Acidobacteriota bacterium
GATCAGCAAAAACCACCGTCCCAAACGAAGCGGAGGGAGCGCCCCAGAGAGGTGTAATCAAAAGCGTGAGCGAGAGCAGGGTGGCAACAAAATCTCGGGCTATTAAAGAGCAGTCGAACAAATACAGGCGCGCCATCATCGCCTCCAAGAGGGCCAGGAAAAGCATACTGAGGAAGGCGCGTGGCGTCAATCAAGAATCCACCCGATGTCGAATAAATCAGGCCTCGCTAGGAAAATGGGCGCTGGTTGGCCCCTGAGGTCATCCGCTGATACAATGCCACCCAAGATATGGCTGATTGGAAACAGATTACCGCTCGCATCCGCCGCGCACGCACCAGCAAAGATCCCGCGGGGCAACTTTCGAATCTCTACGAAAAGACGCATGACGCCATGGTGGCATTTGAACTCGGGAAGCTTTTCGAAAATTCACGGCAGAATGACGAGGCGGCAAAGTGGTATTCCACGGCGGCGGAACGATTCCGGCGCGCGGATTGGAAAAGCAAAGCGCAGGAAGCGGTAGTACGGCTTGGTGGCTCCATGGGAGAAATTTCCTCTGAACTCTCCACAGAGCCTGCCGCGGAATTTCAACTGACGCCTCCGGCGGCCGCTGTGCAGGAAAACGAGTTGGCGTTCGGACGGAATCCGGAGGCACTGGAATCTGTAGTGGCAGTCACTAGCGAGGTCCAGCAGGCAGCTAAGGGTGGAACGGTCGCTCCTTCCGAAGCGAGGAAAAGTCAGCGTCGCCGCGGACGCCGTGGCGGGCGAAACCGGAGGAAGGGGTCGGCGCGGAGCGAAACGGTCGGCCTTCCGGAACTTCGTTCTCAGGAGGCCGATGCGGCAAGGCGCGAATTAGCCCGGCCGGGTAGCCACCCACCGGATGAACCGGCAGCTCCGCGAGCGGCTCACTCCCGCGCGGTGCCCAGCCTGCCCGTGGAACCTCTGGGAGAGCCCTCCGGGCCGAGCGTCAAAGGACGCTACGGCGATCCAGGCCTTTCTTCCCGGATTTCACTCTTGGAGATGCAATTCCGCAGATTGCTGACCTGCCCGCCCGTCAAGCTGGAAGAAGCGGATCACGCACCGGTTGGACCGGGTGTATTTGTGCTCACGGATGCGGACCTGACGAGCTACTACTACGTGGAAGCCTGCCAGACGCTGCGCATCGCCATTGGCAATTTGCTGCGGGGTGGGTCGAGCCGGCGCGGGGGCGATTCCATCAAGCCGCGGTTGGCGGAACACCTGGGCATTCCGGAAACGCGCGTCTCAAAATATTTGGCGGAACACTGCGTGGTGCGATGGCTGCAACTGGATGAAGGGGCGTCAAATTTTGCGCACTTTGTGATTGCGGTGCTTCGCCCGACCCTCAACGAGTAGGAAAACCGCCGCATTACTTGAGCAGAAACCTTCCCGACAAGAGCAAACTTGCAGGCCTTTCGCACTAGGAGTAACCCCCTGAGAGGGGCTGGAAAACTACCGTTCAATGGCCCAGATTGCCGTTTAACCCCCAATTCTTACCATTCGGCGCAAGATGCTGGCGTCGGCCCCGGGTAGCGGTCAAACTATAGGTGTCCAAAGACTTATTGGATGTACCAGAAGTACGTAGTACCGTTTGTGTGCACACAAAATTGAGCCCGGGGGCAGTCGTTTGGGCTAGGCTCCAACGATTGAGTGGGCTTGAAATCATTCCAGGGCCAAGTTCAAGGGAACTTTCGAAAGAGAGGGTGGGGTTTATGCCGAATCGAGTAGGCACGCAGATTCTGAGAACTTTTGATTGGGTTGTCTGCAAGACAGCGGGTGCCACCTTTAACACCATCCAGTTCTTCAACAAGTACCGTCCGAACCCGTCTTTCACTCCGAAATGGTCGGACAAACCGCTCCTCAAGTCTTGGGAAAAGACCAAGCCGACGCTCGGCTGGCCGCGGCAAACCGATTCTCTGTGTCCGGATTGCGTCAAAGAAGCTCGCGAAGCCATCATTCATGGCAATAAAGATTGGCGCGACCTCATGAACGAAAAGGTCGGCGAGATCAAGGCGCAGATTATCGAACGCGACGGCCAGATCTGGATGGTCAAGGATTGCCCCATTCACGGCCATTACGAAGACATGATGGCCGTGGATGCCAAGTTCCTCGAATGGATTGAGGCGCAGTTCCCCGGACGCGATATCCCCGCCCATAGCGACGAAGATCTTCACAAGCATGGTTCCTCCACGGTGCGCTATGGACGCGGGTCGGTGTTGACCGTCGACCTCACCAACCGCTGCAACATGATGTGCGATCCGTGCTTCATGGACGCGAACCAGGTTGGTTATGTCCATGAATTGGGGTGGGACGAGATCAAGGAAATCCTGGACAACGCGCTCCGGATCAAGCCGCGCCGCCAGATGTCCGTGCAGTTCTCCGGCGGCGAGCCCACCATGAGCCCTTACTTCTTCGATGCGGTCGCATACGCCCGCAAAATCGGCTACAACAGCGTGCAGGCCGCCACGAATGGGATCGAATTCGCCAAGAGCAAGGAATTCAGCAGGAAAGCCTTCGAGGCGGGCATGCGGTATGCCTACCTCCAGTTTGACGGCATCGGAAACGACGCCAACAGCCACCGCCAGGTCGGCAACCTCTTTGACGTGAAGCTGCGCGCCATCGAGAACATGCACGAAGCCGGCATCGAAATCGTGCTCGTGGTGACCATCGTCAACAATGTGAACAACGACCAGGTTGGCACCATCGTGAAATTTGCGATGGAGAATCCCAAGAAGATCGCCTTCGTGAGCTTCCAGCCGGTTTCGTTTACCGGGCGCGACGAAGATATCACTCCGGAACGGCGCCACCGCCAGCGCTATACGCTTTCGCACTTGGCCAAGGACGTCAGCAAGCAAGTGGGCAAGGTTGAACCGACGCGCGACTGGTTCCCCATTTCCTTCGTCAGCACTTTCGCTGGCTTCTCCGACCTCGTCCACGGTCCCGAATCGCAGTGGGGCGCGCTCTCCTGTGGTTGCCACCCGAACTGCGGCGTAGGCACGGCCCTCATGATCAACAAAGAGACCAAGGAGTGGGCACCTGTTCCGCGGTTCTTGGATGCTCCCCAACTCGTCAGGGACGTCACAGCCATCACCGACGCGGCGCGCGGGAAGGGCTTTTCAAACTTCATGATGGCGATGGCGCTTCTGAAGAACTACCACCCGTTCCAAGGGCCCAAGGGTTTGACGCTCTACGACCTGTTCAAGAAGTTCGACAAGACTTGGGCGCTGACCAAGAAATCCACGACCAAGTACGGCCGCACATCGCCCGACCGCACCTACGAAGACGCCATGAAGCGTCGCCAGACGGATCCTTGGAACTTCTTGTTCATCGCGGGAATGTGGTTTCAGGATCTCTTCAACTACGACTTCCGGCGCACCGAAATGTGCATCATTCCGTACGCCACGCAGCAGGGCGAGATTTCCTTCTGCGCGTACAACACCGGCATCGGCTGGCGCAAGATCATCGAAAACATGCACAAGAATGCGACGGTCGCCGAGTGGTACAAGACCCACGGCAAACACGAGATTTACGCCAAGGGCAAGAAGGTGAATCTCGCATCCTACGAGCACTCGCTGAAAATTGACGCGGAAGACGCTGCGCGCGTGCGCCACTTGGAGCACGACGTTCCGCTGACCGCGGCCGAGGAAGACCGCGCCCGCCGCAAGAAAGCCTATGAAGAGCAGGCCAAGGTCCGCGCCATTTATGAAGAGCTCGTGCTGAAGAAGCCCCAGCAGGCGGTTGTACAGATCGGCACGGTGCAGGACATCGCCAAGGCGGTGCCGGCCAACTTTGCCAATGCGGGCAAACCGGTGACCATCGCTCCAGCCGAGACTAGCTCCGGTGTAGGGGCGGGCTTTAGCCCGTCCCGTCCCGGTAACGGCAACGGCCACCCCAATGGCAACGGCCATTCGAATGGAAATGGAGCCGCCGCCAACACGGAGCAGGCCGAAAAGGCCTCTGAAGCCGTCGCCGGCGACTAAGCATCCTGTTCAATCCGCGGTTTCCAACGGGTTCCGGTTCTACTGGAGCCCGTTGTTTTTTCTGTTCGATAGCCATAGTCTAGAATCGAACAATCAAGATGAGCTTTTTCAGCCAAGCGATGATGTCAGTTCTCGTCCTGTTTGGTATCCTCGGGCCTCCCGTTTCGTTAATAGTTGGATGGGTTGCAGCCAGCCGCGGGCTGTTTACGCCCCAATGGAGAGCTTGGATAGGCCTGGTTTGTCTGACGGCAGTTACGCTTCAAGCGACCTCTTACCTATTTGCTCTTTTTCATTTACGCGAGATCGATGGCATCGCTGAAAGCGTCAATTTTTGGTTGTGGTGGTCCTGGCTGAATTCTCGAATCTCACTATGTATCCTGGTGTGCGCCTTGCTGGGAAAGGGAGCGACCGGGTGGACGTCGATTTCTTGCACTTCCTCTCTTTATGTTTTTTCGGCTTATGTGGATATGCTCAGATGATTTGTCCCCGGCAATTCAGTCAGGTAGCATCAAAATATGACCTTTTGACCGTCTAAGATCTGGAGAATAGACACATCCATGCCAATTTACGAATACATTTGCGAAGATTGCCAGACGCACTTCGAGAAGATTGTGTTGAACAAGCAGCAGGAGATCGCGTGTCCCAAGTGTGTGGGCAAACGCAACGCGATACAGCTTTCGGTTTTCAGCGCCGGGAATGGCTCCGCAAACGGCTCATCGGCAAAACCATCGGGCGGCTTCTCAGGAGGCGGCGGTTGTTGCGGCGGCGGATGCGCCTGCCACTGACACCGCGACCACCTTTCCGCCATGCTTATCAGTCACTCTTCTCTTGTTATTTGTGACCGGCGAGCACACCGTTGTGATTATAGCGGCGAACCCTTCCTCCTCACTGCCGCCTGAAAGTCTCCACAGGAGCAAGTTTACTTTGCCATGCAAACCAGTTTTTTTTGGAATCTAGATTACACCTCGCTGATTTGGGCCTGCCTCGCAAACCGTTTGCTTCGCAGCTTTAAGCTATCTTCCTTTGTTTCAATGAGTTACCCTGGTGATCGGCCAAGATCATTGCGGCCGCGAATACTTTTGGATGTTCGCGGGCGCAGGTATTTTGGGATTGCCGCGAGGATCCAGAACCGGCGCTTGCGACATCCATCTCATGGGAATGACGCCGGTCCATCCTGCCCCCTCGTACTCCTCATCGGGATTGATGGCAAAACCGGTGCGAACTTTGGCGGAGGCTTCCACAAGCGGAACGGACAAGACCGTCGTGCCTTTCAGTTCTTGCTCGGTTGGCGGGTGGACGGTGGCCCAGCGGCCGCGAATGACATACTCGACGAAGTCGCGCATGGCGGCGAGCTTTGCCGCTTCTCCTTCGACAATCTCAGCCTTGCCCATGACCACCACGGAACGGTAATTGACGGAATGTCCCGTTGCCGTGGGCGCACAAACGATCCCGTCGAGGAGCGTGACGCTGAGGCAGAATGGTGCGCCACTCGCGAGCGTTTTCATCAGGCGGCTGGCGATCGACCCGTGCAGAAAAAGTCTCTCGCCAACGCGCACATAGTTTGTTGGCACGACGAAGGGTAGGCCGTCAACAAGGAAAGCGACGTGACAGACGAAGGCTTCATCCAGAATGCGATAGATCAGCTCGCGGTCGTAGCTCCCGCGTTCGGGCTTGCGGCGGACCTTGGTTCTTGCAGTCGGTGTGAAGTTGGCCATATCACGCAGACTAGCTGGTGGTAGGGGACTGGGACAAGTGCCAATCTGGATGCCCCAACGAATTGACCTCGGCGTGGAATCGTGTAGGCTGAGGGGCGCCGAAAAAGGGATTCAGCTTCAAGAACGAGGCATTCCATGGCGTCCGCAAAACCGGTCTTTACACGCGAAACCTTTCAATTTTTCAGGCAACTCAGCCACAATAATCGCAAGGCGTGGATGGACGCGAACCGTGAACGCTATCGGTCCGCCATCGTGCAGCCTCTCCGTCGGCTGCTGGAGGAAGTTTCGCCAGCCGTGCTTGCACTCGACTCGCGGTTCGATACATCCGGCAGAACTGGATCGAATTTTTCACGCATCAACCGTGATATCCGTTTCGCGAAAGACAAGACGCCCTACAGAACTCAGATGTACTTGAAATTCTCCGTTCCCGCGCCGGGAGAGCAGGAAAGCGGACAGCTCTACGTTGGCCTCTCCGCGGACACAGTCACCACAGGTTTCCGCATTTACTCTGGCTCGAAACGCAAAGATTCCCTGCTCGCGCAGGTCGGCCAGCCGCGCGTGCAGGCTCAGCCGCAGTGGGTCGCCAAGCAGAAAAAGCGTCTAGGCCGCCGCTACGAAAGCTATTGGTACACGATGGAGAAAGGGGAATGGACAAAGCATTCCGGCTGGCCGGTTGCCGCTGAGGATTGGAACAAGATTCTGGGATGGATCGTGCGCCACAAACTCGGTCACGCGGCAGCCACGCGAGCTTCGTTTCCGCGCGATGTTACAAAAGTTTTCCGCGAGCTTTACCCGCTGCTGCAATACACTTCACTGCCAGAATAGGAGGAAAGGGACCCATGAATCAGATGCTCGAGCGGTCTAAGACTCGCAGAAGATTTCTCAAGATGCTGGGCGCCAGCCCTCTGATTGCCGGTTCGAGTATGTTGGGGAGTGGCCTGGCGACCCTTCTGAATGCCGCGCCGCTCGAGGAGAAACATTTTCTTGGCTGGCTTGAGAGTTTTCAACAAAGCGATGACGTTGTTTCGTCTCCCGACCAAGCCCTTGACGTGATGGATTTCGAGCCCGCCGCGCGCAAAGCGATTCCCCCTGCTCATTTTGGCTATCTCGCCACGGGCGTGGACGACGATGCGACCGTGCGGGCGAATCGTGAAGGGTATTCGCACATTCAGATTCGCTCGCGCCGGCTTGTGGATGTTTCGAACATCTACATGTCGCGGACCATCTTTGGCACAAAGTGGAGCACGCCGATCGTTCTCTCGCCCGTGAGCGCACAGAAAGCGTTTCATCCCGATGGCGAACTGGGTGTGGCCAGAGCCGCGAAAACCAAGGGCCACCTGATGATGTTGTCCACCGTCGCGACGGCCTCGATTGAAGACGCCATCGCCGCGCGAGGCGGGCCAGTGTGGCAGCAGCTCTATCCGACAAACGTCTGGGAAGTTTGCCGGGCTATCGTCAAGCGCGCCGAAAAGGCGGGCTCGCCCGCGATTGTCCTCACCGTCGATCTGCACGATGGCAGCAATCGCGAAACACTTTTTCGCTCGCAAGCCGTCGACACACGAGACTGCTCGCTCTGCCATGGGAACCGCAAGTCCGGAGCGGCACGGGGGCGCGCTGGAGTGGTTTCCGACACCTTCGCGGGATATGTTGCGCGCAAGCCTATGTTCAACGGGTTGGATGTCTCGAAGGTGACGCAGTTGTATCCCCTGGCAGTGGACTGGGATTTTGTGAAACGGCTGCGTGATACGGTCACCGTCAAATTTCTCATCAAGGGCATTGTCACCCGCGAAGACGCTCAACTCGCGGTCGAGCACGGCGTGGATGGACTGATCGTTTCCAATCACGGCGGGCGCGCGGAAGATACCCTGCGCCCGACGATCGAAAGCCTGCCGGAAGTTCTCGACGCGGTGGCGGGCAAAGTGCCGGTGATTGTTGACGGCGGTGTGCGCCGCGGCACGGACATTTTCAAGGCCCTCGCACTAGGCGCAACGGCAGTGGGAATCGGAAGACCCCACTCTTGGGGGCTTGGTGCCTTTGGCCAAGCCGGCGTCGAAGCCGTTCTCGAGATTCTTCAGCGCGAATTGCGCACCATCATGCGCCAAGCCGGAACGACCTCGGTTGATAAGATTACGCGCGACTATCTCTCTCTACACCTGTCCTGATCCAGCCTCGAGGCAACTCACGGAGCCCAGAGGCGCACGCCGATCAAATGCCACGCGGAGAAAAATAACGTCACGATGCAGCACGCCATCGACACCAGCAGCGAGTGGACGCGCACCGCTTTATGGATTTCCATCCTGGGTACGCTGACGGCCAGCGCGAGGCCCGCAAGCGATAACAACGCAAACAGAACCGTCCCCACAAAAAGAGTGAACGACCATAGATTCAATTCGCCAATATTGTCAGTAACCTTCCTGAACGCATATAAGACGCCAATCAGGCTCAGCGCGGCAAAGAGGGGCACCACGCGCACGCGCAAGTGCCTCACTCGCTTTGGTCTCCCAATGAGCCTCCTTAAGAGCAGCAACAATCCCCAAAAGAGCGAATACGGCAATGCGCTTGCCATTACAACTGCCGATGCTGCCAGAAGCAACAGCCGCAGATACGGCCAGAGCGGGAAGACTCTTTCTCCGTAGGGCTCTCCGTCCCCCCCGGAGCGGACATAAATCATCCTGCCCGCCGCATCGGGGAAGAAAACCGCCGTAGCTTCGGGCTCCTTTTCGCCACGAAAAACATTTTTGCCGACGGGCAACAGCAGTTCAGCGCTTTTTCCAAAAAGCCCCGAGCACTGCAGCTTGCCGTCGGCCACACGGATCCACGTGCCCCCCTTCAACTCCCCGAGGAACGCAAGCAACTGGCTCCTAGGAGCACGCGGTGCGTAATAACCAGTGAATTTCTTGAGCTCCTTTGCTGTGAGCGAAATCACCGGCAGCTGCGGCTTCGGGAAGTCCTTGGAAAGAAAATCGATCGCCAATTGATTCATATCCTCCAGGGCCTGTCCAGAGACGGTGCTGTTCAGCAGCACCACATAACCCCAATTTTGCTCTGGCATGTACCGGTAGCTGGAGATGAAGCCGTCGATTCCTCCGTCATGTCCGTGCGTGATGACACCGCCTTCACTTTCCGTGTAATTCGCCAGACCATAACCGAGGCGCAGGCCATTCTTCGCGGAAGAGGCGGTTTCGGGGTATTCCATGCGCGCGATGGTGTCTGGCTTCACCAATTGGACGTCCGGGGTCCTGCCGCGCCACAAGAAAAACTGCACCAGCTTGGCCAATTCGCCGGGCGAAGCCTTCATGTCGCCCGCGGGACGCAAGTAGATGTTTTTGTAAGGAACCGCCCGCAGCGGATTACCCCCGTAGCCTTGCGCGAGCTGGGCGCGGTTGGCATCGGTGGGCCGAAAATCGCCCATGGTGATCTCCAGCGGCACAAGCACGTTTTGACGGATGTAAACATCGAAAGGCTGGCCCGAAATTCTCTCGATCAAGTAGCCCGCGATGCCGTAGCCGGGATTCGAATACGAAAACCGCGTGCCCGGCGGCCAGCGCACATTCTGCGGTTCCTGAAATCTTTGAAAAACCTTCAGCAGCGAATAGTCGGGCGGATATTTCATTTTGAGGGGCACATAAACTTCCGCTGGCTCCATGTCGTCAAATCCTGCGGTGTGCTCGAGCAAATTAACAATCCGCACTGGATTCGAACTTTCCCAGGGGTTACTCACCGGAATCTCCGGCGCAACGTCCTGCAACCGCGCGTATAGGTTGATTCTTCCTTCCTCCTCCAATCTTAGGAGCGCCAGCGCCACAAACGTCTTGCTGATGGAGCCCACGCGAAATTCCGTATCGCACGTAACATCGCGGTTCGCCGCAACGTCCGCTTTGCCAATTCCGCCGCACCACAACAATTGACCGTTCGAAACGAGCGCTACTCCCGCCCCGGTCACGTGGTTTTTCTCCACGATATCCTTCATGGCCCTTTGCAGTTCTTCGAGCGCCTTCGGATGCGGCAACTCCTCTTTCTTTTGCGCTTCGATCGGAATCCCCAAAATCGAAATGCCGGCAGTCAGCGACAGGGAGATGACGAAGAACCAATAAGCGCGACGCATGAGCATTCCTTTAGTTTAAGGTTTCTTCGGTGAGCAGCATTTTATCCGTGAATTCGCGGTGTCCAAACAATTTGCCTCGTCCTGCTCAGCCGCTCGTTTCTGCCAATTGACGTTGCCTCGACTCTCGCATACGATGCCGCAGGTCGCAGTGTTTCATTGCTGACGGTGACCAGGGGGCTTTTCCGCGTATGAGATATCCCGTTCGACTGTTCAGTTGCGCTGCGTTTCTTTTGGCAGCGAATCTTTGCTCTGCCCAGCAACAACAAGCGCAGGCGGAAAAACCCGCGGAAAAGCCCGCGGAAAAACCGAAGGAAGAAAAAAAGCCCCCCGTCCCTGAAGAAAAAAGCGTTCCGACCAAGCATTCCCTCAAAATCGGCGGCCAGGAAATAAAGTACACCGCCACTGCTGGCACGATCCTTCTTAAACTGGAAGACGGCACGCCCAAAGCCAGCATTTTTTACGTGGCCTACACCAAGGATGACGTTGGCGATCCCAGCCAGCGCCCCATCACCTTCAGCTTCAACGGCGGCCCGGGCTCTTCTTCGGTTTGGCTGCATCTAGGCCTGCTTGGCCCGCGTCGTGTGCAGATGGGGGATGCGGGCTCGCTCCTTCCGCCGCCCTACAAGCTCGTTGACAACGATTCTTCGCTTCTCGACCTTAGCGATCTCGTTTTCATCGATCCGGTTTCGACCGGCTACAGCCGCGCCGTTCCCGGCGAAGCGCCCAAGCAGTTTCACGGGATTGAAGAAGACGTGGAGTCCGTCGCGGATTTCATCCGGCTCTACGCCACGCGCAACAAGCGCTGGTCTTCCCCGAAATTCCTCGCCGGCGAAAGCTACGGCACCACGCGCGCCGCGGGGCTTTCCGGGTATCTCCAGCAACGTTACGGCATGTATCTGAATGGCATCATTCTCATCTCGGCCATTCTGAATTTTGAGACCGCGGAATTCGACGCCGGAAACGACCTGCCGTATATCCTCTATCTGCCCACGTATACCGCCATTGCTTGGTATCACAGGAAGCTTCCCTCCGATCTGCAGGGAGATCTACTGAAAACCCTCGAAGAATCACGCAAATTTGCCGTCGGAGAATACGCCGACGCCCTGATGACCGGCGACGCACTGCCCGCTGGCCGCCGCACCGAGATAACTCAAAAACTCGCTCGCCTCACCGGGCTTTCACCCGATTACATTGAACGCACCAATCTCCGCATCGAGATTATGCGCTTCACCAAAGAACTGCTGCGCAGTGATCGGCGCACCATTGGTCGCATTGATGCCCGGTTCCTCGGCATTGACCGCGATGCCGCCGGCGAACACCCGGAGTTTGATCCCAGCATCGCCGCCATCACCGGACCGTATTCCGGCATGCTCAATGATTACGTCCGCAACGATCTCAAATTTGATAGCGATTTGCCGTACGAGATCCTCACGGGGCGCGTGCGCCCCTGGAATTACGCGCCTTATGAGAACCGCTACGTGAACGTTGCGGAGACGCTGCGCAAAGCCATGACGCAGAACCCCTTCCTGCACGTTTTTGTCGCCAAGGGCTACTACGACTTAGCCACGCCTTTCTTTGCCGCGGACTATACTTTCGATCATCTTGGCCTCGATCCCACGCTGGGCGGCCACCTGCGCGGTGCTTACTATGAAGCCGGACACATGATGTACGTTCACACCCCTTCGCGCGTGAAGCTGAAGGCCGATATCGCTCAGTTCATCAAATCCAGCGGAGCGTCGAGTCCAGCAAAATGAAACGCTTCTTCTCGATCGTTGCCTGGGTGGTCGTCGCAATTCTAGGTGCCAGCGCCCTCGGCGCTATCGCCGTGCATCGCGGCGAACCGCTCAACGCCATATGGTTTGTCATCGCCGCGTTGTGCTGCTATCTCGTCGCTTTCCGACTCTATTCTGCCTTTGTGGCCGCTAAAGTCCTGACCCTCGATGACACCCGCGCCACGCCTGCGGAACGCCACGATGATGGCCGCGACTTCGTGCCCACTAACAAATGGGTCCTGTTCGGTCACCATTTCGCCGCCATCGCCGGTCCCGGTCCGCTTGTCGGACCCACGCTGGCTGCGCAGTTCGGATATCTGCCCGGCACGCTGTGGCTGATTGCCGGCGCAGCGCTTGGCGGCTGCGTTCAGGATTTCGTGATTCTCTTCTGCTCGATTCGCCGCGATGGGAAATCGCTCGGTCAGATGGCGCGCGAAGAGGTCAGCAAACGCGGTGGGTTCATCGCCCAGCTCGCGGTCTTGGCCATCATGGTGATTCTTCTGGCCGTCATCGCACTGGTCGTGGTGAACGCGCTGAAGTCCTCGCCGTGGGCAACTTTTACCCTGGCCATGACGATTCCGATCGCCCTTCTTTTGGGCATGTATCTGCGTTTCCTCCGTCCGGGCCGCGTTCTCGAAGCGTCCATCATGGGAGTCGGGCTCGTTGTTTTCGTGGTTGTTGCGGGACAATGGGTAGCGGATTCGCCCTATTGGTCTCATGTCTTCACGCTGAGCGGTCTTGCACTTACTGCCGCCATCATTATTTACGGATTCTCTGCATCGGCGCTCCCCGTCTGGCTGCTGCTTGCACCGCGCGATTATCTCAGCGCGTTTATCAAGGCCGGCGCCGTCTTTTCATTGGCCGCAGGTATTCTTCTAGTCCGGCCGCAAGTCCTCATGCCGCCGCTCACTCGCTTCGTTGACGGCACCGGGCCCGTCTTTGCCGGCAAGATCTTCCCCTTTTGCTTCATCACCATTGCCTGTGGTGCCGTCAGCGGCTTTCATTCGCTGATCTCTTCCGGCACCACGCCGAAAATGATTCTCCGCGAAAGCCACGCGCGCCTGATCGGTTACGGAGCCATGCTGCTCGAATCTTTCGTCGGCGTGATGGCCATGGTCGCGGCCTGCGCCATGACTCCTGGTATCTACTTCGCCATCAACAGTCCGCCGAGCATTGTTGGCGCCACTGCAGATGCCGGCGCGGCAACCATCAGTAGTTGGGGTTACCCGTTGCAGGCGCAGACCATGACCAATCTCGCTCACGCGGTTGGCGAGATCACGCTCTGGAATCGCGCGGGCGGAGCGCCGTCGCTCGCCGTCGGTATGGCGCAAATTTTCTCCAATACCATCGGCGGCCCGCGTCTCCTCAGCATTTGGTATCACTTCGCCATCATGTTCGAGGCGCTTTTCATCCTCACCGTGCTGGATGCCGGCACGCGCGTCGGCCGCTTTATGGTCCAGGAACTGGGTGGACGCATCTGGGCGCCGTTCGGGCGCAGAGGCTGGATGCCCGGAATCCTATTATCCAGCGCTGTTATCGTGGCTATGTGGGGGTACTTCCTGTATCAAGGCGTCATCGATCCCCTCGGCGGAATCAATTCCCTCTGGCCTCTGTTCGGAATCGGAAACCAACTGCTCGCCGCCGTGGCCCTCGTCGTAGCCACTACCATCCTTCTCAAGATGGGACGCCTCCGTTGGATCTGGGTCACGCTGGTGCCAATGGCGTGGCTGGTGATTGTCACCATGACCGCAAGCTACCAGAAGATTTTCGATCCTAATCCGCGTATCGGATTCCTGGCCGGAGCCAACGCCCTGGTCGCGCAAATCGCCGCGGGAAGTGTTCCTGCTGCCAAACTTGCCGAGACGCGCCGTTTGATTTTTAATCAGCGTCTCGATGCCGCAGTTACCGCCATATTCGCGTCCATGGTGCTTGTATTGGTCGTGGAGGCCATCGTCCAGTGGTATTCGATTCTCATCCGCCGCCGCGAGTCCGTGCTTCACGAGTCGCCTTACATCGCGACCCGCTGGGCTAAAGATTTCTCCGGTGCGGGGCACGACGTCGTGGTTGGAGACGCCATCGGAGACGACTGATGCGCAAAGCCACAAGACGCACGAAACGTTTCCTTCGCCGCTTCTGGCGCGGCCTGCGGGAATGGTGTGGGGACGCGGCTTATGAAAGCTATTTGCGATCGAAAGGTGGCCGAGCCAGTTCTTGTCGCGCCCTCAGTCCGGCCGAGTTCTACGTCGAGCAGCTCAACCGGCGTTACTCGCGACCCAACCGCTGCTGCTGAATATCACACTCTGGAGGTTGCCCCCACCGCGCCGCAGAGTTAAACTCCCCCCATCCCGGTCAGACCCCACACTGGGAAATCTTCACGGAGGGATCATGCGACTCATTCCTCGTTTGCTCTTGCTTCCTCTCCTTGCGCTTGCTGTCGGCCTCATTTACTTGAGCTCAGCGGCACAGGAGAAATCAGCCAAACCCGATTTTGATATGACCGCCAGCTATATCGAAGCCTGCAGTTGCGACATGTTCTGTCCCTGCTACTTCAACACCCATTCCACCAACCACATGGCAATGGGCGAGCACCACGCGGAAGAGCATTTCTGCCGCGCCAACCTCGTCCTCAAAGTTGACAAGGGCTACTACAAAGACACCAAGCTGGATGGCGCCAAGGTTTGGCTCGGGAGCGACCTTGGCAGCGACTGGAGCACCGGCAAGGACTCCTGGCTGGTAGTGAACTTCGACCCCAGCGTCACCAAGGAACAACAAGCCGCTCTTGCTGACATTCTCACCCAGCTCTATTCGGCGATTCCCTTTCAGAAAAAAACAGTGAGCAACACCGCGTTTTCATGGGATGTGGACACCAAGACCGGAGTGGCCCACGCCAAGATGAGCGATGGCAAGGGCGAGGTCATCCTGGAGCGCGTCAAAGGTGATAGTCCCAACCACGAAGTTGTCATTCATAACTTGACATACTGGAGCGCCCAGTCCAACGATGGCTTCCGCATGTGGAAGAGCAAGCACGAAGCCTTCGAAGGCGATGGTCACAAGTTTTCCTACGATGGCACCAACGGCTTCCTGATCACCATTCATTTTTCTGGAAACGCGAGGCCCGCTTCGGCGGACTAAACCTTGGCTAAAGCCATCCCAGGCGCCCGCTGCCTGGTTCTCGAGGAATCGCGGGCGCCTGCTTAGAATTCTTCGTCGTCTTCGCCTTCGCGTTTCAGGACCGTCGTTTTGTGCGTGATCCGGATGCTGTTGTTGTGAATTCCGGCTAGGATGGCGCGGCGAGTTTCTGCGGGCAGCATCTCCGGCGCAAATACGTCCGCAAGTTCCCGTGGAAAAAACTTGATAAATAGCGCAGCGATGTGTGCCGTCGCATACGCTATGGGTGTGGTGAGCCGCCCCTGCCGCCGGATCTGGTACAGCGTTGGAAACATGCAATCGCTGCGGATCAGCAGGCGGGCATTTTCCTTTTTTCCGTTCTTTATGCCCTGCACCAGCACGGCTGCCGCGAATCGCGCATTTTGCAGGATGCCCTGACGAATCAGCTTGGCAATCATGCGGGGGGAGGCGGTCTGCGGAAATTGACGCCGAATCATCCCACGCGATTTCGATAATTTTCCCAGCCTGTGCCAGCGCCGCAACCGGTCAATCTCATTTCCGCCGATTTTTACGTCCAAATCGCGCATGGGGATAAAGTGTGGAAGCGTGGCCACCTCGTCCTGAGCGGCCAAGACTACGCGCACGGTGCCGACAGGGTCCGCGAACCGGAATTTTTCCGCTTCGGAAAAGCGCTTGCGCAGTTGAAATCTTCCGCCGCGGTAAACCCGCGGGTGGGAGACGGCTTCATCAAAGGAAACTTCCGGCGACCATTGCGAAATCGGGTCGTCACTCTCACTGCACTCGTAAAGCCGGATGTGCACGGATTCAACTTCATCGAGTAAGTCGGCCGCGCGCTTCACCAGGAGATTTGTGAGGCCCGGTGCCACGCCGGTGTTGATCAGCGCCGCGCGGTTTTTTTTCTCAAATTTCTTTGTGTAGCGAAACTGCTCAGCTTTGAATGGATTCCGCCTGAGGTGTGAGCTTAGATCGAGGTAATGCGCCCTCATCCGCAGGGCCGCACGCAGCACGATCTCATTGAACACGGACGCGGCAGCATTGACGATGAGTTGGCAACCCTTCGCCGCTTTTACGATTCCGCGCAGGTTGCGCGCATTCACTTCCGTGACCGGGATCGTACTTCTTTTGCCCAGGAAGCGCCGCGCGCGCGCTGGGTCGCGGTCCCCGCACCAGACCGTATGTCCTTGCCGTTCCAGTAATTGTGCGAGAAGGGATCCGGTCGCTCCGGCCCCCAAGATGAAGATCCGCATGGCGTGCGCAAAACTCTATCACACTCCAGTTACGCCTTTTCGACCCACCCTGCGCCCTGTAGTCTCGATTGCACCATCGGCGCCTCAGGCGTACACTGTCCCTGTAACTCCGACCCCTGCGGCCTAACGGAGAAACAACCCACGGCCTCAGGGGCGAAGTCCCGCGAAGCTTCCGGGACTCAGGGTCCGGGTGGAAACGCCCGCGCCTCCCGCGATTGGAAAGGAGCGTTTTCACCGGGAACATGTTTGTTTCCGGAGTGCCCCCGATTCCAATCTGCGGATCGGGGTTTTCTTTTGCCCATGACCCTACACGACAGTTTCGGTCGCCAGATCACCGATCTCCGCATCTCGGTCACCGACCGTTGCAACTTCCGCTGCGTCTATTGCCGCTCCGCCGACCCCGAGAACTATCGCGACCACGATGAAATTCTCTCCTGGCCCGAATTTGACCGCCTCGCCAAAATCTTTCTCAGCCTCGGCATTCGCAAAATCCGCGTCACCGGCGGCGAACCGCTCGTCCGGGACGGAGCGGAAGACTTTATCGCCCGTCTCCACGCTCTCGACGTCCCAGACCTCTCCATGACTACCAACGGCCACCTGCTCGCCGAGCGTTGCGACCGGCTGATCGCCGCTGGCCTCCGCCGCATCAACATCAGCCTCGACTCGCTCAATCCCGCCAAATTCGAGCGCATCACGCGCACCAAATCCTTCTCCAACGTCATGCACGGCATCGACGCCGTCCAAAACTCCCGCCTCGCGCCTGTTAAAGTGAATGCGGTGCTTGTTCGCGGCCTAAACGACGACGAAGTCGAAGCCTTCGCCCAGTTCTCCCGCGACCGCGGCGTCATCATGCGCTTCATTGAATTCATGCCCCTCGACGCCGACCGCCACTGGTCCCGCGAACTCGTTGTCCCCGCTGCGGAAGTCTATGAACGCATCCATGCCCGCTGGCCACTGGTCCAGATTCCCCACGAACGCAGCGAAACTGCGCGCAAATACCGCTTTGCCGACGGTGCCCCCGGCGAAATCGGCCTCATCGCCTCCGTTACGCAGCCCTTCTGCGGCTTCTGTTCGCGCATCCGCGTCACCGCTGATGGCAAGCTCCGCACCTGTCTTTTCAGCAAGGAAGATCATGACCTCCGCTTCCTCCTTCGCGGCGGTGCTTCCGACGACGATTTGGCCACCTACATCCGTTCCGTGGTGAATGAAAAAGAGGAGGGCCACCGCATCAATGAGCCCGGTTTCGTACCACCGTCCCGTACTATGGTTTTTATTGGGGGATAGTGGAAAATCCCCTAAATATGAGAAAATAGGGTTTCAAAGCGGTTCCAGGGACCGCAGGGCAGCCACTTCTAAGCAAAAACTACTCAGCCATGGACAACCTCACTTCCATTTCGGAAACCAGCACCCTCGTCGGTAGCGCCCCCCCGGCCACGGTCCGCGCTCCGGAAATCGAACCCGGCGTTGGCTGCAATTTTGATTCCTACCTCCTCGTCCCAGACGACACCCTCAACGACCGCATCGCCGCCGCCAAGGCCCGCTTGGGCGAGGACGTTGTCATCCTCGGCCATCACTACCAGCGTGACGAGGTCATCAAATTCGCCGATTTCCGGGGCGATTCCCTCAAGCTCTCGTTTCAAGCCGCTGAAGCCTATGCGCGCTACATCGTTTTCTGCGGCGTCCACTTCATGGCCGAAAGCGCGGACATTCTCCGCCGCCCTCACCAGATTGTCATTCTCCCCGACTTGAACGCTGGCTGCTCCATGGCCGACATGGCTGACATTGGCCAGGTCGAAGCCTGCTGGAGCGAACTCTCTGGCGTCGTGGACCCCAGCAAAATCGTTCCCGTCACCTACATGAACTCCACCGCCGCCATTAAGGCCTTCACCGGCAAAAACCGCGGCTCCATTTGCACCAGTTCCAACGCCGCCGCGGTTCTGAAGTGGGCTTTCGAAACCGGCGAAAAAGTTCTCTTCCTTCCCGACGAGCACCTCGGCCGCAACACCGGCTATCGCATGGGCATTCCGCTCGAGCAAATGATTGTCTGGGACCCGTACCAGGAACTCGGCGGGAACAGTCCGGAAGCGGTGCGCAATGCGCGCATCATCCTGTGGAAGGGCTATTGTTCCGTACACCAGCGCTTCACCCCGCAGCAGGTGGCACGCGTCCGCCACGAGCATCCCGGCATCCGCGTCATTGCCCATCCGGAATGCCGCTTCGAGGTCGCTCGGGCCGCTGACCAAATCGGCTCAACCGAAGGCATCATCAAAGCGATCGAGTCTTCTCCCGCCGGATCGGAGTGGGCTGTCGGCACGGAGATCCACCTTGTCAACCGCCTCGGCAAAGCCTTTCCCGACCGCAGAGTCATCTCTCTGGATCCCAATGTCTGCGTCTGCACCACCATGTTCCGCATCACCCCGCAGCACCTCCTCTGGGCTCTCGAAAACCTCGGTTCCGGCAATGTCGTCAACCGCATCTCCGTCGACGAACGCACCCGCTACTTCGCCCGTTTGGCTCTCGACCGCATGCTCTCTTTGCGCTAGCATCAAGTAGCGGCGCAGCATGCTGCGCCCCACTCGCTGCCAGCACAAAAATCGCGGCTCTTCGCTGCGATTTTCCTGGGTCGTCGTGCTAGTTGTGAGAAATCTCGACCAACGGACCCCCATGGCAGACGAAGACGACGATCCCGAGCAGGACGAAACTCCAGAGCCGCCACAACGCCTCTTCACGCTCACGGAAGCCGAACGCGTCCGCAAAGAACTTGAGCCTTTTCTCCTCGAGGCTATCGATTGCCGCAAAAAACTTTCCAGCCTGGAAAATGACCTCTCTGCGGTTTCCGCGCGCATCATGATGATGGGCGGCGTTCTGGTCCCTTACGAAAAACTGGCCAAAGTACGCATGGAGCATACCCATCTCGCCGAAAACCTGAAGTCTGCGCTCAACCGTATCCTCGAAACCGGCTGTATCATTAAAGACCTTGATGTGGGTTTGCTCGATTTTCCCGCCGTCATTAATAATCAGGACGTTTATCTCTGCTGGAAGCTCGGCGAGGACCGCATTCGTTTTTACCATCGCCAGGACGAAGGCTTTGCTGGCCGCAAGCCCCTCGACCCCCGCGACCTCGGCCCCGGCGATAAGCTCCAATAGCGGGCCTTTGCGATCGGTCTAGCTCTTGTAGAGGCCGGGCTTAGCCCGGCGCGTTCTTCCAGTTCCGGGTATGCTTATGAGTAGGGTGGGGCTTGCCCTGCCTGCTGCACTTTTCTAAGGGGTTCCTCTTGTCTTCAACTGCCCATAACCGCCTGAAAGATTCCGCCAGCCCCTACCTCCGCTCCGCCGCCCACCAGCCCATCGCCTGGCACGAATGGGGCGACGCCGCGTTCGAACGCGCCAAAACCGAAGACAAGCCCATTCTTCTCGACATCGGCGCCGTCTGGTGCCACTGGTGCCACGTCATCGACCGCGAAAGCTACGAAAACGTCGAAATCGCCAAAATCATCAACGAACATTTCGTCCCCGTCAAAGTCGATCGCGACGAGCGTCCCGACGTCGACTCCCGCTACCAATCCGCCATCAGCGCCATTTCCGGCCAGGGCGGCTGGCCGCTCACTGGCTTCCTTCTCTCCGATGGCAAGCCCTTCTTTGGCGGCACCTATTTCCCGCCGGACGATCAGATGGGCCGCCCGGGTTTTCGCCGCGTGCTCCTTGCCGTCGCCGATTCTTACCGCAACCGCCGCGCCGAACTCGAGCGTGCCGCCAATTCGCTCTCCGATGCCGTCGCTCAAGCCGAAGTCTTCACCGGCGCCCGCGCCGATTTCGACCTCGACGTCGTGGACGCCCAAATCAAATCCATCACCCAGCTCTTCGACATCGAAAACGGCGGTTTCGGCCGCGCTCCGAAATTCCCGCACCCCTCCGCCATCGATCTACTTCACGAACGCTACCGGCAGACCAAAGAAAAGCATCTCCTCGCCATGGCCGAAACCACCCTCGAAAAAATGGCTCGCGGCGGCGTCTACGACCAGCTCGTTGGCGGCTTCCATCGCTATTCCGTGGATGAACGCTGGCTGGTCCCCCACTTCGAGAAAATGTCCTACGACAATTCCGAGCTGCTGAAGAACTACCTGCATGCCTATCAGGTTTCAAACAATAATTTCCTGCGCGATACCGCTGAGGGCATGATTCAGTGGGTCAATGAAGTTCTCTCGGACCAGGAGCGTGGGGGCTTTTACGCCAGCCAAGATGCGGACTACTCATTGGATGATGATGGTGACTACTTCACTTGGACGCTTGACGAAGTTCGCGCCGTTCTGACTCCGGAAGAATCGCGCGTCATCGAATTGCACTACGATGTCGAACCCCATGGCGAAATGCATCACAACCCTGCGAAAAATGTCTTATGGGTCGCGCGTGATTTCGACGAGATCGCTCAGATCCTGAGCCGCACCCGTGACGATGTGGCCGCTCTCAACCTGAGTGCTGAAGAAAAAATGCGCGAGGCCCGCGCTGCTCGCCCAACCCCGTTTGTCGATAAGACCATGTATGTGTCGTGGAACGCGATGTTTATCTCAGCCTATTTTGAAGCCGCTCGAGTCTTCGAAAGCCGGCAGAACGGCGTCGGCAAGGACTGTCGCGCCTTTGCTCTCAAAACCCTTGACCGCATGCTGCGCGAGACCTGGAGCGAAACCCACGGCTTCGGCCACCGCATCGGCGGCCCCGCTCTCGAAGGCTCGCTCGACGATCAAGTGTTCAGCGTCCTCGCGCTGCTTGACGCTTACGAAACCACCCTTGACCCCCGCTATTTCACCGCCGCGCAAAAAACCATGGACCTCGCCATCACCCGCTATGGCGACGCCGAAGGTGGCGGCTTCTTCGATCGTCCCTCCGACGCCGCACCCATGGGCGGACTCGACGTTCGTCGCAAACCCTTCCAGGACTCGCCCACGCCCGGTGCCAATTCCATCGCCGCCATCGCCCTCATTCGAATGCACGCCTTCACCGGCGACGACCGTTACCACTCTTTCGCGAGGAAAACGCTCGAAGCCTTCGCGGGCATCGCTCCACAATACGGCCTCTTCGCCGCCACCTACGGCCTTGCCGCCACGCTCTTTGCAAATCACCCGCTGCAAGTCGTCATCACCGGCCATTCGAACGATCCCGCCGCCCAAGCCCTCGAAGCCGCCGCCCGCCGCGTCTATCGCTTCTGCAAATCCGTCTTGCGTGTCACTCCGGGCACTCCGCAACTCCTTCTCACCGGCGCCCTCAAAGAAACTCTCCCCCATCTCCCGGTCGGCAAACCCCTCGCCGTCGTCTGCTCCGGCCAAACCTGCCTCCCTCCCACCAGCGATCCCGTACAGCTCACAGCCCTCCTCGAGAACAGCATCATCGATGCCGCCGGCGTCGCCACCTCCTAGCTCCTTCACGAAATTGTTTGTAGGGGCGCAGCATGCTGTGCCCCAGCAGCCACGGCTTGAATTCTCGGAGCGCGCCGTCGCCTCTATAAATGAGACGGGCGCGATGCCTGCGCACCGCGCCCGCCCAATTCATGAGAATCCTTCTTTTCCTTAACCCCCTTACGTCCTTTACTTCCCTAAGCTCAACCTCATTATTTCTTCGGCCTCGACTCCGGCGGCACCATTCCATTAGCCCGGTAATACACCACCAGTTGCCCGTAGTGTTCGCCGGAATGCTCGATCAGTCCGTACGCCAGGTCATACAGCCGGTCCAAGTGCGGTCCGCCATCGTTCACGGCCTCATTCAGTCCCTTGTCGCCTTTGGCCTTGATGGCCGCCGCTCCATCCTCCACGCACTTCTTCACGAATGCCAAGATCTGCTCCTTGGTTTTCAGTTCGTCCCGCTTCGGATCGTCCGGATAGCGCGGCTTCTGACCCTGGGCTGTGTCCGTAAAGTAGTACATGGACGCCGCGACGTGCAGAAGCTGCGCCACAAACGTGCGCGAGTCCGGATTCGGCTTGTAGTCATATTTGTCTTCTGGCAGGTCTGCCGCGATCATGATCAGTTTCCGCCCGATGTCGTTCCACTGTTCCAGCACGGCCTCCGACGGGCTCGGTGCGGGCTTGGGCGGCTCCTTCTTCGCCGCTTCCTGCGCCGCCACCGGCATCGCGGCCATCCCCATGGCTAATACCACTCCCACCAACCTCATCCACTTCGTCATGGCTTTCTTTCCTCCGTTTCGTCCCCACTCGGGCAGGGCACTCCCTCCATCAGACGGGCGATCCGGCTAAGCGTCTCCTGTCCGGCTGGCCGGGGATACCCCTGGCCTTTCGCGGGGGTTAATCTTACGCAGGAATCCCCTCTCCGTCATTCGAATTCCATCCATCCGTCGTGGTACGCTTCTATTTTACGCTGGGGGGACATTATCACCGTGAATTGGGGCTTCTTCCTGCTGCGTGTCGCCATCGGCTTGGGCGTGCTTACTCTGCTATTTCTCTCGCAACGCTTCTGGTACCGCGCTCTTTGGCGTGTCACTTCCCACTGGGGCCGCAACTGGCTCCGCGGCGGGCTCCGCCTTGCCTACGTGGTCCTTCTCCTTTTGATGGTCGCGACCATAGGCCGAAGCGTGTTCTTGGGCCGCGCCGGGCTCACCCGTCAAAGCTCCTTGATTACCGTGGTGACCGGCCTCTGGTTTTTCAGCGCGCTGTTTGCTTATCTGTCCGTTAAAACGGTTCACGGACTCGAACGCATCTGGCGTTGGTTGCACGCCGCCACCGTTAGACCTGCAGCACCCTCGCAAAACGCTGGGGAATCCGCTTCCGCTCTCGCATCTGCGGAAACCGTGCCCGACCCCGGCCGCCGCTACTTTTTCCGCGCCGCCACCGCTGCCGCCGGCGCCGCTCCTTTCCTCACCGCCATGTACGGTTTTGCCGCCGAGCGCTTGAACTACCAGGTCCGCCGCATCGAAATTCCCATTCCTAAATTGCCGGCCGCGCTGGATGGCCTGCAGATTGTCCAGTTGAGCGACATCCACTTGAGCAGCTACATGTCCCGCACGCAGGTGCGCCGCGCCGTGCATATGGCTAACGATCTCGGCGCCGATCTCGCCGTCGTCACCGGGGATCTCATCACCGGATCCGGCGATCCCATCGCCGATTGCGTCGATGAGATTCGTCATCTACGTGCTCCTCTGGGCGTCTGGGGCTGCAACGGCAATCATGAAATTTACGCGCGTGCGGAAGATGAAGCGGGTTATCTCTATTCGCAGGCGGGCATGAAGCTGCTTCGCCAGGAAAACGCGCAGATTACCTTCAAAGGCGCGCGGTTCAATCTCATCGGCGTGGATTACCAGCGCGAATACAACGGCCGCGGCCAAAGACAGCAGATGCTCGCCAGTGCGGAAACACTGGTGCGCCGCGATATGCCCAACATCCTCCTCTCTCACAATCCGAATTCCTTCAATCGCGCGGCCGAGCTCGGCATCGAGCTTTCTCTTGCCGGTCACACGCACGGCGGCCAGATTCAAGTCGAAATCCTCGATCACCGCCTCAGTCCTGCGCGTTTTATCAGTGATTACATCGCTGGGCTCTATCAGCGCCCGCTCTTTGCTCCCGCCGTCAATGAACGAGCTGCTTCGAACGGTTCCTCTTCCCGCAAGCTCGCTCCTTCGCTCTTCCCCGCGCAATCTTCGGCCATGGCGCATATCTATGTGAACCGCGGCCTCGGCACCGTCGGTGCTCCCGTTCGCCTTGGCGTCCCCCCGGAAATCAGCCTGATCGTCCTCCGCGCTGCCTAACAGGCTGCCTGAGCACAATCGCTAGGAATGTCCGCAAGCCCCCACACGTTTATGAAAGGTTGTTCTAAGGAAGGTCGCCGGTCATTCGTGCGAAGAAATCGACTCGGTCGCTATTCGTACCGCAGCGCAACCACTGGGTCTACTTTGGTGGCGCGCCGCGCCGGAATGTAACACGCCAGCAGCGCTGCCCCGACGAGGAGCAGTGTCACGCCGCCGAAAGTCAGCGGATCGGTGGCAGTCACGCCAAAGAGCAGCGACTCCACGGCGCGCGTCAGGGCTAGCGAACCGGCAATCCCAATCGCCACCCCAATGAAGACCGTGCGCAATCCCTGGCCCAGGATCATCCTCAGAACGTCGCCGGAGCCCGCCCCGAGAGCGACGCGCACGCCAATTTCGCTCGTGCGGCGGCTGACCGAATAGGCTATCACGCCAAACACCCCTGCCGTTGCGAGCAGCAGCGCAGTGATTCCGAAGAATCCGATGAGAATGACGTTAAATCTTCGCGAGCCCAGCGAAGCGGAATAGACTTGCGAAAACGTACGGAACCTCGCCGGAATCTCCGGGTTGAGGTCCTGCAGGATTCCTCGCGCTGCTGAAGCGACGGACCGCGTGTCGGCATCACTCAACATCGTTACGGTGATCGCCGCGCGCGGCCGCTGGAACAAATCCACGTAAAGGGTCGGACGCGGCGGCGCATCAAGGCCGTATTCATGAGTGTCGCCCACGATCCCGACAATGGTCAGCAAGCGCAGGTCGCCATCCATGTTTCCAAACTCAATCGTGTGGCCGATCGGGTCCTGATTGGGCCACCGGTCGCGCGCAAGCGATTCGCTGATCACGGCAACGTGAGGAGAATTCGCGCCGTCACGCTCGTCAAAGATTCGCCCTCGAATCAGCGGGATGCCGAGAGCCTGGAAGTATCCATCCGTGACGACGCCGAAGTCCGCAATGCCTATGCGTTCTTTTTGCTGGAACATCGCAACCAGACCATCCGTGGTCTTGGGGATCTCGTTCTGC
Source organism: Acidobacteriota bacterium (assembly GCA_003224145.1). GTDB lineage: Bacteria > Acidobacteriota > Terriglobia > Acidiferrales > UBA7541 > Acidiferrum. Next base: position 24,728 of record QHYN01000237.1, read on the forward strand.
GCCATCAGCAGAAACATTCCGTCGGGAAGGCCGCCATCCACCAGCGGCAGACCGCTCGTCGCGCCAACCTTGCGCACGCCCGGGATTTGTTTCAGCCGGTCAATCAAGTTGGAAAAGAAAATCGCCTGACTTGCCTTTGCTTTGGGATCTTCCACCCACGGAAGCGACACATCCATCGTGACAATTTTGTCCACGCGGAAACCGGGATTCACTTCGAGCACTTTCATCAGGCTGCGCCCGAGCAATCCAGCTCCGACCACGAGAACCAATGTGATCGCGATCTGCGCCGCCACGATGACCTGGCCAACGCGCTGGCTGCCTTGCGCACCCGCTTGTCCCCGCCCGCCTTCCCCAAGGCCCTTGCGCGGGTCGCCGGAAGTCGCCCGAGCGGCGGTGAACGCGCCGAGGCCGACGGCGACCGCGGTGGATAGCAGGAACGCAAACACCAGTACTGGAGTACTGATCGAGACGCTGTCCAGCCGCGGCAGATTTCCCGGCGCCAGCGCAATTAATCCCGCCACGCCGCAGAACGCTCCCAGTACGCCAAGGCCGCCGCCGGCCAGCGAAAGCAGCAACGCCTCGGTAAGGAATTGACGGATCAGACGTCCGCGTGCCGCACCGAGCGCGCTGCGAATGGCTAGCTCGCGCTCTCTCACCGACGCTTGTGCCAGCAGCAAATTCGCAACGTTCGCGCACGCCACCAGCAGCAGAAATCCCACCGCGCCGAGCAGGACCAGCAGCATCGGGCGAGCATTGCCGGTGATCGAGTCCTGCAGCGGGACGACAATTCCATCCTTGAGGAGATAATCG
>QHYN01000058.1 GCA_003224145.1 Acidobacteriota bacterium
TGACCCTTGCCGTGGTTCCCGTCATCCGCACTCTGCGCATGAAGCGCTGGCACTCTGCTGTGGTCGTAGGCCTGATCATCTGGATCGCTGGCGGTCTCGCTCCGCTGGTTGTCCCGAACCCCATCATGGGCGCGACTCAACGCTTCATTCACATCGTCGAAATTTTCACTCAGAATTTCTCTCTTGGCTTCACTGCCGTTTTGCTCCTTCGCCCGCGCCCTAAGCCAGTCGCCAAGAGTCAGCCCGCACCCGCAACGGGACACGCGTGAGACCGCGAAGACGAGCGGCGGTTGCCGGTTGGGTCTATTTTCGCATTTCGGTCCGTCTCGGCAAGGTCAGCCATATTTCTCTTTGTGCTGGGACTACGCTGGCAGGCACTGGCCGCGCGTTTCCGCACCAAAAGGAATCAGCAATAGGCCAATCGCAAACGCAATGGACGTCAGTGCGACAGGGATTCCCAGCGATCCGTAGTGCTGAACGCCCGTTCCAACCAGAAAGGCGATTCCCGCCCCGCTAAATCGTGCAAAAGACGTGGAAAAAGCGAACGCGCTAGCGCGGCATTCCGTCGGGTATTGCTCCGGCAGCCAGAGGGTATACACAGCAAAATTCGCGCCGCCAAAGCCAAGAAAGAACAGGCAGACAAAGAACCACGTTAGCGCCCCGGCACCCAGATAGAAAACTTTTCCGAACGTCAGAGCGATGAAGGTCATCATCAGCGAGAAAAATAATCCAAGCGCTCCGCGTCTTCCAAGTTTCTCAGCCAGCCAAGGCATCGCCAGGCACCCGAGAATCGTCCCAAATGCAACAAGCATGGTTGCGCGTGAAGCGAGTCGCTCCGCCTGTGGTCCCACCCGGCTCGCAGCTTCTGCGAGTGTCGTCACCGCGGCAGGAACGTACACCGTCCCAGCCCACAGTCCACTAACGGAAGTCAGCATGTACAGCGAATTCAGAATCGTTCTGCGGCGCAATGTACTTGAAAAGAGTGTCGCGAACGGTTGCCAGATTTGCCAGGAACGAACCATCCCCTCTTTCTGACGCCAGCAGGCGGGCTCAACAACGCCGTGCCGCACCCATGCCAGCAAGAGCGCTGGCAATCCGCCGACGGCATACATCGCGCGCCATCCAAAACGGCTGCCAATCGTGAAGTTCGCCAGCGCTGCAAGGAAAACACCCACGTAATACCCCGTGTGCATGTATCCCGCCCCCGCGCGCCTCCGTTCTTCCGGCCATTCTTCTGCGACAAACGTCCCGCCCATGGCCCACTCGCCGCCGATCCCAATTCCCGCCAGCAGCCGCAAAACCGCAAGCTGCCACACGCTTGTCACAAGCGCGCTGAGGAAGGTGAACACGGAGTACCAAACGATCGTCAACATCAGCGTTCGCACGCGCCCGAACTTGTCTCCGACCGGCCCCCACAAAAATGCCAGTCCCCACCCAAACAAAAAAAGCGCGAACAACAGTCCACCGTAATAACCAACATTGCCTTTCGTCGCAGCAATGCCGGACCGCGGCAACAAATCCCGTAGCGAAGGCACCAGCACTAGCGCATAAATGAACGAATCCATGCCGTCGAGAGTCCAGCCTCCCCATGAGGCCCAGAATCCCCGGATCTGATTCCGGGTCAGCGGGCTCATGGAATTCGTTTGCGTCCCGGAATGTACGTCAGCGGCGGACACGACAGCGCGGACTATATCAAAAGACGTAAGGGGGAATACAAGAATCCATTCGCGGAGAAATATTTCGGGAAAGTTTCAGGCGTAAGCGCGCATGAAAAGTACGTCCCGGATCCTGAAAACTGCCCGAGTGTTAAGGATTCTTCCCAAACGGGAGCGGCACTTCGCTCTCCGCTAGCTTCTCAGGGCTTCCGGCAGGTGGACGACCGACGCGGTCCCCTTTGCCCACTGCAAAAGCGTCCCGGGTACATTGGCTTCTTTGCGAATGTAACCCATCCCGATCACCCGGGGAGGATCCCAGATCCGGGACGCTCGCGTCACATACCCAGCTTCTTTGCCGTCAAGCGTCAGCGGCGCGCCCGCTTCCGGTATCGCCTCGCCAGAAAAGAGCAACTCCACGCGCCTGCGGTTCACATGGCCGCGCGAGCGTACCCGCTCGACAATTTCCTGTCCCGTGTAGCAGCCTTTGGTGTAGCTGATGTGGCTGTGTTCCAGTCCTGCTTCATGAGGAATCTGTTTTTCGCCAAAGTCATATCCAAACCACGGCACTCCCTGTGCCAACCGTTGCGCGCTCAATGCCGCGTAGCCCGCTGGCCCGCCGCCGTGTCCACGTGCTGCTTCCAGCAGAATCTGCCAGAGTGCCGCCAGCTTTTCGCGTCCCACAAAGAATTCTGCTCCAGCAACTCCTCCCGGCGAGCGCTTGACGATCCGGCAGGGAATTGACCCGACGGTGCAATCCGTGGAGGTAAGTTCACCCAACGGCGCGATTTCAACCCCGGAAAGCCCCTGCACCAGGGCGGCGGCTTTCGGCCCTTCCAGGGCCAGCGTGCCGTAACGCTCCGTCTCATCGGTCAGCGTGACATCGTCCATGATGATGTATTTGTCCAGCCACGTAATCAGTTGCTCTAGAATCATCGCGTACGAGACGCAAAAAAGCCGCTCGGCGAAGGCGTACGTTTCGATTTCCGCCATAATGTGCCCCTGCGGATTCAGCAGCAGGGACACATTGCCCTGTCCCGCAAGCAAGTCTTTGACGTTGTTCGTCAGTATGGCGTTCAGATAGCGCACCCGGTCGGGCCCGGTGAGCGAAAGATACGCCCGGTAGTTCTTGTCGACGAGCGCCACGCTCTGATTTGCAAAATGGTATTCCGCCGCCGCGTCTCCGAAGTCATCGGGCAGCGTGCAACCAAACCACACGCCCATTCTCGCGCCCGCGCTTGCGTGCAGCTTTGCGAGCGGCGTCTCCGTCATCTTGGTGAGCGATGGTATTTCCATCTGTTTGCCTATCGTTCTTCAAACAGTCTATCAAAGAGTGCTACGAGGCAGCCGGCACCTCTCGTAAATGCGCCGCTCTCCGATGCTATAATCACTTCCATGAGCGACCGCTTATCCGCCCTCAGTGCGGCCCACGATCGATTGATCCACATCACCATCCCAGTGGGCATCCTGCAGTGCAATTGCTCGATCATTGGCGACCCCGTCACGCGCGAAGCTCTCGTCGTGGATCCAGGCGACGAGGTGACGCGCATCCTGGATCTCATCGGCCGCCACCACCTCACCGTAAAAGCCATCGTCAGCACCCACGCCCACATCGACCACGTGGGTGGTTTGAGTAAGCTCCATCAATATACGGGCGCGCCAGTTCTCATGCACCGTGACGACCTGCCCCTCTATCAGGCCATGGACATGCAGGCTTCCTTCCTTGGCATCCTCCCACCGGATCTAACGGAGGTCGATCAGCTATTGAAGGAGGGTGACGTTCTCCGCTGGGGATCGTTCGAGGCCCAGGTCATTCACACCCCTGGCCACACTCCGGGTAGCGTTTCGCTGTACCTCCCTCACGATGCAGGTCGAGTTTCGGTGATAGATAAGAACAGAAAGGCGGCCGCTACGGATGACACAGGAGATGTCCCTGTTCCCGACGAATCTGAAAAAACGGGGTTTCAGTTACCTCAACTTTTTTCGGGTGACACACTTTTTGCCGGTAGCATCGGCCGGACAGACCTGTGGGGAGGGTCCATGGAGCAGATCATGGACTCGCTGCGCAGCAAACTGATGCATTTGCCCGATGAAACGATCGTTCATCCGGGCCACGGCCCGGGGACCACCATTGGTCAGGAACGGCAACTGAATCCATTTTTGCAGCCGGAGTAAAGTCCCGAGTGGAAGAACAAATCTAGCACCCACCGGGGCGAAGGACAGAAAATTGAATTCTAGTTTTCGGCCTACTGCTTCGCTTTTCGCAATTCTTCCATCACCGATTGCACCAGCTCTTTCGCGTGAATCAACTCTTGATTAATCATGCGCAAATCCATCGCCGGCACTCCAGGATTCCGCTGGCTCGCGCAATACACGCCGTGCTGCCCCGCAAGCACGAGTGCATTGGTAATCCGGTCGAGTGATACTGCCAGCCTCCCCCGTTCGCGTCCGAACATTTGTTCGTAATGTTCCAACTCTTCTTTGTGTTCCTGAAATGCCGACATCGTTTTTCCCTCACTGAATGACTCGAATCCCAACGGAGTTTGCCGCCATTCGAACGCCCCGAGGTTCGCGGGTGGCCGGAACCGGAGTTGCACATCGGGCACACCAGGCTCCCACTAAACTTTACCCCACCCCTCACGCGGAACATAATTCGCTGAGCCGCAAATCAGCCCAGCATGCCCTGCGTGTGGCCTGATTTTCAATATTTGGCCGAGAGCATTTGATTCCCCAAGGAGCTCAGGGGAATCGGGATGGGGTCCAAACAATGCGACGTTCCGACCTGGTACAGCACAAGGAGAGGGAAAAGGGCGCGGTCCTACGCACCACTCAGATTGTTTTTGGTGAAAGGCAGCACCTGCTCCGCGTTCTTGACTCCCTCGAGGGCACGGATCTCCCCATCGCACGCATGCAGCAGGAGCGCCGCATCCTGGAAGAATTGATTCACGCGCGCACACGGGAATTGAATCAAATTAATGTGGCATGGGATGAAAAAATTGGCTTGGTTCTGAGTTCGGACGCAAAACCCGAAATGCTGGAAAAACTGGCGAAGCAGGCGCCGGCGGAAGACTTTTATTTGTTGCGGCTGATCAGCGAGCACCCGCGCGCAAATGCAAAGACACTCGGGAAGCTCGCGAGGCATCCTTACGGGGCCATTCGCGAAAATGTCGCCCGTCATCCCAATGCGGATGCGACCACGCTCGCGCGGCTGAGCCGGGATAGCAGCCAGCCGCTCTGGTATCTTGTGGCCTTCAATCCCAATACGCCGCAGCCGCTGCAGCGCCGCCTGCGCGATCGCCTCAAGCGTCTGGGCGAGAATCAGGCTTCAAAGTAAGAGCGCTTGCTTCGATAACAATTCAATTTACAGGAACATTTAGCTGCCAGAAGAGGTAGCTCAGGATATCTGTGTATTCTTCGATGCGCTTGATGACTGGGCGGCCACCGGAGTGGCCCGACTTTGTGTCGTAGAGAAGAAGAATCGGGCGATCCGAATCCCTGACCGCTTGCAGGCGTGCCGACATTTTCCGGGCATGCAGCGGCGCCACACGCGTGTCTCCGTCGCCGGTGACGAACAGGGCGGACGGATACTTCGTACCATCCACGACGTGATGATAGGGCGAATACTTGTAGAGATAAGAGAATTGTTCGAGATTGTCAGCGCTTCCGTACTCGGGAACCCAGTAAGGACCCTTCATGAACTTTTGATACCGCAACATATCCAGAAGGGGATAGACGCATACGACCGCGCGGAAGAGGTCCGGCCGCTGGGTCATGGCAGCGCCAACGAGCAAGCCGCCGTTGCTGCCGCCCGTGATGGCCAGCTTCGAAACGTTTGTGTACTTGTGGGCGGTGAGGTATTCCGCTGCCGCGATGAAATCGTCGAAAACCGTCTGTTTTTTCTCGAGCATTCCTGCGCGGTGCCATTCCTCGCCAAATTCCCCGCCGCCGCGCAGATTGGCTTCCGCAAAAATTCCGCCATGCTCGATCCAAACGAGGGCTAGCGGGAAATAATAGGGGGTTTCACTGACGTCGAAACCCCCGTAGCCGGTGAGTAACGCGGGGTTCGAACCATCCAGTTTCAAGTTTTTCTTGTGGACGAGAAACAGAGGGATGCGTGTTTTGTCTTTTGATTCGTACCAGACCTGTTCCACGTCGAATGCAGAAGAATCAAATGGCACTTTGGCCCGGGCCCACACTTCCGATTTTGCTGGCTTCACCTCATAGCGAAAGATGGAGGGAGAGAAATTGTACGATTCGAACGAGTAAAAGAACTCAGGGCTCTCCCAGCGCCCGGAAACCGCGCCGACGGAGCCTAGCGCGGGAAGAGCAATGGAGGATTCCGCCTTGCCACTTCCATCAAAAACCTTCAGCTCGGATGAGACATTGTGAGTGTACTGCGCGATGAGTTTTCCGCCAGCCACCGCGATGGTTTCGAGATGGACCTTACCTTCCGGCACGATCTCCCGCCAATGTTTGCGGACCGGCGCGGACAAGTTGGTGGAGAAAACGCGCCACTGAGGAGCCTTCCAATTCGTAAGGATAAGGAGCTGATCACCCGCGAGCGTAGGGAAAAAAAGCGCCTTATCTCCAGCGACCGCTGCGACCGGTGGCCCATTCTCGCTTGCATTCTGAACGTAAATTTCTGTCTGTTCGGAGCCGGAACCGTAGATGACCAGGTAAACCAAGTATTTGCCATCTTCGGATAATTGCAGCACAAGAATTTTGTCGTTCCCCAGTTCTTTTCCGAAAATGATCTGATCTTTCGCTGGGTCGCTGCCCATAACGTGATAGAAGGCGCGCGGGCCTTCGGGAGTCACGCGCGAGTAGTAAACAGCTTTGTTGCCGGGAGCGGGTTCGATACCAAAGTACGTCGCAGAGAGAAACGCATCGGGCAAAACATTCTTTGTATCAACATCCAAGATACGGGGTGTAACTTCGTCCCGACCGCCCTCGCGTCGGCCAAAGAACAGGTAGTGGCCATCGCGGCTGACATTCTCCAGGATTGCGCTGGCGGAATGGTCGGCGCTCCAGGGCAATGGATCAACCAGCAATTCATCCGGAGCATTCACTCCGTGCCGCATAAAGATCTGTGGGAGTTCTTGGTCGGCGAGGCGCTTGCGAAAAAAGTAGCGGCCGCCGCGCTCGACTGGTGGCTCGAAGGAATCCGTGTGCAGCAGTTCCGTCAGCCGCTTGTTGATTTGGGCGCGGCCCGGAAGACTCGAAAGCACGCCTTCCGTGCATTTTTGTTCGGCGTCAATCCAGGCTCGGGTTTCCGGACTCTTTTGATCTTCCAGCCAGCGGTAGGGGTCGGCCACGACGGTGCTGCCGTAGGTGTCCTTTGCGGAGTCGACTCGCGCTGCGGGAGGGCATTTTGCGGGCGCGGGGGGATTTTGCGCCGAGGTGGGACTGGTGAAGAGCGTGCTCGCGGTGATGAGCAGTGCTGCTCTGCAAAGTAGTGTTCGCCCGCGATTCGTGGTACTTGGAAAGAGCGAAATCCGATTGCCCGCTGCTTGCATGATTCCTCCTTGCGGAACAGAAGCCGGATGATAACACTGGATCCGCCGGAGAACAGAGAGTCTTCGATAATCGAATTGCGCGGACAATCTTGACGTGAGAAAAGTAGAGTTCAGATAGAATGGCGCGCGCTTGGATTTTCGAGACAGACTAGAAGGCATCTCATAGATGCAGTTTAGGGGGTCGGAGCTTCAGCTCCGACATTAAGGGTGAAGAAAAATCGGGCTTTAGCCCCTGAGGAAACTCCACTCTTCCTGCCGTACCCATCTTTGAGACAGGTTCTAGTGCAAGGGAAACCATGGGACCTCTGCAGGACATAAGAGAGACGTGGGCGCGCTTCTTGAACGAAGACAATTTGACGCTGGCGTTCCTGCGCCGCAAGCGATGGGCCATTCTTGCAGTCAGCGTCGTGGTCCTGATTCCGTGTTTCTGGCACCGCCGGATTGAGGCCGGTGATCTGGCCAGCCATGTGTACAACGCCTGGCTTGCGCAACTGATTGAGAGGGGCCAAGCGCCGGGCCTGTATCTCGCGAAGCAGTGGAACAACATTTTATTTGATGTAACACTGCTGCGCCTTGTTAACGTTGTGGGTTTTGCCGTGGCACAGAAAATTGTGGTTTCGGCGTGTGTGCTGATTTTTTTCTGGGGGATTTTCGCCTTTATCGCTGCGGTCACGGAGCGGCCGCCGTGGTTTCTCACTCCTTGCATCGCCATGCTGGCCTATGGCTATTCCTTTAGCATGGGTTTCATGAACTACTATTTGTCGCTCGGACTGGCTTGTTTCGCGCTGGCACTCTTGTGGCGTGCACGCGGAATGGACTGGGTTGGCGGCGGGATGTTCGCACTGCTCACAATACTGGCGCATCCGATTGGCTTTCTGTGGCTCGTTGGCACGCTCGCTTACATCAAGCTCAGAGCGAAATTGCCGGGATGGCGAAAGCTGACCTTGCCATCAGTTGCAGCCGCGGTTTTCTTCGCGGTGTATTGGTATACCGCGCACCGACCCGCGCTTTCGGCCGATTGGGACCGCGGGCCTTTCTATCTGTATAACGGGGCCGATCAACTGGTGTTGTACGGGAAGCGATACATTGCACTGGCCGCTGCTGCATTTTTGCTCGGTGTCATTTGCGTTGGAGCGGATCTTTACGGGCGGCGGCACGAGCGAGGCTGCTGGAGACCTTTCGAATTGCCATTCGAATTGTACGCCGTGACCTTCTGCGCGACCGCACTTCTTCCTGAGAATCTGCATCCTCCGATGTTCGGAGGCTGGATCGGGCTTCTCAGTTCCCGCCTCACCACCATCTCCGCCATTCTCGGCCTTTGCGTTCTCGGCCACCTTAAGCCGCGCAAATGGCATCTCGCCGGGTTCGGCGCGTGCACCGCGGTCTTCTATGCTTTTCTCTATCAAGACACCGGCTGGATGAACCGGTTGGAGGCAAACGCGGAGAAATTAGTGAGTGGCTTGGCTCCGGGGACGCGCGTCATCGCTACCCTGGACTCACCGGCGGGCTCCCGCATCTTGTTCATTCATCATTCTGTGGAGCGCGCGTGCGTCGGGCACTGTTTTAGCTATGCGAATTATGAGCCTGCCTCGGGAGAATTTCGCGTGCGCGTTCGAGAAGGAAGTCCGGTCGTCACTTCCTCCACGGAGGTGGCGGAAGACATGGCGTCAGGAGAATACGAGGTGGATGAAACGGATCTTCCCCTGAAGCAGATTTATCAGTGTGATGCGAGCGACCTGACCAAGCTGTGCATCCGCGACCTAAAAGCTGGTGAAACGAATGGCGCACCCGAATCCAAGCCATCCACACGCTGAAGGGAAATGCGCGCACGTTTTTAGATATTTTCGCGCTTGCGGCAGTGGGGTCGGCGCCAACGAGGAGGGTTCCGGGGAGGGGAACGGGGTCGGATTTGGCGAAAGACAAATTGGCTCTTGCAACAGGCCAATTTCTGCTAAAATTGGCTGAGGGTGAGAGACAATGCTTCCACTTCATCTCCAGCCACAGAGTCACGTTCCCTTGTACATCCAGCTTCGCGATCAATTGCGCGCTCTCGTGCATGCCGGTGATTTGCGCCCGGGCGACCGCATTCCGGCAAGCCGTGAACTGGCGACCATGCTGGGAGTACACCGCACGACAGTGGCGAATGCCTACGCAGAATTGGAATCGGAAGGGCTGATTCAAGGGCATGTCGGCCGGGGCACCTTTATTAAAGGAAACGGCAACGGCTTGAAAATCACGCCACCGGCTCCTCCCGTACTGAACGGTGGCCAGGGAATTCGCTGGGAACTGCTGTTTGCGGACGAGCGCGGGGAAGAGATTTTGAGCCGGCTGACCGCCAATGTCCCGCAAAACGCGCTTTCTTTTGTCATGGCGCGTCCGGCAGAGGAATTCTTCCCCATCGAGGAGCTGCAGATCTGCGTTAACGCAGTGCTTCGCCGGGAAGGTGGCGCGGTCCTGAATCTGGGTCCATCGGATGGCTATCCGCCGTTGAAAGAAGCCTTGCTGGAGCTGCTGCATCGCGACGGGATTATCGCCAGGGATGAAAACCTGCTCATCACCGATGGCTGCCAGCAGTCGTTCGACCTGATTAGCAAGGCGTTTGTGCGCCCCGGAGATTCGGTCATCATGGAAAACCCCACCTATCCGGGAGCGGTGGCCATTTTTCACGGGGCACGGGCGCGCTGCCTGAGCGTTCCGATGAGAACGCACGCAGAGCCGGGAACACTGCTGGGATTGGACCTGGAAGCGCTGGAAGCCACGCTCGCAGCGAATCGAGTGAAGCTGATTCTTCTGACACCGGACTTCCAGAATCCCACGGGAACATCGATGCCGCTGGCGTCGCGGCGCAAATTGCTGGAATTGGCAGGGCGGTACCAAGTGCCCGTCGTAGAGGATCATATCTATGCGCGGCTGCATGCGCGGGACGAACGCATCCCATCCTTGAAGCAACTGGACCGTTCGAATCTGGTGATTCACATCGACAGTTTCGCGAAAGTGGCATTTCCGGGCCTGCGAGTGGGATGGATTGTTGCTCCACCGGCGGCCATCGAGCGGCTGCGCGTGGTGAAGCAGACCACCGATCTGCACACGGATCAGCTGGCGCAAGCAACGTTGGCCGAGTTCTTACGCCGCGGGCTTTTCAGCAAGCACCTGGCCAAAATGCGCAAGGTATACACCTCGCGGCTGGCGGCGCTGGACGAAGCGTTGCGAAAGCACATGCCGGAAGGCACGCGTTGGACGCGGCCGGAAGGCGGGATGTGCCTCTGGCTGGAGCTTCCGCTGGGATTTGACGCCAGCGAACTCTTGATTCATGTGAAAGAGCGTGGTGTGCTGTTTGCGCCGGGACGCTATTTCTATGTGCAGAGCCCGCTGCCAAACACGCTGCGGCTGGGATTTGCCAGCCTGGACGAAAAGCAAATTGCGCGCGGCGTGGCGACCTTGGCGGATTTGCTGAAAGTGGAGATGCGCAAGCGGCAGCGCGGCGTGCGGCGGGCGGAACGGAGCCGCGTGGCGCTGGTGTGAAGCAGGCAAGCTAGGAGGTAAAGAAGCAAGGAGCTGCGACGGCGAGGAAGTGATTTGAGCGACACGATCAGACTGGAGCCGAATCCCGCCAACAAGTGCTTTGGCTGCGGCGGAGACAACGCCAGCGGAATGAAGCTCACGTTCGAACAGGACAACGTCAACCGGCGGATCGTGGGACGGTTTGTACTGGGTAATAGGTATCAAGGCGGCGGAGGTTTTGCTCACGGCGGAATCATCGCGGTGCTGTTGGATGAAGCGATGGGCAAAGTCTGCCGGTTCCGGGAAGTTCGTGCCGTAACGGCGGAATTGACTGTGGAATACTTGAAACCCGTCGCCGTGGAGAAAGAGATTGTAGTCGAAGGGCGCGAGATCGATCAAAAGGGAAGAAATCTCTTCATGGTCGGCGAGATTCGGAACGAGAGCGGGGAAGTGCTGGCGCGTGGCAAAGGCCGGTTCGTGATTATTTCAAGGAAGTGAAGAGATTTGACGGGGCATCACCGTCGAGAAGCCTAAAAAGCGAAGGGAGAAGCACGATGGACGCGAAGAAGCCAAATGGCAGCGGCAACGGAAGCAAAGATTCGAATGAGTGGCGTGTGAAAGTGGGCCTGGCGGAGATGCTCAAAGGCGGCGTGATCATGGACGTCACGAACGCGGAGCAGGCGAAGATCGCGGAGAAGGCCGGGGCGTGCGCAGTGATGGCGCTGGAGCGCGTGCCATCAGACATCCGGAAAGAGGGTGGGGTGGCGCGCATGGCGTCTATCAAAGTGATTCGCGAAATCATGGCCACAGTCACGATCCCGGTGATGGCCAAAGTGCGCATCGGCCATTTTGCCGAAGCGGAAGTACTGCAGGCGCTGGAAGTGGACTTCATTGATGAAAGCGAAGTGCTGACGCCCGCCGATGAAGAGAATCACATCTGGAAGCACGATTTCCGCGTGCCGTTTGTTTGCGGTGCCCGTAACTTGGGCGAAGCGCTGCGGCGCATCGCGGAAGGCGCGGCCATGATCCGAACGAAGGGCGAGGCGGGCTCCGGAAACGTGGTCGAAGCGGTGCGGCATATGCGCGCGATTATGAGCCAGATGAAGAAGCTCACCACCATGCGCGATGATGAATTGATGCGCGAAGCCAAGGAACTCGGTGCGCCGCTGGAATTGGTCCGGCAAATCGCGCGGACCGGAAAATTGCCGGTACCGAATTTCTCCGCGGGGGGAATTGCCACTCCAGCGGACGCGGCTTTGGTGCGCAAGCTAGGCGCGGAAGCCGTCTTTGTCGGTTCGGGCATTTTCAAGTCCAGCGATCCCGATGCGCGCGCAAAAGCGATTGTGAAAGCAGCAACGCATTTTGAGGATCCGAAAGCGGTGCTCGAAGCGAGCGAAGAGCTGGGCGAAGTTTGTAGGGGCGCAGCATGCTGCGCCCGCCGGCGTCACAACAGAACTCATCTTGGGGCAAACAAAGTGAAGATCGGGATTTTGGCGGTACAGGGAGATTTTGAGGCGCACGCGGCGATGCTGAAGCAGCTCGGCGCGGAAACAGCCGAAGTGCGCACTCCCGCCGATCTCGAAGGCTGCGACGGTTTGGTTCTGCCGGGCGGCGAAAGCACGACGCAACTGAAGTTTTTGCAGGAAGAAGGCTTGGCCGACAGCATTCAGAAATTTGCGGAGCGCGGCGGAGCGATCTTCGGAACGTGCGCCGGGGCTATACTGTTGGCCACAGAAGTGGAGCACCCGAAGCAGGATTCTTTGAAACTTATGGACATGACGGTCATGCGGAACGCGTACGGGCGGCAGATTGCCAGCGACGTGGTCTGCGGTCCAACCTCGCTCAAAAACGAGCCGCTGGAAATGGTGTTCATTCGCGGGCCGGTCATTGAACGTACAGGACCGGATTTGAAAATTCTCGCGGAATACGCGGGAAAGCCTGCGCTGGTGCAGCGCAATCACATTATGGCGGCAACGTTTCATCCGGAATTGACGGACGACACCACGGTGCATGAACATTTTCTCCGTCTGGTCGCGGCCGGAACACAGCAAGCCATGAGCGGCGCCAAGTCCTCATCGTGAATAAAGAGAAGAGCCCAGAGCCGAATCCTCGACGCTCCAGCCGAACGCGGGTGCTGTTTGTGTGTGTGGGAAATGCCTGCCGGAGTCCCATGGCGGAAGCCATCGCGCGATACGATGCCGCAGATGTCATCGAAGCCCACAGCGCAGGCGTGAGTCCATTGGGGTTCGTCGCCAACTTGACGAAAGAAACGCTGATGAAGAATGGGTACTCCGCAGATGGCCTGACCTCCGATCCGTTGACTCCCGAAGCGAGCGCTGCCGCGGACATCATCATCAATATGACCGGCGGGCAAAAAGACAGATACTTCTCGCCTGTGGATCAGGAGAAAGTTGAGGATTGGATCGTGCAGGACCCCTACGATTCCGATCCGGAGACGTATCAGCGAGTATTCGAAAGCATCAGACGGCGCGTAAACCAGCTGGCCCTTCACCTGAGAGAAAAACGGGAACACCGAACATCATCAAAATAGGAGCCTCGGTGCGGCGCGAAAAAGGCAGCGTTTCGCAAGAAGACTACCTGAAAGCGATCTGGGAGATGCTGGAAGAGAACCAGACCCCGATCAGCGCGCGACTCGCGGAGGAACTGGAAGTTACGCCGCCAGCTGTCACGGCGGCATTAAAGCGCATGACACGCGACGGCCACGTGCGCGTCGACCGCAACGGCCAAATCGCCCTGACGCAAAAGGGAAGAAAGTTCGCGGAGCACCTGGCCATGCGCCACCAGCTCGCGGAGATGCTGCTGACCGATGTGATCGGCCTGTCCTGGATCAAAGCTCATGATGAAGCGGAGCGGCTGGAGCATGCCATTTCACGTGAAGTCGAAGCGCTGCTCATCAAGCGGTTTGGAGGCAAAAAGAGCTGCCCGCACGGCGTGCCCATCCGTGGAGGCATCGCCACGCTCAGAAAGCAAGGCGCCGTGCTGCTGGCGGATTTGCGCGCCAAGGAATCCGGCGAAATTCTCTGTGTGTACGAAAAGGATGCGCAGTTTCTGGAGTTCTTGGAAGGATTGCGCTTGCGGCCCAGCACGACGGTCGATGTGTTGAAGCGCGAGTACGATGAGACCATGACGCTACGAGTGGATGGAAGGACTATCCATCTCGGCAAACCTGCCACCAGCCGCATCTGGGTGCGGCGTTCATCATGATCCTGCCAATGCCGTCATGCACACTCTACAAGCTCACATGGGTCGCATGTACGGCAGCACTCTGCACGACAGCATTCCTTTTCGCTGGGGCAAACTCCCAGCAAGGCGTTCCTAAGAGTCCGGCGTCTTCAGCAACGGAGGCCCCAGTCTACTTTCCTCCGGACATGGTCGACGGCTTCAATGGTTTCTTCTCCCACTATTTGAGCCGCTTTGGCGAGCCATCCCTTCTCGCCGCTGCTCAAGACTCGAGTGCTCTATCCTATAGATTGGATTGGATGGCCAGCCAGAGGTGGGTTGTCCTTGCGGTTCGTTTATCTTTCAACGCCGACGGAACCGCCAGCGTCACCAGCATAGTGGAGTCCGGTCCGCCGGCTGTGCTCCATAGAACACAAAATAGCGTATCCGTTGAAGACGCTAAGAAATTCATGCAAATGCTTGAGAAAGCCGGTTTCTGGGCCATGCCAAGCATGGAGCAGGAGAAACCCTCCAAAGGTCCCAAGGCCTACAAACTCGACGCAAGCCCGCGGATTTTCGAGGGAGTGCGCAACGGCCGCTACCACGTCGTACCTCGTCTTTCACCAGAGTCGAGCCCATTCACGGAGATGGTGCGCTTCCTCACAAGGGATCTCGCGAAGCTCGATGAGTCCGTCATTCCCATGCACATTAGAGTCGAACAACCGTAATCTTTTGCGCTCTGAATGGGAGTTTAAGGGCTCCTCTCTCACATTACGGCAGTCCAGGGTACGCGCAGCCGGTCTCTTCACTCGTCACCCAATTCGAGGATTTACTTGCGCTCGTCGAGGAGGGATTGGAGGCGGGCGTAGCCAGCGCGGCTGTCCATAAATGATGACCGCCACGCTCCAGCTAACCATGTATGCCACGCCCAGCGTGTTCAGCCGCTGGGTGAACATTAGAAAGAGGTTAGCTTCGGGCATACAAGAAAATCTGGCGAACGGCCTCGCGGATGGCCTCATCGGGTCAGCAGGAGCAATCAAAGAGAAGAGAGATTTCATCACGCACATGAACCGTGCGTGATGGCGCAGAGGTCTCTCTGCGCAGGCCGACCGTTTTGCAGGAGCAAAACGGGAAGAAGAAATCGGCCTGCTCCGTTCGAAATGACGGTGGTCGGTGGGCGGCGCGTTGGTTAACGCACTTTGGCGGTTAGCACAGGGCGCGTTAGTGTTCTTGACATATCATGATTTGTCAAGTTAGCATGATTTGGTCAAGAGGAATACTTTTCATGTCGCAGACCCGCGAGAAATTCGCCACCCAAGTGAATTCCAAAATCTTGAGGGACGTGCGTGCGCTGG
>QHYN01000059.1 GCA_003224145.1 Acidobacteriota bacterium
GCCAGACGTCTCAAGAAAGCGTGTCGTGGTTCCGACTTTGCGGTGCGCCTGACGAACGACGATTTTCTGCTGGTGCTGCCCGAATGTGGCTTGGGGGAAGTTCAAAAGGTCCTAAGCCGCCTGGGTTCCCTGGTGGTGGACTGTTCCGGCCGCAAGGTGGAACTCGCCTGCACCACCGGCTGGGTGGACTACCAGCCCGGCGACCTACCCTCGGATTTGCTAAAGCGCGCCTCGCAAATTCTCCATCTGTACGAGAATGCTGCTAAAGACAGTTTCTCCGCAACGGTTACCACACGCTAGCCCAACCATAGTCTTGCCATGCTGGAAGGCGGCGCCTCCACCCTCTTGAGGGAACCCGCCTGACCTAGGTTAAGATTTCGCGCCCTTCCCACGACTCTTAGTCGGAAAGGGCATTTTTGGCGTTTTCGAATCGAGCCGCCCTGATGCTGTTCCCGCTTTCAAAGTCGGTGCTTTCCCTTTGTTTCGCTGTGTTTGTTGGGTTTTCCACGGCCGGATGACTAGGGGATGATGAGGTTTATCCATGTCGGCCTCCACTGCATTCTCAGTGTACTCGGGTTACAGCAACTCGCAAAGAGAGCGCCGCGGGAGTCTTGCTCCGTGACATTGTCGCGGCAACCTGCAATATGCTAGGCTTTTGGGTTAAAGATTACTCCGGCCAAGCGCCACACGAGCCCCTGCGCGATACGCACGTTTTCTTCCGTTTGTCTCCTGACAGAGCCTCTCCAAAAGACGGGAGTCCCTCTGGTAGAATCAAGGCCTGGGTGAGCCAGTGACAAAGGGGTCGTCGGTGAACCGTCCCGCGCTTGTTTGAGTCGGTTCTAGAAATGGAGCCTGACCCAATCGGGGCCGCAAAAACAAGAGGAACTACCGAGCCATGCCTGGCCAACAAACAGCCTCCAAGACCGAGAAAGAGCCAGTCGAAATCAAGCTGGCACATTCTCCGGATTCCGATGATGCTTTCATGTTTTACGCGCTGGCTACTCATAAGCTCTCCACGCCCGGGTATAAGTACACGCACATCCTCTCGGATATCCAGTCACTTAACGAGGCGGCGCTAACGGAAACGTACGACGTCACGGCCATCAGTTTCGCGGCTTATCCTACAGTTCGCGACAGGTACATCCTCCTCGATTGCGGCGCCAGCTTCGGCGAAGGGTACGGCCCCATCGTCGTTTCTATGAAATCCCTGAAACCGCAGGAACTCGCAGGCAGGCACATCGCCGTCCCTGGCCTGAAAACCTCCGCGTACCTCGCGCTCAAGCTCTACGAAAGCAACTTCGAGCCCGTAGTCATGCCCTTTGACAAAATTATCGACGGCGTTCAGAACAACCTGGTTGATGCGGGGCTCGTCATTCACGAAGGACAGCTTTTTTATCCGGAAAGAGGTCTACACCGCGTCATCGACCTGGGTATTTGGTGGCAAGAGCAGACAGGCTTGCCCCTTCCTCTTGGAGGAAATGCTGTTCGACGTGCGCTGGGGCCGGAAATCGGCCGCCAGATCGCCAAAACCATTCGCGACAGCGTTACCTACGGCCTCGAGCACCGCGAAGAAGCCTTGAACTACGCCATGCAATTCGCGCGCGAGATGGACACGGAACTGGCCGACAAGTTTGTTGGCATGTACGTGAACAAGTGGACGCTCGGTTACGGCGAGAAGGGCCAGCAAGCAGTAAAAGAGTTGATTGAGCGCGGCACGAAGGCCGGTCTGCTCCCCGAGCCTCCCACCGTCGAATTCCTCAGCGAAGAATAATCCACAAAAATAGTTTCTAACCCACAGGCGCCGATCGTCTCTCCTGATTCTGAAGCGCGATACCTCGCCTTGACGCTTTGCAGAGAATCACTTAATGTTTTTTGCTGATGAATCGAATCCAAGAAATATTCGTGATGATGTTCCTTGCATTGCTGGCAGCCATGGGACTGTCGGCGCCACGCACAGCGGGACAATCTCCATCCAAACCTACTGGTCATAACGAAGCAGCGAATGGCTGGCCGAAACAAGCAGTTCGTGGCGCGCACGGCATGGTCGTTACCGACGAAGAGCTTGGTTCACAGGCGGGCATCGAAATTCTCAAGCGCGGTGGTAATGCTGTGGACGCGGCGGTTGCGACCGCATTTGTTCTTGCGGTGGTCGAACCGGCCGCAGGCAACATCGGCGGCGGCGGCTTCATGCTCATCCGCCTCGCCGACGGCAAGACCACCTTCCTCGATTACCGCGAAACGGCTCCCGGCAAAGCCACGCGGGACATGTACATCGGCAAGGATGGCAAGCTTGATGAAGAAGCTTCCGTCATCGGTTATCGCTCCGTTGCCGTCCCCGGAACTGTTGCCGGCCTGGAATTGGCTTTGAAAACCTACGGCACCATGAAACTGGCCGACGTCATGGCTCCCGCGGTCCGCCTCGCGGACGAAGGTTTCCTGGTCAGCGAAAAACTGGCAGCTGAATTGGAAGAAGAAAGCTCTGGTCTGCAAGCTTTCCCGGTGAGCCAACGAATTTTTCTGAACCGCGGCCGACACTTCAAAGCGGGAGACACGCTCAAGCAGCCCGAGCTTGCCGCCACATTGAAACGCATTGCCAAAAACGGCTCCGAAGAATTCTATCGCGGCGAGACCGCGCGCACTCTCGCCGACGAAATGGACAGAAACGGCGGCATCCTTTCATTGGATGACCTTGCCCGCTACAAACCCAAAGTCCGAGACGTGCTGCACGCGAAATATGACAGCGGCGGCCACAACTGGGAGGTCTTGACCGCCCCTCCGCCGAGCTCAGGCGGCGTTGCCGTTATCGAAGCGTTGAACATGCTGAAGGATGTGCCGCTGAAAGGCTGGGACGACCCACAAAGCGTTCACCTGGTCGTGGAGACGATGCGTCGCGTCTTCGCCGACCGCGCCGCTTACCTCGCCGATCCGGATTATTCCAAAATTCCGGTGGCGGGTCTCATGGACCCCTGCTACGCCAAGGAACGTGCCGCAACGATCGATCCGGCCGAAGCCTCTTCCAGTAAAAACGTTACGGCGGGAACTCCTCATGTGTGCGGTGCTTCCGCTAGTCCCGAAGTTGCTCCCCACATGGCCGCAGGCAAGGCCGAGGGCCGCCACACTACCCATTTCTCTGTTGTCGACGCTATGGGAAACGCCGTCGCCAGCACGTACACGTTGAACGACAGCTATGGCTCGCACGTGACCTGCGGGGCCGGTTTTTTGCTGAACGACGAAATGGATGACTTCACCACGCAGCCCGGTGCGCCAAACTCTCTCTATGAACTGATGCAATCCGATGCCAACGCCATCGCTCCGGGTCACCGCCCGCTGAGTTCCATGACCCCGACGATTCTTCTCCGTGACGGCAAGCTCAGCTTCGTCACCGGCTCGCCCGGCGGTCCCACCATCATTTCCTCGACGCTCCTCAATGTGATCAACTGGATGCGTTTTGGAATGGAAGCACAAGCGGCGGTCAACGCGCCCAGGTTTCATCACCAGTGGTACCCCAATCGCATCCGGATGGAAGCCGAATTTCCCATCAGCATGGAGCAAGCTCTGCGAGCGCGCGGCCATGAAGTCGAACGCGGCTGGTACGAAACCGCGAGCCTGGGCCACGAAGGTAAGCTGCGCAAACACTTCGGCCTGGTGAACGCCATTGGTATTGATCCCCGGACCGGCGAACGCCTCGGCGCCGCCGATCCCCGCGACCAGGGCTCTGCCGCCGGATATTGAGAGGGGAAGGATTCAACACAGGGACCACACAGAGCTCGCAGACTGGAACAGAACAAAGGTAAACTTCTCGATGGCCGTCAGTGAAAACTCAGGAAAACCATGCAGAGACTACTCTCGACCTACCTATTCATTTCCAAAAAATTGACGCCAGAAATGCTCGGACAAATCGCCGAAGCTGGCTTCCAGGGAATCGAGATCTTCTGCACGCGAAGCCATTTCGAATACACCGTGAAGCCGGAAATTCACGCCATGGCTGGCGCTCTCGAAGCGCAGCGCTTGCAGCTCGTTTCGCTCCACGCTCCCACCAGCCGTGACCTCAGCGCCATGCGCGAGAGCGGCACGCCGCTTTCGATTTGTGAAATCGAGCGCGTCCGCCGCGTCGAAGCCATGGACGAACTCAAGCGCGTCATCGATGTTGCCGACGATCTACCCTATGCGCGCCTCATTCTCCACATGGGCGGCTCGCGTGAGACTGCCGATCCACGCAAACGTGACGCCGCCTTCAGCTCGCTGGAGCACCTGATCCTGCACGCGCGCCACGCCGGCGTGACGGTCTGCGTGGAGAACACCTTGAGTGAAATGGGCGACCCGACTTACCTTCGCGCCTTCGTCGACGAAACACGCCTGAGCGGCCTACGCTTCAATTTCGATATCGGCCACGCACATCTGGCCGAATTGCCGCAAGACGAGCGCTTGGAAAAAAGTTTTTCGCCTCTGCGCGATTTCGTCTCCTCCGTGCACCTCCACGACAATCATGGCGAAAAGGATGAGCACCTTCCTCCTTACGACGGTTCTATCGATTGGCCTAGTGCCGTCAAGACCCTCCAGTCTGCGCCGCAAACTAGTTTGCCGTTGGTCCTCGAATTGAAAGAGAAAACAGGGCACGAAGCTCCAACCGTAGCCGAGCAACTCGCCGCTGCTCGCGCGTCGCTCAACCGCTTTGAAAAGGCTTGGTCTTCCTAGGCTTACGAAGTGTTCTCCCCCAACTAGCCCTCCCTCACCGGAACATGCACCCCGAGAAACGTTGGCCAACCGTTGAGCATCTTGAGCGGTCCACGTGCTTCGCGGGCACGCTTCTCTGCTAAACTCATCGTTTCTAAATTGCGCAAAGAACTGCACCATGACGACGATCACCATCGAGCAAGCGGGAAACCACGACGGGCAGGAAGTCGCACTAAAAGGCTGGCTGTATAACCTTCGCGAGTCGGGGAAGCTCCTATTTCCTATTTTCCGTGACGGCACGGGAATCATTCAGGGCGTCTGCGCGCAGAAAGAAAATCCGGAAGCGTTCGAATCCCTCAAGGGCCTTACGCAGGAATCCAGCGTGATCGTCACCGGGAAAATTTGTGCCGAGAAACGCGCCCCTGGTGGCTACGAAATCGGCGTGACGAAGATTCAAATCCTTCAGAAAGTACCGGAAAGCACGCCGTTCCCCATCCAACTCAAAGAGCACGGCGTCGATTTTCTTCTCGACCACCGCCACCTTTGGATTCGAACGCCCCGCCAGGCGGCAATACTCCGCATTCGCGCCGAAGCCATCCGCGCCGCCCGCGAATTCATGGACGGTCAGGGCTATACGCTCACCGACGCGCCGATGTTTACCCCGGCAGCCTGCGAAGGCACTTCCACATTATTCGAAGTCAATTACATCGACGATCAAAAAGCTTATCTCACTCAGAGCGGCCAGCTTTATGGCGAAGCCCTGGCCATGGCCCTGGGCAAAATTTATACCTTCGGTCCCACTTTCCGCGCCGAAAAGTCAAAGACCCGCCGGCACCTCACTGAATTCTGGATGCTCGAGCCGGAAGCCGCGTACGTGGAACTGGACGAGGCGATGGCCCTCGGCGAAGGCCTCGTCAGCGCCATCGTCCAATCCGTCCTCAGAAACAAATCGCGCGAGCTCGAAACGCTGAAGCGCGACACAAAAAAGCTGGAGAGCGTCAAGCCGCCGTTCCCGCGGATCAGTTACGAAGAAGCCGTCGCTATTCTCAATAAGAATAGCAATCCCGCCAAATTTGGCGACGATTTCGGAGGCGACGAAGAAACCATCATCTCGAGCTCCTTCGACCGCCCAGTGATCGTCCACCGCTATCCTACGGCGCTCAAGGCTTTCTACATGCAGCCCGACCCCCAGCGCCCCGAGCTTGCCCTCGCCTTTGACGTGCTCGCCCCCGAAGGCTACGGCGAGATCATCGGCGGGAGCCAGCGCATCCACGATTACGACCTCCTCGTGAAGCGCCTGCGCGAACACGATCTCCCCGAAGAATCCTTCCAGTGGTATCTCGACCTGCGGCGCTACGGTAGCGTGCCGCATTCCGGCTTCGGCCTTGGCCTTGAGCGCACGGTCGCCTGGATTTGCGGCACGGAGCACATCCGCGAGGTCATCCCCTTCCCCCGCATGATTTATCGCGTGTATCCTTAGTGCGGGCAATTCGCGCCGCGGTGGCGCATCCAGCAAAGTATTGGTAGATAAGTAAGCGATCCGGGCCTTGCGCTCTTTCTGCGCGCCGAATTTTCGTGCGCCTTCCCAAGCCAAGGAACGCGGATCAAGGAACTCGAGACTCAGATGGCGCAAAAAGTTCGCATCATCGGCGTTCCCATGGACCTCGGCCAGAGCCGCCGCGGCGTGGACATGGGCCCTTCCGCCCTGCGCGGTGCTGGCCTTCAAACCGCCATCAAGAAACTGGGCCACACGGTCGAAGACATCGGCAACCTGGAAGTGAAGCAGCCCGAAGAAATGCCCGTCGGTGAAAAGCGCGCCAAATATTTGCAGGAGATTGCCGAGACCTGCCAGGACATCGCCCAGACCGTCGAGGAGTCGCTTGCGGAAGGCTTTCTCCCGCTGGTTCTCGGCGGCGATCACTCCATCGCCGTCGGCGCGGCGGCCGGCGTGGCTTCTCACTTTCGCCAACAGAAAAAGGAAATCGGCTACCTCTGGCTCGACGCGCACGGGGACATGAACACGCCGGAATCTTCACCCTCGGGCAATATCCACGGAATGCCGCTCGCCGCCATCATGGGCTACGGCGCGCCCGAACTCGTCGAGCTGGGCGGTTTCAAGCCCAAAGCGGAACCGGGCAACATTGTCATTGTCGGCGCACGCGACCTCGACGCACAGGAACGAAAAATCGTCAAGAAATCCGGTATCCATGTCTTCACTATGCGCGACATTGACGAGCGAGGCATGCGCGACGTCATGTCCGAAGCGTTGAAGTACGCCATGGACGACACCGCCGGCATCGCCGTCAGCCTGGACATGGACTTCGTCGATCCCTCAGATGCTCCTGGCGTCGGCACGCCCGTTCGCGGCGGCGTCACGTATCGCGAAGCGCACCTCGCCATGGAGATGATCGCCGACACGGAGTCGATGGTCTCCATGGAAGTCGTCGAGATTAATCCCATTCTCGACGAACACAACCGCACGGCCCTCCTCGGCGTTGAGCTTGTCCTCTCCGGCCTCGGCCAGAAAATCCTTTGACCAGCAACTGGCAAGATCAATGCAATTCGTCCATTATCAATTCAGAACGCGGCCAAAAAACATCCGCCCTGCCATTTCTCTTTTTCACTTATAACTGAAACCTGATAACTCCACGACTGTGAGAAATTGGACCCGTGACCCCTGAAAACAAGAAACGACTCCGCGTTGGCATTCTCTTCGGCGGCCGCTCCGGCGAACACGAAGTCTCGTTGGCCTCAGCGGCTTCCGTCATTCGTGGGCTCGACCCGGATAAATACGAAGCTGTGCCCATCGGCATCACCAAAGAGGGCCATTGGCTCGTCGGCAGCGCGGCGCAAAAGATGCTTCCCGAAGTCCTGAAAGGCGGCCAGCGCGTGATGATGACCGCCGACCCCACCGACGCGGCCTTGGTGCCGCTCGATCGCAGCGGCAGTGGAACTCGCCTCGACGTTGTCTTTCCCGTCATGCATGGCACCTACGGTGAAGACGGCACGATTCAGGGTTTGCTCGATCTCGCGGGCTTGCCCTTTGTAGGCGCTGGCGTGCTCGGTTCCGCCATCGGCATGGACAAGGACGTGGCCAAACGCCTTCTCCAGGTTGCCAAGATTCCGGTTGTGCCGTGGATTGCCGTGCAGCGCTCCGATTGGGAGCCCCATCCCCGGGAAATTCAAAGGGCTATCGAGAAGCAATTCAAATACCCGTTGTTTGTGAAACCGGCCACGCTCGGCTCCTCGGTCGGAATGACCAAAGTGCATTCGCGGGAGGAGCTGGCGCCCGCGGTGAATCTTGCTGCCGAATTCGCCATGAAAATCCTCGTTGAACGCTGCATGGTGGGGCGGGAAATTGAAGTTTCCGTCCTTGGCAACCACGATCCGAGGGCTTCCGTTCCTGGCGAAATCGTCCCGCACCGCGAATTCTATGATTACGCTGCAAAATATCTGGAAGAAGGCACGCAGCTCCTGATCCCCGCGAAGCTAACTTCCGTGCAGGTAAAGAAGATTCAAAAGTATGCGATCGATGCATTTCGCGCGCTGGAACTGAGCGGCATGGCCCGCGTCGATTTCTTCCTCGAGAAGAAAGGCGGCAAGATCTATCTCAACGAGGTGAACACCATCCCGGGCTTCACCTCCATCAGTATGTACCCAAAAATGTGGGAAGCCAGCGGCATTCCCTTCCGCGAACTCATTGACAAGCTCATCGAGCTCGCTCTCGAGATGCACGCCGAAAAGGCGCGCACCAAATACCAGATCGAGCTTCCCGAAGGCTCCGGTGGTGCCCTCGAAGCTTGATTCGCCAGCGTTCGAATTTTCCTCCATGCGCCATCAGGCACCAGTGCACTGATCTTGCCGAGATCTGACCCGCAAGCGGCTATTCCTCAACCTTTTACTCGAATGCGCAGAGTCTGTTAGGATT
>QHYN01000238.1 GCA_003224145.1 Acidobacteriota bacterium
TTGGCTGGCATGCCATGGGTGCAGCTACCGGCCCCGCAAAGCTGGCGGTTGGGCAAACGCTGGTGACCGACAGCTCTTCGCGCGCCAGCATCACGCTGGACGAAACTGGCCGCATCGAAATCGACCCGAGCTCGCGGCTCCGCCTGCTCGCGAGCGGTCCCGGCCGTAAGCGGCTCTCTCTCGAGCGCGGCACCATTCACGCCACCATTTGGGCGCCTCCTGGTCAGTTTGTTGTGGATACGCCGTCGGCCGTGGCCGTGGATTTGGGATGCGTTTATACCCTGCATGTGGACGATTCCGGCGCCGGCCTGTTGCGCACCACGATGGGCTGGGTCGGCTTCAAGCTCAACGGCCACGAATCGTTCATCCCCGCGGGGGCCGTGTGCGCAACGCGGCCCAAAACCGGGCCGGGCACTCCGTACTTAGAGGATGCTTCCCCTTCGTTTCGCGATGCGCTATCCAAATTTGATTTTGTCGCCACCACGCCGGCTGAGCGCAATGCTCTTCTTGGCATCATCCTGACAGACGCGCAGGAAGAAGATGCGCTGACACTGTGGCACTTGCTATCGCGGGTGAGCGATGCGGATCGCCCTGGCGTTTATGATCGTCTGGCCGCCCTCGCTCCCCCACCCGAAGAGGTTACGCGCGAAGGCATTTTGCGCCTGGATCAGAAGATGCTGGATTCCTGGTGGAACTCGTTCGGCTACGGCGACGTTTTCCTTTGGCGCACGTTCGAACGCGACTGGACGCAATCTCCGCCCACCGCCAAGTGATTTTTCACCGTGCCGCAGAGGGCATCTTCGCCCGTCTATACACCTATTCACCTGTCCCCTCTGGCCATTACACGTTCGCCACGAAACTTCTCCGCATTCCGTTATGGACCGTGAAGACCAGATGTCCGGTTATGCGACTAATCGGGACTTAGCAAGCGATTGACTGTATTCCATTGCCTTGCAGGAGTTGATGCTCTAGTGCGCCGAGAGTGTTTTCGTCTTTGGCGTTAGCAACACCACCGCTTTTGCCTGCGTGGTCTGAATTTCGTCAATCGCAAAAATCGCAACTTCGTAGGTAAGCGATGGGTCGGCATCGAGATAGATAGCGCAGTTCGTCCGACTTCCGAGTTGTTGCCGCAATAATCCTGCCAATTCTTGTGGCGAAGTCTTCGTCGAATTCAGATACCAATTCTCTTTTTTGTCTACGCGGACTATCCAGGCTTCGCCACACGAACGGCTTTTTGCCATTGGCGACAAATCACTCAGAACGAAGAGGCCTACGGAGAAATGGTAATAGCTCCAAATAGAGCCAAAGAAGAAAATCAAGACAGTTACGATTACCAAAGAGATTTGGGAGTACAGAAGCCCCACAAATGGCAAGGCGGGAAGGCACATCCTCGGAATTGACCTTCGCCGGAGAGGGTGAAGTTCAATATCTTCTGCCCTCAGAATGGACATACCGATTGGTTTTTTATTGAGCCGCCTGCTGACCTGCGGACGAATCATTAAGACAATTCCAGTACCCACAGAAAATACGGAAAGCCAAGTTAAGGATACGTACATGTCACTTGGAGAAGGGTGGGTCTGTGCTTTCAATCTTGGATTCCCTGCATTGAGACAGCTCGCTCCGGGCAAGATTTCTGCATCGAACGCATATCGTGTGCCAACGCCGATAAAATCAGCAATCGTGAGACCCGTATCCTCCCAAGGGCTTGACCCCTGAACTATCAATTGTCCGTCGTCGCTGGATAAAACGAACCGAGTTTTTAGTACGTATCGCGGTCTGCAATCAGGAGGAATTCGGAATCGTTTGTCAGTCTCGATGTCGACATAAAACAGAGTGTCGGGGTTCGCGGTGAATATGCCGGTCGTGATATGCCCGGGTGAAAGTGAAACGGGCATATCCAATACAACAAGCGGGCGCGGAGCAAGCCTGGGGAGCGCATACGTCAGTAATACGGCACCAAAGAAGACCAAACCGACGCCTACTCGGCCTGTGAGGGGAGTTCGCATATTCATTCAGACTCCACAGCAACAGAATCAGTTCCCTCAGTCCTATCATCCGCAACGACCGGGAGAGTCTGGCCCGCAAACGATGATTAATCTTGCAGAATTCGTCGTCAATTACCACAACCGAGAGGGACACGGTCGAGCTAACTAGCCAACTCCTGATTAACGCGCTTACCGGACAGCTGAATTCACCGTTGTGAATTCACCCTTGCTTCCCCGGAGTCCACTCCATCTACACAAGTTCTTGCCGTCATGCCTTGTCTCACCGTTCCAGGGTTAACAGCTATCCCCTTCTTGGCGTCTTGTCTCCTGAAGGTCGAAATCATTCAAAAGGAGATAGAAAAATCTATGACACGCCAACAGATTCGTTCCACTCGGTTCGCAATAGCTCTCGTCGCAGCATTGCTGTTATTCGCCAGCATCGCTCAGGCAGGACCGCCGCTCATCTGCCATACCATTGAAATCGGACAAGCAAAATCGCTGCCGTGGATCAGCCACAGTTGGAACCTCAGCGGTGGCGAGAACTACGACACGAAGAATCTCGTCAAGGACACGCTGGAAATCCTCAAGCCGGACACTCCGGTCCTCGTTCGCATGGAGACCCTGCGCCGCGCTACGCTTTACGCGCGCAAAGATCCCGTGGCGGCGAAAGAGCTGCTCGCGCGGCTACACGCCCGCGCGACGTCCGCCGAATCCGCCAGCAAGCCCGACGCGCTGGCGTGGTTCGACGCCGGCTACCTTGCCGAAACCTACAAGCAGTGGATTGGGCAGAATCTGCCGCACATGACCGACGGCATGCGCATGGACGCCAATCCAGCCTCGGGTGTGGATGGCTACGCCCTGGTGAAAAAAGCCATCGCCCTGCGCGGCAACGACCCGCAAATGGAGTTTGCCGCTGCGCTGATCACTCTCTCCGGTCCGCAGGAGGCGCACCGCCAGCACGCCCAAAAAGCCATCGCCGGCGCCAAGACCGACGCGGCTCTGGCGCAGAATCTCGCCGCGCGCTTCATTGGCCCGCAGTCCGAGACCATGTCCGAATTGCTCGCTAAGAACTCGACCGCTAACTAGGTGGATTGGTGCTGATGGGGGCGCAGCATGCTGCGCCCCTACAAGCAATACTCACGAATTCAATTCGTTTTTTGAGATCAAAGGTCGCTCTTGACATCTGCCACTGACTCAGGCATAAACAATGTAGCTGCGGTTGCGGCGACACGTGGCGATTTAGGGCAACTTGCTCCACGTAAAAAACTGCTAAAGAGCTGGTAGAGTTTCTTGAGAGACCCTCCGAGCACTTTGGCACGGAGGGTTTTTTGTTGTTCCCCCTCCCTGCTGCCCTAATCGAATTTTCATCGCCAGTTACACGTGTCATCGTGAGCGCAGCTCGTGTCATCCTGAGCGAAGCGAAGGATCTCTTACGCTCGGCCGGGCGGGGCAAGCCCCGCCCCTACGACCCGGAACGGGAGAGGAATGCTAGGAACTCCATCGGCACGCTCGCGATTTGTAGAGGCCGGGCTTTAGCCCGGCAAGAGGCAACCTTATGTCCGTCCATTACGAACTCCGATGTCGCGAATGCGGCAAAACCTGGGGCAACGTCCCCCGCTCGTTCTGCGAAGACTGCTTCTCTCCGCTCGAAATCGCCTACGATTACGATTCCCTCAGGAAACTTGCCCGTCGCGAAGACCTTTCAAACCGCGCCTTCAATATGTGGCGCTATTTGGAACTGCTCCCGCTCCCTGAAGATTTCGCTGCACCGAATGCCATCGGCGGCACGCCGCTGGTCGCTTCGCGCAAGCTGGCCGCACACTGGGGCCTGAAGAATCTGTATCTCAAGAACGACGCCGTCTGCTTCCCTTCCCTATCGTTTAAGGACCGCGTCGTCGGCACGGCGCTGACCGCCGCGCGCCGCTTCGGCTTCGAGACCGTTGGCTGTTCCTCGACAGGCAACCTGGCCAACGCCGTCGCCGCGCAAGCCGCACAGCAAGGCTTTGACGTCTGCGTCTTCATCCCTGCCGATCTCGAACCCGCCAAAGTATTGAACACGGCCGTTTATGGCGCGCGCATCGTGCGCATCAACGGCAACTACGATCACGTCAATCGCCTCTGCGCGCAAATTGCCGACCGCTTCCACTGGGGCCTCGTCAACGTCAATCTGCGCCCTTACTATTCCGAAGGCTCGAAAACCCACGGCTACGAAATCGCCGAGCAACTCGGCTGGACGCTTCCCGATAACGTTGTCGTGCCCATGGCCGGCGGTTCGCTCATCACCAAAATCGCCAAAGCGTTCCAAGAGCTCGTCACGCTGGGCTGGGTCGAAGCCAAGCCCGTGAAATTCTTCGGCGCGCAAGCTACCGGCTGCTCGCCCATCGCCGATGCCGTGAAGCGCAATCTTTTGCGCTTCCAGCCGCAGAAGCCCAACACCATCGCGCGTTCTCTGGCCATCGGCAATCCTGCCGATGGCCCCTTCGCGATGAAGCTGATTCGCGAATCCGGTGGCTGGGCCGAAGACATTTCCGATCCGGAGATCGTTGCCGCCATTAAGCTGCTTGCCGAAACGGAAGGCATTTTCACGGAGACCGCAGGCGGCGTCACGGTGGGCGTCACCAAAAAACTCATCACCCAGAATCGCATCAAGCCGGAAGAAAGCACGGTCGTTTGCATCACCGGCAACGGCTTGAAAACGACCGACGCTATCGCTGCCGAATTCCCGGCCAGCGAAGCTATCGCCCCGCGCCTGGATGCTTTTGAGGCTTACCTCGATGCACAGCTCGGCACTACGGCCGCGACAGCCAAGGCTTGACGAAGCAATGCAAAAGCAGATTCCTCGACTTCGCAGGCCGACGCGTTCGCAAGAGACGAACGCGGAAGAAAACGTCGGCCTGCTCCGCTCGGAATGACAAGTATTAGGTTCTGTAGCTGATTATTGGAAGCTGAGGATCGAAGATTCATTCGGATTCAAGGAGCCAAGAACACATGCCAGTGACGATTGAAATTCCCACCGCTTTCCGCCGCTTTACCGACGGCGCTCCGCGAGTTGACTGTAGCGCCACGACCGTTGCCGAGGCTCTGGACGCGCTCACCAGGCGATTCCCGGACCTCTCGCGCCACGTGCGCGACGACACCGGGCAGATCCGCCAGTTCTTAAACGTCTATCTCAACGAAGAAGACATCCGCTTCCTCGGCGGCGAATCCTGCAGTCTCAAGGAAGGCGACCGCGTCCTCCTCGTCCCTTCCATTGCCGGAGGCTCCAGCCTCTAGGAACAAACCGAGGTCGGCGCCGCGTGATGCACCCCGACTCTTTTCGAGACGTATCTTCCGTATCCTGTCCACCGGCGGCGGTCCCGTCTCGGCCCTTTGGGCCGCGTGGCAAAATTCTGGGAACATTTTGTCACGCGATTCCGTTCCTTCGTTAACACCACAAGGAGTGTTCCCATGCGTATAGCCATCCGCATCCTTTCCCTGGCAGCCCTTTTCGCACCTGTAGCCGTCGCGCAAACCAATAAGATTGAGGTCAGCAACCTAGGCGACCACCCGTTCCAAGTGGACTACCCGTCTGGTAGCCAGCTCAGCATCCGCGTCCGCTCCGGGGACGTCCGGATCGTCGGCAGCGCCGACAACAAGGTCACCGTCAAGGTGGATGCAAGGGACCCGGACAGAGCCAGGGAGGTCAAAGTTCACTTCGAGCGCTTGGACAACTCCGCCGAATTGAACATTTCCGGCGGCCCGAAAAACGACATCCGCATCACTGTGGAAGTGCCAAAGGCCACGGGCCTCTTCGTCCGCATGCCCTTCGGGCAGCTCGAGATCAGCGACGTTACCGGCGATAAAGACGTGCAGCTTCACGCTGGCGAACTGATTGTCCACGTCGGCAACCCAGCCGACTACTCTCACGTGGATGCTTCCGTTACCTCGGGCGGCCTCGAGGCGCCTCCCTTTCACGAAGACCACGGCGGCCTCTTCCGCTCCTTCGAGAAGAGCGGCAATGGCAAGTACAAGCTTCATGCCCACGTTGGCGCCGGCGATCTCACTTTACGCTAAGCATTTCTCAACTATATTTTTAGGCAGTCACCGCAACCTTTTGATGTAGGCGGTGTTTGTGTGAGTATGAGGCTTCGACTAGTTATCTACGCTCTCGCTTCCCTCGTCCTGCTGGCGTTTCACGCGCCCGCAAAGGCCCTCGTCTCCCTCCTTTCGGACTACCGCGAGTTCTAACCCCTCAGCCCCCTCCGCGGCGGCCTGTTCTTTGCTGGATTCTGTTTCTTAGGCTACGTCCGCGGCTTTTCCCATCTCCCGCCCTCGGCCGCACGGAACACCGCTTCAATGACCGCCATATTAGCGATGGCATCTTCCAGTGGAACAGGGACTTCCCCTCCGTCGCGAATCGCCCTCGAAAACGCATCGCCCTGAATCGTGTACTGATCGCAGACGGGAATCATTTCCGTCGTTATGCCACTGCCGAAAACGTCTCTCCCATCATCGATAGTGATTTCGCATGGCCGGTCGTTCGGCGCATTGAACGGAATCTTGATTTCAATGCGTCCCTTCGTCCCTAGAAACTGCATGCGCTGATACGGCACAAGCTGCGTGCCGCAGGTGAAAACCGAGTGCCCGGACGGAAACTCCATGACCGCGGACGTCAGCCGGTCCGTCCCGAACTCGGGGTCTCTCTCCATCGCCCCGCACACTCCCAAGGGTTCCTCTCCGAACATCCAACGCGAAGTGGTAATGGGGTAGCAGCCGATATCGAGCAATCCGCCGCCGCCCCACTCGCTCACGTTGCGCACATTTTGCGGGTCGCGATTAAAGTAACTGAACGCCCCTACAATCGTCCCCAATTCCCCGATGACGCCTCGCTGAATCAGTTCTCGCGTTCTTAGCCATTGTGGATGCGTCTTTACCATGAAGGCTTCGCCGATCTTCACGCCGCAGCTATCGCGCACTGCGAGCAGTGTCTTCGCTTCCGCCACCGTGAGACTGATGGGCTTCTCGCACAATACGTGCTTGCCCGCCTCCGCGGCCTTGATCGACCACGGCACATGCAAATGATTCGGCAGCGGATTGTAGACCGTTTCGATCTCCGGGTCCGCCAGCAGCGCTTCGTAACTTCCATAGGCCTTCGGGATTCCCAGTTTGGCCGCCGCGTCTTCCGCCTTTCGCGCGTCGCGCGAAGCAATGGCTGTGATTTCGCACCACTCCCCTTTCTGCATCGCGGGAATCACCTTCTTGACCGCAATCGCCGCTACTCCGAGCACTCCCCACTTCACCTTGTTTGGCTTCATTAGAACCCCTCAAGTTGCTGGCTTTTTCTATGAATCCCCCTCCGCGTTCCAATACAATTTCTCTGCGCGCGCCAATCATACTCTCGCGGTGGGTCGCCCAAGGTATGGCGCTGGCATGATCGGCTCTCTCGTTCTTCCCAAACGCCGATAGTGTCACATTTTCTAGGTCTTAAACGCGGTTCTGTGCTATCTTTGCGCGCCAATGAAGCTCGCCTGCAAAAGCCAATACATCGGCGACGTCGTTGTCGTCCGCTGCGAAGGACGGATTGTCGCCGGGGAAGAAGTGCAATCCCTTCGGCAGGAAATAGAGAAGTCCCTTCTGGAAACGAAGAAATTTGTTCTCCATTTGGGGAGCGTCGCCTACATCGATAGCGGCGGATTGGGCGCTATGGTTCGCTTGCTCGGGACCCTCCGGGCCGAGCGGGGAGATCTCAAGCTTTGTGAATTGTCCCCTTTTCTGATGCACGTCTTTGAAGCTACCGATTTGAAAGGAATATTTCACACTCACCAAACCGAACGGGAAGCGATCCAAGCCTTTTCCCATCGTCCGCAGGAGTCGGTCCAGGTTTCTCGCAGCTCGCGTCCAAAAGTGATCTGCGTCGACAGTTCCAGCGATCTTCTGGCTTATCTCAGCGCGATTCTTAAGCGCTGCGATTACCAGGTTTACACAACAAAACATCTGTCGGACGCCACCACGCTGGTAAAGAGCACGCATCCGCGCCTTGCCATTTGTGGCCCCGCAACGCAAGAGAGCGTCCAGGCTTTCGAGAAATTTCGTGAAGCCGATCCCGCCATGCAGATCCTGATTCTCCCCGCTGATTTTCAGGCTTCAGAAGCCGGCCAGGCCGGATCGGATCTCGTCGAGCGAATCGGAGCTCTGCTTGGCGCTCATGGATAGCCCTTAGGTCTATCCCTTCCGCTCAGGTTGTGCCGGTTCGTAACGAGGACTTATTCATTCTCGCTGACCAGTTCCACTGCTCTGAGTCTGCTTACGGTTTTGCGCTCGTAGCGTAGGGGCTTGCCGCGCGGTATCTTTTTTCAAATTCTTCCCTCGTGCAGATCGTCTTTAGGTCCGTGACGCGGTCGATGCACAAGACTCCATCGAGATGATCGATTTCGTGTTGCAGCAGCTCGGAAAGATTCCTTTCTTCGCCGGCCCGAACTTCCTTCCAGTCTCCACGCAAATCCTGATATCGCACGGTGATCTCGCGGTTTCGCTCGACTTGCATGAAAATGGATAAAAAGCTGAGGCAGGCATCCCACACCACGATGCGATCAGCGCTGCGCTGCGCGATCACTGGATTCAGCATGGGCCAAGGCTCTTCGCCCGGCAAGCGCAGAAAGATCACGCGCAGGCCCACTCCAATTTGAGGTGCCGCGATCCCGCGCCCATATCCTGTCGTTCTGTGCCAAAACGCCAGCGTTCCTTCCAAATCCCCCACCAGCGCGCGAATTTCGGGCGCATCCGCACCTTCCACTTGCTTACAGACCTCGCGCAATCCCGGGTCCCCGAGTTGCAACACCTTGCGAACCGCCATGGCCGCCTCCACTGGCTCTGACGATACCCCGATTCTTGACCTCCGAAAAGACCCCTATTCTGCTATCATCGGGCGTGCGGCCAGCTCCATGGGACGGCTGACGCGGCACAACTTCTGAGGAGGAATAGCCAATGCGAAGAGGACTCTCCGTCCTACTGTTGGGTATGCTCGCTGTGAGTGCAGCACCCTCCGTCAACCGGCTCTGGGGGCAAGCAGAAAAGAAAGACGCCATGCCCGAACCAACCGTCAAGGTCGGGGACATGGCGCCAGATTTCACCTTGATGGACACCAAGGGGAAGCAAGTTTCGCTGCACGACTTCCGCAGCAAGAAAAACGTCGCACTCGCGTTTTATATCTTTGCGTTCACCGGTGGTTGAACGAAGCAAATGCAGAACTTCCAGCAGAACTTGCAAAAGCTGGAAGCTGCAGACACCCAAGTATTGGGTGTAAGCATGGACAGCATGTTCAGCAATGGCGCCTGGGCTGAAAAAATCGGCGTCACTTTCCCCTTGCTAAGCGACTGGGGCGGCGACGTCACCAAGCAATACGGCCTCTACAATCCCAAATACAAAGCGGCGCGCCGCATCAACTACCTGATCGACAAGAGCGGCAAAGTCATCGAGATGCAGATCGACAGCGAGGCCATCGATCCAACCAAGATCGTGACGCTCTGCGAGCGCCGCAAATCCGAGAAATAGCTCGCGCCAACACGCCGCCAAAACGGAATTCCCTGAAGTTCCAGGGAGAGTCTGCCTGCAGTTCCGACTTTCCATGCCGTTCTGCCCTTGGTCTGCGGCGGAACCGCCGCAAATTCTTCATCGGCATTCTCCAAGTCCCAATCGTCGCTTGACAAGAATCTTTTTGTACTCTGGTTCCCCCATTTGGAATAAGATAGTGCCTTTTACGCATCCAGTGCCGTCGGGGTGCGTAACCGTTCGCCGTCTCCGCAGGACGCAGCCGCACGCGTCTCTTGTCGTAAGGAGAGCTCATGCGAAATCAAAAAGGATTCTCTCTGATTGAGCTGCTGCTGGTCGTGGCGGTCATCTTAATCATTTCGGCGATTGCCGTACCTAGTTTTCTGCGTTCGCGCATGCGTGCTCATGAGGCGAATACGGTTGCTGCGCTCCGGGTCATCGTTACCGGTGCTATTGCCTATTCGAGCGCCTACCCGAATCTCGGGTATCCTGCACAACTGACGAATCTGGGCGGTGCCAATCCCTGTACTCCTGCACCCAGCCAAGCCTGCTTGGTGGACGATACCCTGGCGCAGGGGCTTAAGGACGGCTATACGTTCCAATTCACGGGGGATGGCCTTACGCCATCCTATAGTTTCACTCTTACGGCAACTCCTCAGGTCGTCGGCTCTTCGGGTCAAAATATGTTTTGTACAGACCAGACGGCTGTGGTTCATTACGACTCAACCGGGGCCGGCTGCAGCAACGTCAGCCCCACCTTGTAACGGTTGGCCGGATTGCCCGCTCTTTCACCCCAGGCGATGCACGCCGGAACCACCGGCCAACGCCACACTGAAACTTCAAAGAGCCCAACTTCAGCGATCTCGCCGACCGACCGCGCAAAAACCGCTCGAGCCTCTGCCTCTCTGCCGACACCGCGCTACGATGTGACTGTCAACTCCTCTTTGCTGATTGCCAGCCGTCCGCGCCTGGTCGGCAAGCATTGCGGATACTTGTCCTGCAAAAAATGGACCAGCCGTTCGCGCACGTAGCAGCGCAAATCAAAGGCGCGAGAAGCATCCGGCGCGCTCATCATGGCCCTCATCTGAATCGTGTTCTCGGTCAAGTCGGTTACCTGCAATGCCCAGGTGTGGCCGTCCCACAAAGGAGTTTCTCGCAGGACTCTGCATAGCTCTTGCCGGACCGCTTCCACAGGCACAGTGTAGTCGGCGTACACCATTGCCGAGGCCAGAAGTTGCGTCGTAGTCCTTGTCCAGTTCTGGAAAGGCTTCTCGATAAAATACGTCAGCGGCAGGATCAACCTTCGCAAATCCCACAGCCGGACGACCACATAGGTCGTCTCAATCTCTTCGATCCATCCCCACTCGCCTTCCACCACGACCGAATCCTCAAGTCGAATCGGCTGCGTCAGCCCCACCTGAAGCCCCGCAATCAAGCTCGCAAAGGTGTTGCGTGCAGCCACACCCACAATCAGTCCCGCAATTCCCGCGGAAGCCAGCACGCTCGCGCCAATCTGCCGCACGCTCGGAAACGTCATCAGCATGACGGCCACGGTCAAGGTCACTATGGTTACGTTGGCCACGCGCTGCATCACTCGCACTTGCGTCCGTACGCGTCTCGCCAACATCGTCTCCGTCGTGTCCGTCTGATAGCGAAGTTCGACGAAACGCGAGAGAAAGCGCGCCAGCGCAATGAACAGCCATCCGATGGCCGCGATCGCGCCCAACTCCATGGCATGAAGCAGGATCGCTCGCACCATCCCCGAAGTGGGCGCGAGCGCAAGAATGGGCGCGGCCACCGCGAAAATCAGGATCACGCGAGTCGGCAGCTTCACCTGCTTTAGCAAGGCGATCCCGGAAATCGACTTCCGGCGCTTCGTCAGCCGTTCGCCGAAAAAAAAGAAAAAATGGTGCAGGAGTAGGATGAGCGTGATGCCGATCGCCAGCGTCGTTGCGGAAGCGATCCATAAGTGCTTGTCCAGCAAAATCTGGTGCATAAGTCGAAATCCTCCTGAGGGCCACTAGTGTGCGCCATCTTTGCCCCGTTCGTGAAGAGGAGTGCCGGCCGAATTCCGATGCCCTCGTTGCTTGGGCAGCCAAAGATCGTTGGCACGTACCGTCACCCCATTCGCGGCGCAACTGCGCGTTTGCACTTTGAAATGTTCCAATTTTGAGAACGGGGACACCCCACACCCCCCTTGCGAATCGAAAGAGTGCGGAACCTCTTGAAGTAAATACAGAATCGTTCGAATGGGCGCGTAAGAGATAGAAAACACAGGGGTAGAGCTCACGGGGGACCGTACAACCGCTGAAGGGCTACGGAATGGTCAGGCCGATGGCGGTGGCGAGAGAGGCTAGTTTTTGGTCAAATGTGTAGAAGGCATCGGCCTTAAGAACGAGCGCGCCTGCGACATGCAGCACGTCGAGCGTGCGGGTTCCCAAAAGGGGAGTGTGCGTTCGAGCAATTCGCTCCGCTTGCTGGTAGGCAGCGGAGGGAAGCGGGACGATCTGCACCACACCTTGCTCGATATCTTGGCGAAACAAAGCATAGACTTTCTTCGCTTCGGCGGGCTGCAGTTCTTTTCGGAAAAGCCTCAGTCCGACGGCGTTGAGGATTTCGATTTTCCCCACCTCGGTAAGGAGCAGAGGCAGGTCCGCGCGCTTCATCTTGGCGGAGGCCCTGGCGGAATTCGCGTCGAGAACATAAAGGGAAAACAAGAAGCTGGCGTCGACGCAGGAGGTCAAAAGCGCTCCTCGCGATCTAGAGCGATGATTTCCGCACCGGAAACTTTCATGCGTTTCTTGCCGAAGATTTTTTTCAGGCGTGCCAGGAAATCGGGGTGGCGGACGCGCGTGGCAGGCTTCGGCGGGAGGAGGCGGGCAATGACGCGTTTGCGCTTGGTGATGTGAATTTCCTCGCCGTCGCGGAGCAGGTCCTCGACAGCAGAGAAACGGTACCGAAGATCGCGAACAGTGGCTTTCTTCATGTGATGCATTTTAACATCACAGAATGAAGATGGCAAGAGAATCGTATGTTTCGGTTCGCGAAAAATAGGGCGGGAAGGGGACCATCATTCTCATGGCACGAATTAGATTTCTAAATCCTAATGAGCCCGAACAGCCGGCGCACGGGGTCTATCGGTGGTACTGTCTTCGGGATCGGGAAGAGTTCACTCTTTACGTTGGCAGTACGGGAAAAAGGGACAAAAGCCTCAGCAGCCCGAGCACACTTCGGAGAGGTATCCTGGAGGCCACCAGGAGCAGCCTGACAAGCGACAATGGATCAAAGCTCGACACTGATTTCATCGTTGGCACCGCCATCCTTTACTTCAAGGCTGAAGGCTTTGATTGCTGTTGGGAGCATGTTTTGAATCCAGTTGATCCATTTTCAGCCGCTTTCATAACTAAGAACGAAAACCGCATCTTTGCGGTTCACGATCTTAACTTCGTCTGTTGGACACAATTGATTAAGACTTCACACAATATTCAGGTTCTTGGGCCTGGTTTACCTCAAGAAACGCAAGGCACAATTCCAGTTCTAATACCAAACGCCAGCAGCACGATTGGCTGTCCTCACGTGATAGGTGGCCTTGGAAGCTACACGGGAGAAGTTCTGCAAGCCCAAATACTGGATGGCCGTTTCTGAAAAATGAGCGGTATCCGTTTACAAGCATAAGAGACTCGCAAGGTGGAGTTCACTGGGTTCACATTACTCCCGACCAAGAAGCCCCTATATTCCCGCGTCCGACCAAATGACGCCGGGGCCAATTGCCTACCGAAGTTTTGCCGCGAGTTGCAGGAGTGCTAGAATCGGCTTGATCAGCCATGACACCGAAAACGCTCTACGAAAAAATTTGGGACTCCCATGTCGTCCACGAAGAACCTGGCAAGCCCGCGCTCATCTACATTGACCGCCATCTCATCCACGAAGGC
The DNA here is from genome assembly GCA_003224145.1 of Acidobacteriota bacterium. Taxonomy (GTDB): domain Bacteria; phylum Acidobacteriota; class Terriglobia; order Acidiferrales; family UBA7541; genus Acidiferrum. The sequence goes on from QHYN01000238.1 coordinate 13,445, forward strand.
ACTTCGCCGCAAGCCTTCGCGGGGCTCAAAGCCGAAGGGCGAAAGGTGCGCCGGCCCGATCTGACTTTCGCGGTGATGGACCACTCCGTCCCCACCACCGACCGCACCCTGCCCATCATCGACAACGACGCCAAACTGCAATTCGATGCGCTGGAGAAAAACTGCCGCGAGTCCGGCGTGCGCCTGTTCGACATGCACAGCCGCCACCAGGGCATCGTGCACATCATCGGCCCGGAGCTGGGCATCACCCAGCCGGGACAGACGCTGGTCTGCGGCGACAGCCACACGTCGACGCACGGCGCGTTTGGGACGCTGGCGTTCGGCATCGGGACCAGCGAAGTCGAACACGTCCTGGCCACGCAATGCATGGTGCAATCGCGCTCGAAGACGCTGCACATCCTCGTGCACGGCAAGCGGCCCAAGGGCGTCACGGCGAAGGACATCATTCTGGCCATCATCGGAAAAATTGGCATCGGCGGCGGCAACGGCCACGTTGCGGAATACGGCGGTGAAGCGATTCGCTCGCTCTCGATGGACGGGCGCATGACGGTCTGCAACATGAGCATCGAAGGCGGCGCGCGCGCCGGCATGGTCGCGCCGGATGACACGACGTTTGCTTATCTGGAAGGCCGTCCGTTCGTTCCCCGCGGCAAAGCGTTTCAGGAAGCCGTCGCGCGCTGGAAGCAATTGCGCACGGATGACGGCGCACAATTTGACATGACGGTCGAGCTGCAAGCCGAGAAAATCGCGCCGCAAGTCACCTGGGGCACGAATCCCGGCATGGTCACCAGCGTCACCGCGCGCGTCCCCGATCCGCACGACTTCAAGGACCTGAACGATCAAAAGGCCACGGAGAGCGCGCTGAAATACATGGATTTGAAGCCCGGAACGCCGATTGTGGACATTCCGGTGGACCGCGTGTTCATCGGCTCCTGTACCAATTCCCGTCTCGACGATTTGCGCGCCGCGGCGCATCTCGTGGCCGGGAAGCACGTGGCGAAAAACATTAAGCAGGCGCTCATCGTGCCCGGCTCGCGCGGGATCAAGTCGCAAGCTGAAAAAGAAGGTCTCGACAAGATTTTTACCGCCGCCGGCTTTGAGTGGCGCGATGCGGGCTGCAGCATGTGCATTGGCATGAACGCGGACGTGCTGCCGCCGCACGAACGCAGCGCCAGCACCTCGAACCGCAACTTCGAGGGGCGCCAGGGCAAGGACAGCCGCACGCATTTGGTCAGCCCGGTGATGGCCGCCGCCGCCGCCATCGCGGGGCATTTTGTGGATGTACGATCTTTAGATGTTTCTTCGGTGGAGTAACAACGATCGGCTCGGAGTCACAGTGTGAGCAGCGTCAAAAATCCTAAACAAAAGAAGCGGCTGAGCCTGAAGCACGATCGCCGAAACGTCTTTGGAGAAAACTCCAAGGCGAGCAGGAAGAATATCGCAAGAGGAAAGCAGCGCCGCCAGATGAATGAGCGCAGGCAAATTGCACAGGTACTCGGCAAGCTGACCGGTCAAGTCGATGACGATGTGGCTTCTGACGCTGAGCTTCAAGTGAAGCTGACGATTACACATAGCAAGAACCGAGGTTTTGAAAAGTTACCGGACAAGCCGCTCAGCGAAGTTATTCAGCGGAAAATGGAAAGAAGACGTGAAAAAGGAATTTTAGGAGTTGTGAAGAATGGAACCGTTTAATACACATACGGGGCTGGTCGCGCCGCTGGACCGCGTCAACGTGGACACCGACCAGATGGTGCCCAAGCAATTCTTGAAGGCGCTGACGCGAGAGGGATTTGGGCGGATTCTTTTTTACGACTGGCGCTATCTTCCCGGCGAGATGCCGAATCCGGAATTCGTTTTGAATTATCCGCGCTATAAAGGCGCATCGGTCCTGCTGGCGCGCGCGAATTTCGGCTGCGGCTCCAGCCGCGAGCATGCGCCATGGGGCGTCAAGGACTACGGCTTCCGCGTCATCATTGCGCCGAGCTACGCGGACATTTTCTACAACAACTGCTTCAAGAACGGCATTCTTCCCGCCACTTTATCGGAAGAGCAGGTCGAGGAACTTTTCCAGCGCACCGAAAAGGAAGAAGGCTATTCGCTTTCCGTGGATCTTCCAAGCCAGACCATCAGCGACGAGCACGGCCTGCGCTACAAATTTGAAATTGTTCCGTCACGCAAGGAAGTTTTGTTGAAGGGCCTCGACGACATCGGCACTTCGCTGCAGCACGCCGCCGCGATCGACGCTTACGAAAAAGCGCACGCGGCCACCGCCACCATGTACGACCCCGTCGACGTGAAGTATTACTCCAACGGCCGCTGACGAAAAATGAGGAGGACACAAACAAGTTCTATTGGGATTGATACACGGTGCGGCCGCCCATCACGGTGCGAAGCACGCGCGTTTTTGTATATTCGCTGGGCGGAACTTTCGTAAGATCGTTCGAAAGGATGATGAAATCAGCGTATTCGCCCTGTTTTAGCTCGCCCTTCTTCCCTTCTTCAAATTCGGCGTAGGCCGAGCCGCTGGTGTACGCGTGAATACAATCGTCCAGCGAAATTTTTTCCTGCGCTTCCCAGCCGCCTTTCGGGCCGCCGTTGGGCCGTTCGCGAGTGACGCAAGCGTACAAGCCGCGGAAAGGGCTGATAGGCTCCACGCTGTAATCCGTTCCGAACGCCAGGCGAACGCCATTTTTCAGCATGGTGGCCCAGGCATACGCGCCTTTGATGCGCTCCTTGCCGATGCGATCCTCCGCCCAGCGCATGTCCGTGGTCTGGTGAGAAGGCTGCATGGAAGCAATCACATGAAGCTGCGCGAAGCGCTGAAAATCCATCGGCGCAACGACCTGCGCGTGTTCGATGCGGTCGCGACGGTCGCGAGGCCGGCTGGCCTTGGCGACGGCTTCGAAAACGTCGAGCGCAATGCGATTGGCGCGATCGCCGATGGCGTGAAAGGCAAGCTGGAATCCGGCCTTGTCGCGTTCGATGGCCATGGCCTGTAGCTTTTCGGGATCGTAAGTCAGAATCCCGGTGGTGGAGGGGTCATCATTGTAGGGTTCGAGCAGAGCCGCGGTGCGCGAGCCCAGAGCTCCATCGGTGACGGCTTTCAATGCGCCGGTCTTTAACCACGGATCCGTGGTGCCGCCCTGAGCGCGCCTATTCTGCAAATCGTCGAGCGGCGCATTGAACGGCAACCACTCCGTGATGCGCACGGTGAGTTTGCCTTCTTCTTTCAACTGTTGGTAAACCTGAAAATCTTCCCACGCGGAGTTGTCCTGAACGGAAGTCACTCCATTCTGCGTGACGTTTTTAAGCACCAGCTCAATTCCCCGCCGGCGTTCTGCCTGTGAAGGATCAGGAATCCGCACCTTCACCAAGTCCATCGCCGCCGCTTCTTTCAACATGCCTGTCGGCTCGCCCAAGGCATCGTGCTCGATCTCGCCCCCCGGCGGATTCGGCGTGGTCTTGCCGATTTCCGCTTTTTTCAGCGCGAGCGAATTCGCGACAGCAACATGGCCGGAGACGTGTGTGAGGATGACCGGGTTTTTGGGAGCAACGGCATCGAGCTGCTGGCGGTTCGGGAATTTTTTCTCGGCCCAGAGCGTGTGATCCCATCCTCCACCCGTAATCCATTCTCCTTCTTTGCGGTGCGCGACGGCTTCGGCAACGCGTTTCTGCATTTCTTCGGCGGAAGGCACACCTGTCAGGGGAACTGCCAGCGCCTCTGCGGCCGCACCGCCCAAGTGCACGTGCGCGTCATTAAACCCCGGCATGACGAATTGACCGTGAAGATTCACGGTCTCCGCGCCTTCCTGGCTGCCGCCACAGTCGAGCAAGACGTGATCCATTTTTCCGATGCAACTGATCATTCCGTCGGTCACGGCCAGGGCTTCCGCCCAAGGATGCTCGGGATCGTTCGTGTAGATGCGGCCGTGCGTGTAGTACGTCGTGTGGCTCGGTTTACTCTGCGCAGCAGTTTTCGAATGGAACGCGATGGCTCCGAGAACTGGCCCGAACGCGAGAAACCCAAGAACAAATGGCCGGCAAATCGTTTTCCTGTTCATCGGGAGTTCTCCTCTACCATTCCGGAAATTCCCAGGACGGTCAGCAACGCGCGCTTCAGACCGGCTTCACGCCCGGCCGGTTCGTACCATTCTTGCAGCGAATGCGAACCGCCCCCGCTTCCGCCTGCGCCGATGGAGATGGCGTCGATTCCGAGGGAGAGAGGAATGTTGGCGTCCGTGGAGGAGCGCTCGAGGCGCGATTCGTTTCCGACATATTCATCGGCGGCACGAAGAGCAGCCAGCAGTGGTGAATCGGGTGACAGTTCCCCGCCCGGCCGGCTTCCTAGCAATTCCACCTTCCATTCGAGGCTGCCTTTCGAACGGTCCCGAGGAGGCTCCATCTCATCCCGCACGCCGGCTGCGATGCAATCACGAAGCGCGGATTCGAGCCGCGTCAACTCCTCCTCACTTTCGGAACGGATGTCCACCTTAATGCGTGCTTCGTGCGGCACGGAATTGACCGATGTACCGCCTTCGATCTGGCCGATGTTGAACGAGGTGCGCGGACTGGCCGGCACTTTTGTATTGATGAAGCGAACGGAGCCGCGGACCAGCGCATTGATGGGATTGGGCATACCGAAGTCCGACCAGCTATGCCCACCAGGGCCGGTGACCTTCGCTTCGAGGCGGCGCGAAGCGAGCGCTTTCGTGGTGACATGTTCAATGCCCGAGCCGTCGAGCACCACAACGGCTTTGAGTTTCGAACGATAGGCCTCGATCAGTTCGCGCATTCCGCGGAGATTGCCTTCTCCTTCTTCTCCAACATTTCCCGCAAAGAGTATCGTGCGTTGGGTTTTGAGACGCGCGAATTGCATGGCACGCGCCAACGCCAAGAGCGCGGCGAGCCCCGTGCCATTGTCGGAAATGCCCGGGGCCATCATGCGGTTGCCTTCGTGCCGCACTTTCACGTTGGTGCCCGCCGGAAAAACCGTGTCCAAGTGCGCGCTGACCAGGATGATTTCTTTTTCATCCGCGCCACGCAGTTCTCCGATGACGTTGCCCATTTCGTCGACTTGCACGGCTAATCCCGCTTCGGCCATCAATTCCTTGACGGCGGCGGCGCGCTGCTGCTCTTGATAGGGAGGGGCGGGAATTTCCGTCAGGCGGGCCTGCTCGTCATTGATCCAGGAATGATTGTGGCCAAACCAGTCAAGAGCCGCGCGCACCTGCGGGTTCCCCGTGAGCCGGGAAGCTGGAGCCTGGCGCTGTGCGTGCGAGGGAGCGGCGGAGCGAACCGGCATAATCAGAAGAATAGCGCAAACGAGCGCGTGTTTCACCGTTACCCTGCACGGCGCCCTTCGTTTCAACGGCGTGCGGCCTCCGTACAAAGGGCGCGAATCTCAGCGTCGGTGAGCACGCGCGCAGATTGCTTGGCGGCGTCCAAGATGCGGCCAACCAGGGCATCCTCGGCGGAAATCTGGTGGCATGCGAGCCAATATAGAACATTGGATTTCCCGCTCATGGGACCGATTTCGATGATCTGATCCAGTCCGAACAAATGCGCGGGCACGCCGCTATAAACGGCATCGGCCAAAAAGCGATCCTGCTTCTGCATGGCTTTGACAATCGCAGCCGCGTGCACGCCGGTCGCGGTCCGGAAGGCATCGTGGCCAATGACGGGATAATTCGGGGGGATCGTCGTTTTTGTGGCCGCAGCAACTTTCTCGCAATAAACTTTGAGATGGGAAAGATCGCGATCGATCAGACCCATCAACCGCAGATTCACCAGCATTAACTCCATGGGCGTGTTGCCGACGCGCTCTCCCAAAGCGTTGGCCGCGGCGTGGACTTGATGCGCGCCAGCAGCAACGGCGGCCAGCGAATTGGCGATGGACAGGCCACGATCGTTGTGGCCGTGCCAGTCGACGCGGATTTTCTCGCCGGAGGGCTCCACCACTTCGTTGATGACAAATTTCACGAGGTTGAATGCGCCGTTGGGCGTGGCGTGGCCCACGGTGTCACAGAGAACGACAGCTCGGGCACCGTTTCGAATTGCGGTGGAATACAAACGCTTGATCGTTTCCGGGTCCGTTCGAATGGTGTCTTCCGTGACGTACATCGAAGGAAGACCATGCTGGACCGCAAACTTCACGGCGTTTTCCGTAGTTCGCTCGAGATGATCGACGGTCCAGTCTTCCACCAGCCGCCGGATGGGGCTGGAGCCCAGAAACGTCGCAGCTTCAATGGCGACGCCCACGCGCTGAGAGATGTCCACGATGGGGCGAATGTCGTTTTCGTGAGTTCGGGCCGCACAGTTCGGCTTGATCCTCATCCGGTTCGTGGCGATTTCGCGAGCCAGCGCTTCGGTGTCGGCCACGGCGCGAGGACCTGCTCCCGGGAGGCCGATATTGACTGCGTCGATTCCGAGCGATTCCATCAGATGTAGAATTTCAATCTTATCGTCGATGGTGGGATCAAATACCGAAGGGTTTTGCAGACCGTCACGCAGTGTTTCGTCGTCCAACAGCACGCGCGTCCCGGGAGGAATTTGCGGTGGCGTGTCCACGTTCCAGTCGTAAATCCATTCGCTTTGCTGCATGGCGGCCTTGGGGTGGCTCCTGAAGTGGGAGTTCTAATTTCGCAGCGTGTAGCTTTGCGGCTGCTGCGCGGGATCCGGACGGTAGAGCGTCTTGCAGAATTCGCAACGGTAGATTTCCGCCTTCGGCCCAATGAGTGCGGCCACCTCCTTCGGGTAGTCGTACCAGCGTTTCAAATGGCCGTTACAAAGCTTGCCCTTCTCGTCTTTTTCATCACAAGCGCGCTGCTTCGGCTTGCGAGTCTTGATTTTGGGCGACGTCGCTGTCTCTTCGGGCATGGGATCCTTTCTAGAAACCGTGGTCACGGAAAAAAGTCTTCAATGCGCTGCGGGCGTGGCGCAACCTGGCGACGCCGCCGCCGGAGAATTCAAATTGCAGAAAGGCGTCAGCGGCACGCTCAAGTTCCGTGCCGTAGCGGTACCACCAGGGCTTTTGGCTCCGCGGCAGACGGTCCACGTCGATATATTTCATCTGCACCATTTCGAGCAGTCCAGCCCGGCCATGCGTGCGACCCCAGCCGCTCGCTCCGCGCCCGCCGTGCGGCGCCTCCGCAATTCCAAAGTAGCTGATGGCATCGTTCACCATCACTGCTCCGGCACGGAGCCGCTTGGCAATCGATTTCCCTTTCTCCGCGTCATTAGTCCAAACGCTAGCCGCAAGGGCAAAAGGCGAATCGTTGGCGCGCTGAACCGCCTCTTCAGCATCTTTTACCGTTTGAATCGCGAGGATGGGACCGAAGGTTTCCTCCTGAAAGAGTTTCATTGACGAATTGACACCAACGATGACGGTCGGTTCAAAGAAACTCGGGCCAAGATCTCGGCGTGCGTTCCCGCCGCATAAAACTTTCGCGCCGTACGATACCGCATCGTTGACCAAATCGCTTATGCGCTGGACATGGTGCGGCCGAATGAGTGGACCAACATCAGTGGCAGGATCAGTGCCGGGACCCAGCCGCAGCTTCTTCGTTTTCTCTACGCAGAGGTCAACGAACTCTTGCGCGACCGCTTGCTCGACGAACAAGCGCTCCACTGACAGGCACACCTGCCCACAATTGGTGTAACTGCCCCAAACCGCAGCGCTTGAGGCCACGTCCAAATCCGCGTCCGCAAGAACGATCATCGCGTCTTTGCCGCCGAGTTCCAGGACCGTGGGAATGAGCTTCTTTGCGCAAGCTTCGGCGACGCGTTTGCCGGTCGCTACGCTTCCTGTAAATAGGACTTTATCTGGAGGGGCGTCAATCAGGGCTTGGCCAACGTCTCCTCCGCCCTGAACGACAGTGACAAGGTTTTGCCGAAACCCAGCGTGCGTAAAGAGCTTTTGGATGAGTTCCCCGCACTGAGGAGTGAATTCGCTAGTTTTGCAGACGACCGCATTTCCTGCCGCAAGGGCAGGAATGATTTGGCTCATCGGGATGGCCAGCGGGTAATTCCAAGAGGAAATGATTGCAATTATGCCGAGAGGTTCATAGGCAAGATAACCGCGTTTGGCTTTCGCCGCCAGACTGTGGTGGCGCACTGGCTCTGTGCGAAGAGCGGCCGCGGCGTTCCTGGACCAATACTCTGCGGAATCGAGCGCAACAAAAATATCTGCGAAGAGCGCTTCGACGCGCGGCTTCCCGGACTCGCGGACCACGGTGTCCGCCAATTCATTGCGCGAGGCCAGCATGCGCTGGCGCAAGTTGCGCAGTTTCGCACAACGTTCTTTGACGGAAAGCTCCGCCCAGTTCGATTGAGCAATTCGCGCGCGTACGATGATCTCCGGCACAAGCGCCGCTGGGGTTTTTTCAACCTGTGCAAAAACTTCCCCGGTCGCCGGATTGATCGACGGCAGCGTATCAATGGGAATGGCTGTGGCCGCCATAGCGCGATTCTAACCGATTTTATCGTTCAGGGAAGGCCAACCAACTATGCTTGCTGGTGACGGAGCACCTCGTCTCGACCACGAGCCGGGCGTTTGGCTTCACCAACTGAGGGCCAGCTTAGGGCTTGCCGACTCGCCACGCTTCTTCGTGGCGGACTTCCACCATCACCAATCCTTGGGGCGGAACCGTGGGACCGGACTTCGAACGGTCCTTAATTTCGTACAAGCGGTCGATGTCTTCCGGCTTGAGTTTGCCGCGACCGACGTCGAGGAGCGTGCCCACCATCTTACGCACCATGTAGCGGAGAAAGGAGCGGCCGCTCACGGTGAAGAGCAGTTCTTCGTTGTCCGCGGAGCGCGCGAGTTCCGTCGAATAAATCTCGCGCTCCGTGGAATGCTCGTGTTCATCGTCCTCCGAGCCTGTCGAGGCCGCGAAGGATGCAAAGTCGTGCGTGCCCACAAACCTTGCTGCTGCGTCGCGCATGGCATCTTCATCGAGCGGAAACGGATAATGCAGGACGTACCGCCAGACCGCCGGCGGCACGACTTTCCCGCGATACAAACGATAACGGTAGGTTTTGCCGCGCGCGGACCAGCGCGCATTGAAATCCGGGCCGACCTCCTCGGACCCAACGATGCGAATCGCCGGCGGAAGCAAGGCGTTCAGCGCGCGCTGAAATTCCTGAGCCGACAAGGGAGATTGCGTGCGAAAGCTGGCCACTTGTCCCAGGGCGTGCACGCCGGCATCTGTGCGGCCAGCGCCATGCAGAATAATCCTTTCCTGCGTCAGACGCTGGAGTACATGGACGATTTCGCCCTGAATCGTGGGCTTGTTCGCCTGCATTTGCCAGCCGTGGAAATCCGTGCCGTCGTAGGCGATGGTGAGTTTGAAATAACGCATGAGGGGGAGGGGACATCCGGATCAGGGAGCGGTGCGCACGAAACGGCTGCCGGGTTTCACGGCAGGGCTGCCGCTGCGGCAGAGCGGACAATCCTCGGGTTCGTAGCTGGCGATGGGAACCTGGATCAGCGATTGTGCTTCCACCTCAAATTCGATCGTGCCGCCGCTGCGGTCGATCAGCGCGCCGGCAGCCACCACGCGGCCGCCCGCTTCTTCGACAACTCGTATGGTCTCCTCGGTTGAACCACCCGTGGTCCAAACGTCCTCCACCACGAGAACATGCTGGTCGGGGCGGATATCGAACCCGCGACGCAGGGTCATCATTCCGCTCGCGTCGCGCTCCGCAAAGAGGGCGGGCACACCACCGCCAAATTGGTTTTTCGGTTCCGGCAACGCCCGGGCAACTTCCTGACCGATGATCAATCCTCCGATCGCCGGCGAGACGACCGCATCAATGCGCACATCGGAGAAGAGCGCCGCCAGCGCTTGTCCGAGCTTTTCCGCGAAGCGCGGATACTGCAAGACCAGCGCACACTGCACGTATGTGCCACTGTGAAGCCCGCTGGAGAGCTCGAAATGGCCGTGACGGATGGCGCCGGCCGTCTCGAACATTTTCAGGATTTCTTCTCGCTTGAGCATGGTCCGAGCTAACCGTTCGCCGCTCCTAACCGTCGAAATGTCAGCAGCCTAGCCGTGGTGTCCTTCGTTGTCAAGGAACGGGTCGCCTGTTAGACTGCTTTTTCGTTTGGTCGGCGTGATTCAGAGCTTGCAGCGGCTTCCAGTCCGTCCCCGTGCGGGGTAAAGGCAAGGTGGTTGAATCTCGGTTTGCAACCCCAAAACGGTCAATTATTTGAAACAAATTCCATTCTACGAACGTTTTACAGATTTGAGTCCAGCTCAGTACAAATTAAGTCCCTTGGGGAGAAATCTTGAGGGTAAGGAGCCCTATGACTTCGCCTAGTGTGACCCCGATCCAGTCGGGATCGCTGTTTGCTCGACCGCTGCTGGCCGCCGTGCTGGCCATGACGCTTGCAGGGGGACCCGGCTCTCCTGCCTTTGCGCAGGAGCCGCAGCAACCCCCTCCGGCTCCGCCGGCGAAAACAACTGCGGCGCCGATACCGGTGTCGCTCGGGTCGGCGAAGCATAATTTCACGCGTGCGCCTAGACCGTTCCCAAACCTGATTGCTCCATACCGCGCGATTAAGATCGAGGAAACCAGTGTCGCTAATTCGCCGCGCGTCGAGCAGCTCGTTCATGAGGGAAAGCTGGAACTCTCGCTTCAAGATGCTGTGGAACTTGCCCTGGAAAACAGCGTGGACATCGCGGTGCAGCGCTATTATCCCTGGATCGCGGATGTCGGCATTCTCAAGGCATCGTCAGGCTCCTCCGGGTATGGGACTCCGGGCGCAGCCATCGCTGCCTCCTCCGCCAGTCTCAACCCCTTTGCGTTCACGATCACTTCTTATGATCCTCTGCTCACGTCCTCGGTCTTTTTCGACGATCGCAAGACACCCATCAACAACCCGTTCATTTCCGGAACCGGAACTTCCGCGACGGCCGCTTCGATCGTAAGTCACACGGCCACCTACAACACGCAATATTCCCAGTATTTCCCGACGGGAACGAGCATGAGCGTCACCTATGACAACACGCGATCTTCCAACAGTGCTGCGGCCAACTTTTTTAATCCGGCGGTGCAATCCTCGATCTTCGTCTCGTTTAGCCAGAACTTGCTTAGTGGCTTCGGACTGACCGTGAATCGCCGCAATATCCTCATCGCCAAGAACAATCGCAAGATTGCCGACTTGGCCTTCGCGCAACAGGCCATCACCACCACCACGAATACTATTACCGCGTACTGGGAGCTCGTTTACGCGCGAGCGAATGTCAAGGTGCAGGAGCAAGCCGTAGCGGTTTCCGAAAAGCTCTATAACGACAACAAGAAACAGCTTGAAATTGGAACGATGGCCCCCCTGGACGTGACTCGCGCCGAAGCCCAATTGGCGACCGACCGCCAGAATCTTATCGTCGCCCAAACCGTGCAGCTCCAGGACGAACAGACGCTGAAAAACGCCATCACCAGGAATCCCCTGGATCCTCGCCTCGTCAACGTCGAGATCATCCCGACGGACAAGCCGAGCACCCCGGAACAAATTGAAGCTCCCAGTTTCGAAGAGGCGCTGCGAGAGGCCTACACAAAACGCCCGGACCTCCTGGAGCAGGAGTACAACTTAAAGAACGCGGGCATTGACGTGAAAGCCACTCACAACGCGCTGCTGCCGACAGCAACGCTGAGCGCTCAATACGGAACCGTAGGGCTGAGTGGTAACTCGCTTATAAAGGGGACCAGTAAACTGATCAGCAGTGAGGTACCCATCGTGGATGCAAGCGGCAATCCCGTGTCTGTGAATGGCACCCCGATTTTCGAACCTGCTTTTTCCACGCCTACCACTGGCACGTCGCAGAGTGGTTTCGGCGACGCCATGAGCTCCGTGTTTCACAATAACAACCCGGACTATGCGGTCGGCGTAAGCATCACCATTCCCATTCGCAATCGCTCCTTGCAGGCGGATAACCAGCGTTCCATGCTCGTCCAGCGGCAGCTCGAAACACAAATGCAACAGTTGAAAAACGCGGCTTTGCTCGACGTGCGCAACACCTACATCGCTTTGGAACAGGACCGCGCGCGTGTGGAAGCCGCTAGTAAGGCACGCGAACTTCAACAGCAGACCTTTGAAGCCGAGCAGAAGAAATACCAACTCGGTGCGTCCACGGTCTACCAGGTCATCTTGACGCAGCGCGATTTTGTCACCGCTCAAGGCACGGAGCTTCGTGCACTCGCCGACCTGGTCGAAGCGAGAGCCAACTACGAGCGCGCGGTCGGGCGCACACTGGAGGTCAACCGAGTGACTATCGCCGACGCCAAGACCGGCGAAGTGGAACGCGAGACGCTCATCCCCGGCACCTTGCACGGCCAGGTTGTCGGCACCGAGAAACTTTTCTCCGACGCCGACCAAAAGTAGCCAATCGCGAACATTCTTAAGCCGGCTCGGGCAATCCAATCCGGCCAGCTTTACCTTTTTCGTATCCACACGCGAAGGGGATTAACGGCTTACAGCGCCACCATCTCGCCTGAACGAAGCAGGACGCGCGAGCGCGCGTCGAGGCGAAATTCCCAAATGAGTAATTACAGGCAGACGGCACGCTTTCCGGCTGGAACCCAAGTTATCGGGAAATGATCACCTTTTGATGAGGACTTCCAGGGCCTCACGTGGTAATTTGCCCAAGCCGCTGGCCCTCAGAACTGCACCCAGGGACGGGGATCAGTGAACGTTCATCTTCGAGGAGAAAACATGAATTACAAGTTCGCTTTTTTCAGCGCGGTCGTGATGACGGGAATTCTTGCCTTGGGATCCCGCAGCAGCCCCCAGCAGGAAAAGCCGCGGACCCCGGCAGACGGCCACGAAATTCACGTTCTTGCCCCGCACCAGATGGATGGCAAGGTGATGGGGCCCTATCATCATTACTGCAAGGCCGTTTCGAGCGAAGTGCTGGAGTGTCTGATTTACGAGTCCACGGAGCCCAATGCGCTGCTCAAACAGGTGGAATACTTCGTGGCCAAGGGCGTCTCGCGCTCCAACGTCTCCCTCGACACTTGGAACAAGTTTTATCATGATCACGCGGTCGAAATCGCCACCGGACGCGTGCAGGTCTTGGATCGCACTCCCGAAGAGGCCAAGAAAATTGCCGAAGCTGCCGCTCAGACCGACGGAATCATCTTCCATCTTTGGTGGCCCGACAACGCGAAAGCCCCGAGCGGTGTCGTCAAACACCCGCAGTCCGTCGGCCACAAGGAATTGACCGCCAACGAATACAACGCCAAGTAGACGGCTGTGTTGATGTCAAGCGGGAGATCCCGGATGATTTCGCGACGCGAGCTTCTCAAAGACGCCTCCTTTTTGCTGGCGGCCGCAGGCGCAGCCCAGCCTGTGCTCAGTTGGGCTGCCACCCAATACGACGTGCCGACAATTCCGGGCAAAGACGGAATGATTTTGCGTTCCTTCCGCTTCCTTGATGTCGAGATGCCAATGGAATTCCTGAACTCGTGGATCACACCCGTCCCGCACTTCTTCGTGCGCAACCACATGCACGAGCCGAGTACAGTCGATGCCGCCGAGTGGCGCCTCAGTGTGACCGGGGAAGTGGAAAAACCGTTTACGCTGAGCCTTGCCGATCTCGGCAAGGTCGAATCGCACACGGTTATCAACACACTGGAATGTGCCGGTAATGGACGTGCTTTCCAGCATCCCTCGGTTCCGGGCATTCAATGGCAGCGGGGGGCCGTCGGTACGGCCCGGTTCAGCGGTCCTCGCCTTCGCGACCTGCTGCAACGCGCGGGCGTCAAAACCGCGGGCAAGCACGTAATGTTCCGCGGCCTGGACGAAGTGCCCGGGAAAGTGCCGCCATTTATCCGTAGTATTCCAATTCAGAAGGCAATGGACACGGACACCCTGGTGGCCACGCAAATGAACGGTGCGCCGCTCGAAAAGCATCACGGATTCCCCGCCCGGGCCTTAGTTCCCGGCTGGATCGGGGCCGCCTCCTGCAAGTGGCTCACGGAGATCAAGATTCTCGACAAGGAATTCGACGGCAACTTCATGAAGCCGGGATATCGCTTTCCCAACCAACCCGTTGCCCCGGGCGGCTCAGTCAATCCCGACGACGCGCATCCCGTCACCGGGCTGAATGTGAAGTCTGTGATTGCGAGCCCGGCTGACGACTCCAAGGCAAAGCGGGGCGTAGTTCCCATTCGCGGCGCTGCCTGGGCAGGCGAGGCCGACATCGCGAAGGTTGAGGTCTCCACGGACGCGGGCGCGACTTGGTCCCCAGCGCGGCTCGCCGCCGATCATGCCAAGTATGCTTGGCGACTCTGGAGCTACTCATGGGAGGCCGCCAAGAGCGGCGAGTACACCATCCTGTCGCGCGCCGCGGACACCCAAGGCCGCTCTCAACCCGAAACCGCCGCCTGGAATCCGAGCGGCTATCTTTACAACGCCATCGATCAGGTGAAGATCCATGTCGAAGCCTAGCGCACTGACGATTCTTGGCCTGGTTACAACCTGCGCGCCCTTGTTCTGGGCGCAGTCGCCGCAGGCGCCCGATCTCCCGCCCGGCGAGATGCAGGCCAAGGCTCGCACTGCCTGCCTCGAGTGTCATGAAGCGCGCATTATCCTGCAACAGCGGCTCAACAAGGCTGCCTGGACGCGGGAAGTCGACAAGATGATCAAGTGGGGCGCCCTGGTGGGTCCCAAGGATCGCGATCCTCTGATCGACTACTTCAGCGTAAACTTCCCGCCGGAAAAAGCACCCGAACCCGCTGTGCGCGTGAAAAAGAAGCAGTAATCACCCACAATCGCACCGCAGCGAAAATACAGTCCTCTGCCATGCGACGCGACCAAACATTCGATCAGGCTACGCTTGCCCACCCGCAGCCTTTCGAATAGCATTAATCTGTGCAACAGCCGAGAGCTTGTTTCAACGCAACCGGAGAGCCACAAACATGAGCGAGAAGCCCAGAGGAACTACGCAAACCGCGCCTCCGGCTGACGCTTCCTCGACTCCGCGCAAACCCGCCGCCAAAGAACTCGCCTGGGAGAAGAACACCCTCCAGCCAACCTTGGAAAAAAGCCTCGAGCGCCAGACCGAATTCACGACGGTCTCCGGCCATCCCATCCGGCGGCTCTATACCGAAGCCGACCTACCCAACTGGGATCCTGAGCGCGATCTGGGCTTCCCCGGCGAACCACCTTATACGCGTGGAATACATTCCACCATGTACCGCAGCCGCCTCTGGACCATGCGTCAATTTGCCGGCTTTGGCACCGCCGAGGATACCAACCAGCGCTTCCGCTATCTGACTTCGCAAGGGCAGACCGGCCTATCCACTGCCTTTGATCTCCCCACTCTTATGGGCTACGACTCCGACCACCCCCTCGCCGAGGGCGAAGTCGGAAAATGCGGTGTGGCCATCAGCTCCCTCGCGGACATGGAAGTCCTGTTCGATCACATTCCGCTCGCCAACGTGACTACCTCGATGACCATCAATTCTCCTGCGGCCGTCATCTGGGCCATGTACCTCGCCGTCGCCGAAAAGCAGGGCGCGGACTGGAAGAAAATCTCCGGCACTCTCCAGAACGACATCCTCAAGGAATACATCGCACAGAAGGAATACATCTACCCTCCTGAGCCCTCGATGCGCCTGGTCATTGACACGTTTGAATTCGGCGTAAAGAACACCCCCAAGTTCAACACGATCTCCATCAGCGGCTATCACATCCGCGAAGCCGGCTCGACGGCCATCCAAGAATTAGCTTTCACTTTGCGCGATGGGTTGGAATACGTCGAATGGGGCATGCGCCGCGGCATGGACATTGACCAATTTGTGCCGCAGCTCTCCTTCTTCTTCAACGCCCACAACGATTTCTTCGAAGAGATTGCCAAGTATCGTGCCGCCCGCCGCATCTGGCACAAAGCCATGGTCGAACGCTACAAATCGAAGAACCCGCGCTCCTGGGCGTTGCGCTTCCACTCGCAAACCGCTGGCTGCTCCCTCACGGCGCAGCAGCCCTATAATAACGTCGTGCGCACGGCGCTCCAAGCGCTTGCCGCAGTCCTCGGCGGCACGCAATCCCTGCATACGAATTCGCTGGATGAAGCCTGGGCCTTGCCCACCGAATTCGCTGCCACCATCGCGCTGCGCACGCAACAAATCATCGCCCACGAAACCGGTGTGACCAACACCGTCGATCCGCTCGGCGGCTCTTACTTCGTCGAGACGCTCACCAATGAAGCCGAGCGCGGCGCGTGGGATTACATTGAAAAAATCGATTCCATGGGCGGCATGGTCGCGGCCATCGAGCGCGGCTATCCCCAGCGCGAAATCGCCGAAGCTTCCTACCGCTATCAGATGGCCGTGGACAGAAAAGAAAAAATCATCGTCGGCGTGAACGATTTTGTCTCCGAAGAAAAGCCTCTGGAAACCTTGCAAATTGACGAAACCGTGGCCCGCCGCCAGGCCGACCGCCTCCGCAAACTCCGCGCCGAGCGCTCGCAAGCCGAAGTGGACCGCCGCCTCAACAGCCTCCGCACCGCCGCCAAAGGCAACGAAAATCTCATGCCATTCATCTTCGACGCCGTCAAATCCTACGCCACGCTCGGAGAAATCTGCGACGCCATGCGCGACGTCTTCGGCACCTACGAAGAAGTCGCCATCACCTGACTCTTGTTTTTCTTCTCTGTGCCCTCTGTGTACTCTGTGTTAAAAAGACCTTAATGGATGACACCGCACTCACCCGCGCGATCATCGGCGCTGCAATTGAGGTGCACAAGCTATTAGGTCCGGGCCTGTTGGAATCGGCATACGAAGACTGCCTATGTCATGAACTTGCGCTTCGCGGTATTCATTTCGAAAAGCAGAAGCCCATCCCGCTTGTTTACAAAGGAACAAAGCTGGAATGTGGATTTCGCCTGGACTTGCTTGTTGAAGGCAGGGTCGTCGTTGAGCTCAAATCGGTTGATGGTCTTGGCCCGATCCACGAAGCAATAATATTGACTTATCTGCGACTCTCCGGGCACCAGCTTGGACTGCTGAATCAATTTCAATGTGCCGGTCTTGAAAGATGGCGTTCGCCGATTCATCATGCCCCCCAATAGCAACAAGACGTCTCTCAACACAGAGTACGCAGAGAGCACAGAGAAGAGGCAACAGAGGCACAATGCCTGAGAAGAAAATACGAGTGCTGATTGCCAAGCCCGGGTTGGACGGCCACGACCGGGGCGCCAAAGTCATCGCGCGCGCGCTCCGCGACGCCGGAATGGAAGTCATCTACACCGGCCTGCGCCAGACGCCGGAGATGATCGCTTCCGCTGCCGTGCAGGAAGACGTCGACGTCATCGGCCTGTCCATTCTCTCCGGCGCCCACAACACGATTTGTCCGCAGCTCATGAACCTCCTTCGCGAAAAAGGGATGTCCGACGTTACCGTGCTCGTCGGCGGCATCATCCCCGAGGGCGACATTCCTGCCCTAAAGCAATCGGGCATCGCCGAAATCTTCCTTCCCGGCACTTCCACGCAAGACATCGTCGAATTCATCCACAAGCGCGTTTCGCAACACTAGTCCCGTTTCTTGTGCCGGTACATTTCTCGCACTCCCCTCATCAACTGTTTGACCCGCTGGTTGTATTCTGCTCGCGCTTCCGGATCCATCTTCCGCCGCAGGAATTCCTGTTCGCGCTGCAGCTTCCGCCGATTTTCGAGCCGTGCCGGATCCAAGACGCCCGCATCCAGCGCCGCTCGTACCGCGCAGCCCGGTTCACCTTCATGGCGGCAATCGCTAAATCGGCACTGTTCCGCCAACTCGTCGATGTCGGCAAAGGCCTGGGCCATCCCTTCCTCCGCGTCCCACAATTGCAATTCCCGCAATCCCGGCGTGTCCATAAGCAACGCTCCCCCAGGCAAAACAAAAAGCTGTCGCGCCGTTGTCGTATGCCGCCCCCGGCTGTCGCTCTCGCGGACTTCCCGTACTTCCTGTCGCGCGTCTCCTAGAAGCCGGTTCGCGAGCGTCGATTTGCCGACTCCCGAAGAACCCAGCATCGCCAGTGTCTTCCCCGGCCGAAGTAGCGGCTCCAGTTCCCGCAAACCTTGCCCCGTTTTTGCGCTGACCACGCACACCTCCGCTCCCAACGCGACTTTCTCCATCTCCGCCGCCTTTTCCCGAGCGTCTCGGCAAGTGTCCGCCTTGTTCAACACGACGACCGGCTTCGCTCCTGATTCCCAGCACTGCGCCAGATAGCGCTCCACGCGCCGCGGATTGAAATCGCCATCCAGCGCAGAAACCAGCAACACTGTGTCCACATTGGCTGCCAGCACTTGTTCGGCGATCTTCTTCCCCGGCGTTTTGCGCACAAACGCACTGCGTCGCGGCAGCACCTCTCGAATTAGCGCGGGGCTGTTCGCAGTATCGAGTTCCACCGCCGCCCAATCGCCCACGGTCGGCCAATCCGCACCCTCCTCTGCAGCCAGGCGCAGCTTTCCCGCCGCTTCCGCCATGCGCTCCCCGAAATCACCGGCAACGCGCCAGCACCCGCGGTGCTGCGCCACGACTCGCGCTGGCATCGTGCTTTCACGATCGCTGTCGCTCCAAACGGCCTCAAAATAGCCATCCCATCCCCATTGAATAATGGACACTGCAGGATCCTCCTGCGGCCATGCCACAACACACGGCCGCCGCTAATGCCAAATCAAAACAGCATTCGTTCTAAGTGGATTGGAATTGCGGGAGGGATGCTGCGGTCAGTTCATGCCAGCCGCGGAGACACACCCGCCCGCAAGGACTTTGCTCGTGGTTCGCACAGGCGCCTCCGTGGCTGAATTGAGCAATGCTGCACTACCGCACAGCATCGCCCTGAATCAAATCTTAGCGACGCGTCCAGTCCGAGTCAACACTCAAACTATTTGAGTAGCACCTTAGTTTCCGACTACGCGACTCATTGGGACTTGGCCCGATAAACGGTTCGTCACGCAACCCACGCAAACCAGATTCCCACAACTCGCCACGCGCTGCTCTCTTTAGCCAAAACGAGGTCGTACCCCCGGGCATCTTTTGGGCCATTGTAAATCTCTAAGGATACCAATGCTCTGTTCCGCTGCCTGTTGAACGTAAGTTCCTCGACTGAAGTCTTGCTCCGTTCTTCTTGCGCGAAGAACGTGCCATCCAAAACGATCTTCTTGATCAGTTCCTCATCACTTAAAGACTGTTCAGTTGGCGTTTGTCTCGGCGTGGACTTGCTCTCCGCCCACTGAATCGCTTTTCCAATTTCTTCGACACCCAGGACATCCACTTTCGCGACTTTGCGTAATTCCGCTAGTGAATCACCCCCTCCTCTCATGCCCAATGCCAGCGCCGCACAAACTGCGGAAAATGCCGCCTCATCATCGTCAGCAACAATTTGGGCCCTTTCGATCGTGTTTCTTAGAAAATCCAGGTCGCTCTCTGATTTCGTCTCAACTAGCCCACCAGCTAGAAAGCAGGACATCGCAGACTCTGTCTCCTTGTCCTTCTCGGCTTTAACGGCATTTCGGAGTGCTTGCATCCCCTGCTGATTTCCAATATAAGCCAAGCCTCGAGCCGCACCGCCCCTTTTCTCTTCGTCGGCGTCGGACAGGAACTTAATTAACGAAGGGACAGCTTCGTTGCCCATGGTAAACAATCGCCTGATTCCGTTCTCGTCGTCAGCCAGATTTCGCCGAACCCTCTCCTGAATGTTATGGCGTCGCAGGTTCCCTTGTTTCTCGATTCCGCTTTGCTGGGTCTGAGAAAACATTACTGTAGTACTTGCGAGGATGTAGGCAAATGTCAGAAGGCCGATTCGCGAAAAAATTAGTCTCACACATCCACCGTTGATTTGCAGCCGTCAACCAAGCGCAAATCAGCTTGCACAAATATATGATAATGAACTCAAGCCGTCGGAAAGGCGATAACGGCAAACTGGGGGCTGCAATGCCCCAGCTCAGTGAACGATCTTCCCTTCCGTGTCCCGGATCTCCATCTTGCCGAGATTCAGCTTCTTCATCCCCTCTTCGATCTTCGCCCGGTCCCCCACGGCCAGCACCACGATCTTTTCCGGATGAATGTACTTCTGCGCCATTGCTTGGGCCTGCTCCGGAGTCACGGCATCGACAATCTCCGGCAATTTCGAAAAGTAATCCAAGGGCAAATCGTAAACAAAAAGTTCGGCAAACGTTCCCGCAGCGTCGGTGCCGCGCTCGAACCGCCCCGGCATCGACCGCGTAATCGAATCTTTCGACAACTTCATCTCTTCGGCCGTCATCTGCGTGTCGCGCATCCGCCGCAGTTCGTTGAAAATTTCCGTAGTCGCGGGGGCCGTCACATCCGTCCTCACGTCCGAGTAGGCAAGGAATGGCCCCGGCTGGCGATGATAAACAAAAGATGATCCCGCGCCGTAAGTATAGCCATGGGCTTCGCGCAAATTCATGTTGATGCGGCTCGAGAACAATTCCCCCAAATCGGTGTTCATCACTTCCAGTGGCGCATAGTCCGGCGTCGAACGCGCCGCCCCCAGCTCGTAGCACTCCAGCGTCGTTTGGGGGGCGCCCGGCCGGTCAACCAAAATCAAACGCGCATCCGTGCTCTCGAGCGCTCCTATTGCTGTGGCCGCCGACTTTCCCTCCTTCCACCCGCCGAACTCCTTCTCCAACAGCGGTTTCAGCGTGGCGAGCTGGATATTTCCCGCGACGATCAACGCCGCATCATTCGGGAAATAATGCTCCTGCCAGAACTTCAGCAAATCCTCTCGCGAAATGGTTTTCAGCGAATCGGCGGTCCCAATATCCGGATAGCCGTAAGGATGATGAGTCCCATAGAGTGCCGTCCTCATGACCCGCGACGCCACGGAGAACGGCTCATCCTTTTCCTGCACGAGGGCTGCTTCCCTCTCCTTCCTCACTCGCTCGACCTCCTCCTTCGGGAAATTGGGATGCAGCGCCACGTCGGCCAATAAGTCCAATGCATCGGGAAAATTTCGTGTCAGCGCCTGCGAGCCAACAAGGGAACTATCCATCGAGGCCCGCGACACCAGCGTCGCACCCAAATCCGCAGCGCGATCCGCGATCTGCAGCGCGTTCCGCGTGGTCGTTCCCTGCTGCAGCATTCTTGCGGTGAAGCTGGCCAGCCCGGGCCTGTCTACAGGATTCGCGCCACTCCCCGAACGCAGCACCAGGCTCGCCGCCACTAGCGGCAGTCCCGGCCGCTCGCTGTACAGCACGGTTAAGCCATTGGAAAGCTTGAATTGCTCCGGCACCGGCAAATGCAGCGGACTTGACGGCCCCGGCTTCGGCGCCTCTTTGCGCCATTCCGCGTCTGCATTGACCGGTTCACCTCCGGTCTTTGCCGTGTCCTTCTGTTCGGCCTTCGGGGTGGGAACTTCCGCGCCAAGCTCCTGCTTCCCCTGGACTCCGTACACCACGACTCGCTGATTGCTGTTGAGCTGCGCCTGCGCAAAGGCTTGCAGCGATTCGACCGAGGCATCCTCATACCGCGCAATGTCCGCGGCGAGAAAATCCGGTGTGCCCAGAAAATGGTTGTAGCTATTCAAACGGTCGGCCACTCCCCCAAATCCTCCCAGCGTTTCCAGTCCCTCAATGATTCGTGATTCCAGCACGTTTCGCGCACGGACCAATTCTGCCTCTGTCGGTCCGCTGGTCCGGAACGCATCCAACTCCGTATTGATGGCCTTCTCCAGATCATCTGGTTTCACTCCCGGCCGCGCCGTCGCCTGCACCTGGAACACCGACCCGAGTATCAGCGATTGCTGATTCGCTGCCACATCCAGCGCGATCTGTCTTTCATAGACTAGCTTCTTGTACAGCCGGCTCGACTTCCCTCCTCCCAGTACTGTGGCCGTAAGATCCGCCTCCGCGTCGCCCGGTTTGAAGATCGGCGAACTGAGCCATGCCATGTAAACACGCGGCAGTTGAACATTGTCTTGAATCACAGAACGTCTCTCCGAAGCGATCGGCGGCGTTTTCGCCTTGATTTTCGGCACATCCTCCCCGCGCTTCAGCGAGCCAAAATACTTCTGCACTAACTCCTTGGCTCGCTCCGGCTGAAAGTCCCCCACAATCGCCAGGCTCGCATTATTCGGTGCGTAGTACAGCTTGAAGAAATTTCTCACGTCCTCGAGCTTGGCCGCTTGGATGTCCGCGTGCGATCCAATCACGTCCGCGTAGTAAGGGTGATCCTTTGGAAAAAGTTGGTGCATCATCCCTTCTTCCACAATTCCATAGGGAGCGTTCTCCATGCTTTGCCGCCGCTCGTTTCGCACCACATCCTGCTGATTCGAAAGGCTGGCCTGATCCAGCTTGTCCGGCAGGTAGCCCATGCGGTCCGATTCCAGCCACAGCGCCAGCTCCAATTGGTTCGCGGGCAGCGTCTCGAAGTAATTCGTGCGGTCGAAATCCGTCGTCCCATTGATGTCGCTTGCACCGGCAGCTTCGAGGAAATGAAAATGGGAATTCCCGGGCACGTGCCGCGACCCTTCGAACATCATGTGCTCAAACAAATGGGCGAAGCCCGTCCGCCCGGGCAACTCGTTCGCCGGCCCCACGTGGTACCACAAATTCACCGCCACCATGGGCAAGCGGTGGTCCTCCGAAAGAATCACCTCCAGGCCGTTCGCCAGTTTGTATTTCTCGAATTTCAGTTGTGGCACTTCCAGCGGCGCACGCTTGGGAGCAGCCTTCTTGGCTTGCGTCTCTGGCTGCGCCTTCTTCGCACCCTGCGCGGGCGCTTGTGGCGGAGCTGGTTTCTGTGCGGAGGATGCCATCGCAAGGACCAGAAATCCCGCTACTCCCAACGTCAAAACATTCGTATAGAGCTGCCTCATCACCGTTTTCCTTTCGAAATGGCACAGATTGACTGTCAAACGCCGGACCACGCTCGCAGGTGTCCTAAATGACCCGTTGCTAGCTTACCTTGCTTCTCAAAGGGTGCAAATGCATTATCCGAGGACACGTCGATTTCGAACTGGAAATTGGATTTTCGCGCAGGCTTAGACTGCTTGGAAATTTAACCGAGGTCAAACTAGGAGAATACCTTCGGACGCACAAGGTAGCGCTCTAAGATCTCATCCAGCTCCTGGGGCCGTATCGGCTTGGACAAATAATCGTCCATGCCGGCAGTTACGCATTTCTCCCGGTCGCCTTTCATTGCGTGAGCAGTGAGAGCGATCACCGTCAGTCGTCGATCAGTGCCTATTTCTTTCTGGCGAATCGCGCTTATTGCTTCAATGCCATCCATTTCCGGCATCTGGATATCCATGAATACCAGGTCGAACTTTGCTTTCCCGAGCGTCTCCAGCGCTTCCCGCCCGTTGCCGGCCACTACCACACGATGTCCGCGCTTCTCCAACAAGCGTGTGGCCAGCCGCTGGTTCACAAGATTGTCTTCCACGAGAAGCACGTTCAAGACAGATTCAGGGTCGCGTTCGTCGTGCAATGAATATCGGGTAATTAACGGGATGGCGCCCTTGCTCTCGCGCGCTCCGAGAACTCGCGCAATGGCTTCGCGCAATTCCGACTGACGGATCGGTTTCAGCAGGTAAGCGGAGATTCCCAGTTTATTGCAACGCTCCGCATCTCCCCGATGGCCGGCGGAAGTTAGCATCATGATCGTTGCCGTCGATAACTCCGGCCTCTGCCGGATTCGTTCCACGAGCTCAAAACCGTCCATCTTTGGCATGTGCATGTCCAGCAGGATCAACCCGTACGGATCCTCCGCTCTCCGTGCAGCGGGTAACTCCGCCAATGCATCTTCCCCACCTTCCACCGAAGTGGACCGCATTTCCCACCGCTTCAGCATGCCTTCGAGAATCCGGCGGTTCGTGCGATTGTCGTCGACCACCAGAACTCTCACGCCCCGCAAAATCTCCGGAGGCGCGGCCTTTCCTATTTCAACTCTTTCGGGATCAACGACAGCGACTGGCAACGTAAAGTGGAACCTGCTTCCCTTTCCAACTTCGCTCTCCAGCCATATCTTTCCACCCATCTTTTCCAGCAACCGCGTCGAAATTGTCAGTCCCAGCCCGGTTCCACCGTATTTTCGTGTCGTGGATGTGTCCGCCTGCGCGAACGCATCAAAAATCACTTTCTGCTTTTCGGGCGGAACGCCAATTCCCGTGTCGGCCACCTCAAAATGTAAAACTCGATCTTCTTGGCCCCCCGCATCGACTTGCACTTTTACGGCGACTTCCCCTTCGTGCGTGAACTTGATGGCATTGCCCACAAGGTTGATCAAGATTTGATTCAATCGGTTGGCGTCTGCCCGCACCATTTCCGGAACCTCCGGCGCCAATTCGCAGAGTAGCTCCAGCCCCTTTTCGTCTGCCCGAAGAGCAAGCGTTCTGAGGTTTGATTCCAGGCTGTCGCGCAGGTTGAACGGACGGATATCGATATCAATCCTGCCTGCTTCGATTTTGGAGAAATCGAGAATGTCATTGATGACTCCAAGCAGCGAATCGGCAGAGAGCTTGACGGTGTCGAGATATTCCCGCTGTTCCGACGTAAGCTCGGTTCCGAGGGCCAGGTCCGCCATCCCCATGACACCGTTCAGGGGAGTCCGAATCTCATGGCTCATGTTCGCGAGGAATTCGCTCTTCGCGCGACTGGCCTCCTCTGCCGTTTCCTTGGCACGCTGCATTTCGGCTTCGGTCCGCTTGTGCTCTTCGATTTCTTTTCGGAGTTCCTCGGTCCGCTCTTGGACACGAATTTCGAGCTCATCCTTGGCGCTCAGCAGCGCGGCATCACGCTGCTGAATGCTCTCCAACATGTGGTTGAACGAACCGACAAGCGCCCCGACCTCGTCATTTCCTACAGGGGTGGCTCGCAGAGAATAGTCCTCTTTACTGGAAACCCTGCCGGCAAGCTCTGCTAACTGCAAGATGGGCGACGTGATCTTGTGGAGCAACGGCGACGACACGATATACGCCAGCAGAACAGACAGGAGCAACACAAGCGCGGAAATCTTCACATACTCCCGGGTTTTTGCCTGAAGCACACTCAGGTCGGAGACGATGGCAATCGCACCAACGTTTGTTTGGTCAAAAATTACCTGACGAGACAACGTGATCTTTTCATCGTCAAATCGTGCCCCGTCCTCGCTCCGGGCAGGGATCTCAAAGGTACGCGGCAGGCCGGGGCGACGATATTCGGCAAAAACCTTGCCACCGCGGTCGTACAAACAACCCGCCATAATGTGCTTTTCACTCTGCAATGCTCCCAGCATCTCGCGCGCCGACTTCCGGTCATTAAACATCAACGAGGCGGCCGTATTCGCTCCCAACGTGTCCCCCAGGGCGGACAGTTCACTGGCCAGCATCGCGCGATAATTGGCGCGCTCGTACAGGGCATAACCAACGCTTGCCAGACCGAGGGCCAGACAGCTTGTCGCCAGTATGATCGCGGTTAGTTTCTGGTGAATCGACGATCTTCGAAAAGATTTCATTTTATCGGCCGTCCTTACCATACCCATTCTTCTTAAGTTTGCCGCTGGCGCTTTAAGTAACTTTAAATTCCGGGTGGTTCACTCCCGTTTGCAACATGACCATCATCTGTTCTGGCGATGAATTCGAAAGCTCGCTGCCCCCTGAATCGCCGTTTTGTTGTTTGACCACTCGGGCTAAGACGAGCAGTCTGGAGCTGATCTTCAGCCCCGCTCGTAAGGCTGCATCCAGGTTGACGTCGAAGCGTACTTCTTTGTCTTCCAGACCAAACTGAACCATTCCCCCACGCGCGGCGAACTGGGCTATCTCTCCTACGGTGAGGATGTTGGATCCCGCGGCTGTGGAGAGGATTTGGACAACCTGTTTCCTTTCGGAAGAACTGATGTAGAGAACATGGCAACCGCCGACTTCCTTGTCGTTCCGCACGTGGCGAATTTGCACTAGCCTGCCGTTGGGGGTCTGTTTAGAAACCATCGATGCCAAAGACTCTCCGAAAGGATCGCGACCGAGAATGCACAGAATAGTTGGGGCCTGAGCGTTGGGGTAAGCCGAGGCCGGCCATTCGACGAACCGCGTGAGGTTGTAAAGTATGGCTGCTTTCAATTCGTACTCACCGGCCGAGTCCCCTTGGGCAGCAGCGATCTGCGGGACTGCCGCCTGCGTCGCCAGCACGAGCCAGAAAACCAGGCGCACGCGAGACATTCTAGGGATCGAACGAGCATCGCGTTTGCCCCGTCGCCGTGCCTGCCGTTTCTTCCCTGAGCGAGATGTCTGCAGCTGGAAGTTCATGTACTTCTTCGTCTCTACCTCTCGCTCCAATGTGGCCGATAAATCAGTTTTACTCGAAAGTTCCGCCCGTCTTGGGGAATCGCGGTTTGCACGTGTTCGAGGCCTCCGGAGTCGGCGTAGCGCTTATCGAAAACATTGTAGAGACCCGCGGAAACGTCGAAGTCTTCCTTGAACTTGCGCGCATATACCGTGGCATTCATGACGAAGAACCCGCCCAAATCGGTTTGAGCGATGGTCCTTCTCCGGCTGGTGTATTGCGCGTCGAAACTGGCAAAGAGCTTTTTCTGCGCCAGGGGAATACTGAGATTGCACTTGGCCAATTGTTTCGGAGAATTGGTCAAAACGTTATCGGTCACGATGCTCTCAGAGTATTGCAGGGAATGCGAAATTGCCCCTTGCAAGCCGCCCGGCCACTTTGCTCCCACCTCCCATTCGATGCCCTTGGCTTGCAAGGGGACGGAATTCGTATACACCGGGAGACCAGTGAGTGGATCCCTCGTCTGTTCGATCAGATCGTCAATGCGATTCAGAAACCCCGCGCCGGACACGGTATAGGTTTTCCCGAAACGATGCTCCAGGTCCAACTCCCAGGTGCGAATCCTCTCCGGCCGCAAAGCAGGGTTCGCCGTGTTGCTCTTGTTGCCGGAATAGAAGCTTTCAAAGCTGTTCGGAGCGCGGAAGGCCCAGCTGTAGGTCGCCCTGACGTCTGTTCTAGGGGTTGCACGAAAAACCAACCCTACACGTGGACTGAGCGTGTTTCCATA
The DNA here is from genome assembly GCA_003224145.1 of Acidobacteriota bacterium. Taxonomy (GTDB): domain Bacteria; phylum Acidobacteriota; class Terriglobia; order Acidiferrales; family UBA7541; genus Acidiferrum. The sequence continues at coordinate 40,434 of QHYN01000238.1, forward strand.
CTTTTCATGCCAATCATCGCGTAGGCCAACCACGATAGCCAAGCCTTTGCGAATGGAATACTCGTCCTGAAAATAGACGGCATATTCCCGCGATGAACGGTGATCGTCGAAGTAGAGAGTATAAGGCTGGATGTCGTAATTCACCTGCTGCTGTTGTAGATCCTGGCGCCACTCCGTGCCGAGCGTGACGCGGTGGCGCCGGAAGAAGACTCTGGAAGCGTCGCCCTGAAAGTCCAGCCAAGTTCCGTTGGCCGCATCGTAGTTTTCGGTGAACGGGGGGATGCCGGTGCCTGCATAGTCGGTGACATAAATTCCGTGATAGTCGTACCAATCATAAGAAAGCCGTCCCAAGGTTTCCCAGTTTCCAAAGGTGTGGCTGTACTGCACGTCGGCGTAACCACGAGCGTCTGTCGTCCGCGTTCGCGAGTCGTTAAAGACCGTGCCGAATGAGGCCGTCGGAATGTGCTTTGTGCGCGACCCTTGAACCACATGAATGTTGAAATCCCGGTAGATGATATCCGCGAACACGTTGTACGACTGGTCTCCATCGGCGTCTACGGCGAACCCGTTGTTCGTGGCCGGGCTGTCAAATTCCGGATAGAACAGGCGCTTGTTGCCCTTGCTGTTGTAGAAGGATCCGGACACGAGCGTCTCCAGGCCGTTGTCAAAGCGCTCGCCAAAACTCACTCGGCCCTTGTAGGAGTTCCAGCTTCCGGCCCTGGTGGAAAGTTCCGTGGCGTTCAGGTCGCGGCCTCGCTTGGTGATCACGTTGACGACCGCAGCGAACGCTCCCGTGCCGTAAATGGAGGAATTGGGCCCGCGAATGATCTCGATCCGTTCGATGAGATCCATGTCGACCGGGAACTCCGTCCCCACATAAGCTCCGTCAAAGATGTTGTCGTTGATGCGGTGGCCATCCAACAAGAAGAGGATGCGCGCGTTGTAGTCTCCGGGCCGCGATAATCCCCGCACGCCTACATAGCTGTAATTGCGATCGTAAATCACATAGAAACCGCGAACGGTCCGCAGTACGTCCGCCAGCGTTCGATAACCGTACTTCCGGATTTCCTCAGCTGTGACTACGGTTACCGAAGTGGGAGTATCAGCGGCTTTCTGGAGAAACTTGGAAGCACCGTAAACCGAGTCCACTTTGAGTTTTGCGAGTTGTTCAATACTCATCCCGCTGAGGTCGGCTTGACCCGGCTC
>QHYN01000351.1 GCA_003224145.1 Acidobacteriota bacterium
TGGATCACTCTATCGCCTCCGTGACGAAATTTGCCTCCGAGACTCATCGGCATCTTCTAGCACAAACGCAACCGCCCTCACACACAAAACACACGAGTTTCTTCACTATTTTTGCGACGGAAAGTAGCTAGGCTAGGTCGCGTGCACGTGCCGTCAGTCTGAGGTGGAATCGGCGGCGAGCAATGCTGCCTGCCCGGTACCCGTTTTCCTAGGTTTTCGAACACAAGCTGGATAGGAAATCGTCCAAGCCTACCGGGGGATTGCGTGGACATCAAGGAACCTATTGTTCTGTTAGTGGGAAACGACATGAGTCGTGCGTTTCGTTTGGTAGAGTTGTTGCAGAGTTTGGGATGTGAGTATCACCGCCTCCTGTTGGAAACACATCGATTTGATGTGGTGCTCAGTGAAACCAGCCTGCCGGATGGGGATGCGTACCATTTGATCACATCCGTGAGGGACTCGCCCGCCAGTTTGTTCTTTTGCCTGGCCGTGGAGGATAGCTACTGGTGGTTGCCTGCTGTTACCCAGGGCAGGAAGTGCTTGGGGGCACCTCCGCTGCGACCAGGAGCTTTGCCGAGATCCTACAAGAAACTCTGTTCGAATTGACGGCAGCGAGCCCGCCGCGGTTTGCCGGGCGGATCGAGGATCGGGCCCTTCACGGTGAGCCCCCTCAAGGCGAACCCTGCGGGAGGCGAAGCCGGCAGCTCAAAGAGGATAACCATGTATTCTCCACTCGAAGTTGAGATTTTGAAGGAGCGAGTCGCCCTGCTGGAACGCCAGCTCGCGGATTTGAGAACGGCTGGGGGCCCGTCTGATGCACTAAGCGCGAGGCACCCGGAGGACATGTTTCGTAGGCTGCTCGAATCTGCGCCGGATGCGATGGTGATCGTCAAGAGCGCCGGTGAGATTGTGCTCGTAAACTCCCAGGCGGAAAGGCTTTTCGGCTACTCCAGTCAGGAGCTGCTTGACAAGTCCATGGAAATCCTGGTGCCGCATCGGTTTCGCAAAGAACACTCGGCGGACCGCCTCGGCTATTTCTATGAACCATGCGTACGTCCTATGGGGCAGGGCCAGGAGCTGTACGGCCTGCGCAAGAATGGTACCGAGTTCCCCATCGAGATCAGCTTCAGCCTACTCGAAACGGAAGAAGGCGTCCTGGTCAGCTGCGCCATTCGCGACATCACCGAGCGGCGGATGGCGGAACGGAGGCTACGGGAGGCGCACGAGCGCTTCGAGGGCGCGTTCGACAATGCACCGATTGGCATGGCGCTTATTGACTTCGACCGATCTGGCGGTGTATCAGGTTGGTCGCCGCCATCGGCGACAAACGCAGTACCGTTTGACGCGAAGGCTATACCATAGGGTCGTCCGATGTCCTTGCCCTTCCACTCGCCGACGTAGTGGCCGCTCCCGTCGAAGATTTGCACCCGCAGGTTGCTTCGATCCGCTACGTAGATACGTCCCGTGTGATCCAGTGCGAGTCCGTGCGGCAGGTCGAATTCGCCTGGGCCGCTGCTCTTCGTTCCCCATTGGAAGAGAAATGTTCCCGTCGACGAAAATTTCATGACGCGTGTGTTGCGATAGCCATCGCTCACGAAAAAGCTACCGTCTGCTGCAACCGCCACCTCCGTCGGCCGGTTAAAATGCGCTGCATCGTTCCCCGCAATCCCACGCTCCCCAAGGGTTAGCAGCAGCTGACCGTCGTGCGAGAACTTGTAAACCTGTTGTAGGGCAACATCCGTAGGCCAGACGTTATCGTTGCGGTCCACAGTGAGCCCGTGCGGCATGGCGAAGCGATTCTCGCCTCACTCCACCATCACTCGGCCAGTTCGTCCGTCGAAAAGAGTGACGGCCGGCAGTGCGATTGGGGTTGTCACCAGTTCTTCTGAGTTGGGCCAGGTGCGTCCGTTGCGATGAAACACGAACACGTTGTCGTGCGAGTCGACTCCGATGCCCGCGACGGCGCCGAGAACCCTGCCCTCCGGCAACACTGGCCACCCATGAACGACATGATAGCGGCCGCTTGCCGCAACTATTTCATACTCTGATTAGTAATTTCGGGCCAAAGCTTAATCGAGATCCCAACGGTCTCTCATGCGACGCGTTTGCGATTTGAGGCCATCCTCTTGCGGCGAGCCACAATGATAAATATGATCACAACAAATACAACTCCCGCGATAATGCGGATCGTAGTCGGATTCATCGAAGCACTCTCCTTAAAATTTATGTTTCTGCCGCATCTTACAGATTCGGGTGATGACTGCGGATTCGAAAAGCAATGCAAAAATACCTCGAAATCATTCAGGCACCAAAAGGAAAATCAAATGATTTAGACATCTGTGTAACATCAATTCCGTGCCTATCACAGAAGCATTTAAGATTGACCCCGAAGGACACCATTGATGTCGCACTGATCAGTCTTGCTTCCCGCCCTCCTCGGTTGGCATAACACTTACCCCGATCAAGATCTTGCTCGCGACCGGTTTTCCTTCGAGTTGTGCCGGCAGGAACTCCCACTGCGCAAGGGCATTAATGGCAGACTGAGCCCTGACGTCCAAGGTGCGAATGGCTCGCAAAGCCTGCAACTTACCCTTTTCGTTGATTATGCCGATGATGAACACTGGCCCTGAATTCGCGGTAAGGTCAGTCTTAGGTCCCGTCGCCTGGATTTTCTTTAGCGCAATGGGGGGCGTGAGCAGACCATTACCGGCCGGAGCGGAGCTCATCAGTGCATATTCGATGGGCCAGTCGGGGCCGCCGCCTGCGTCGGTCATTGGTATACACACCGTGTAGACGGTGTCACTGCGGGAGAATACCCCCAAGTCTCTGCTGGCGCCGCCGCTGCTTCCGCCTGAAATAATCGTAAGGGCGTAAGAGCCACGTGGAATTGAACTTGTCCCGAACGCTCGCCCACTGCGCCCCGAAACACCTCCTGAAATCGAGATCCCGGGCAGGCCTGTGCTTCCTATGGCTGCGCCAGTGCCGCCGCCAGATCCTGGCCGTGTTCCCAGACTCGACAGGGATTCTGGACGCGCAACCCCAGCATTCCCGCCACCCGCATTCACTCCGATTCCGCCCCCATTCCCTCCGCTCGGGTGTAACGAATTCTCTCCCGCGTTTGACGCGCCCGCTCCTGCAATGTTTCCACCGCCTGCTCCCGATGTGGTCTCCAAACCATTAACATCTGACGGCGCCACAACAAAGTTGCCGGACAACTCCGCATCAGGAATGACGGGAGCGGATTCAGGAGGAACGCTAACTGCATTAATTACTACCACTGCCTTTGGTGCACTCACTGTGGTTACGGCGAATACCGGTAAGCTGTGGTCGGAAGTGCCCATAATTTTCGGCACCACTGGCTCTGCGGGAA
>QHYN01000239.1 GCA_003224145.1 Acidobacteriota bacterium
TACGGACTTGGCGCCGCCGCCATCTTCCCCATCCGGCGGGCGGCTGCTGGCCGGTCTATTCCCTACCGCATGCCCGGCTATCCCTGGACACCGTTCCTTTTTGTTCTGGCCGCTGCGGCCATCGTGGGCAATGCCGTATATGCTGCCTTCCGCGACCCTTCCCAGTTCATGAATCTCGCCGTGGCTATTCTTCTCTTTCTCATCGGCCTCCCGGCTTACTTCTTCTGGCGCAAACGCGCTTCTGGCACGCTTCCCAGCTCTTCAGGGCACGCTTCCCTCTGAAGTTGAAGTAGGATTCCGTGAGGCCGCCGATGTAAATGGCGAATTTTGGCAGCCGTTTATTCGCTACTACAGTTCTGACGCTCGCTATTTTTTTCGTGGTAGCGCCGCTGTTGTGAGCCCGCGAGCTGCGGATGAGGCAGCCAGCGAATGGCTTCTAGTGATTTGCGGAGTCCTGAAGCGTCTCAGTGTGAACAGACATGGGATCGGCAAGGAACCGTGCAACGGTCGGTCCCACCGAAATGCAAGCGAGGCTCTGATGCCCACACGGCGAGTCCAAACTCACAACAGGGGCGCCCGCAGCAGCGGCAAACTCCAGCGCTGGCTGGGGATTCACTGTGTGATCTTGCGGCGAAACGATGACCAGTAGTTTTGCGCGTACCCTCTTCGCGGCCTGCGCCAGGGTCACGCCAAGTTCACCTGGAATGTCGAGCGCAATGATGGCCTGTCGCTGTCGAATTTGGTCGCTTGCGGTTCCGCCGTCAGCGACAGCAATTTTCTTGATTTCTGCCACAAAACCTTCGAATTCCGTGGGTCTGGTGTGCACCACTCGATAGGTCGGAGAAGTGCCATTTATGGAGTCGATCTCTTCGGCAAGGGCAATGCCGCGACTCAATGGACCCGTCGGATTGCCGTGATTCCACGCCGGGTCCAACTCGATGGCATCGATTTCGGCCGTCCAGAGCAGCTTGTCGAAGGAAGTCGACTGCGGTGAGCCAGCCATCGAGACTACCAGATCCATGAAATCCGGGTAGTTCACGGCCCATTCCAAAGCTTGCATGCCGCCCATGGAAAGACCCACCACTGCCCGGAGATGGGAGAGATGCAGCACTTTGGTTACAAGCTGGTGTTCCGATTCCATCATGTCTCGAATGGTGAAGTCAGGAAATTTCAAGCGGGCTTGTTTCTTGCTGTTCGACGGTGAACTCGATACCCCGTTGCCGATGGCATCCACGAGAATCACGAAATATTGACTGCTATCAACCACCTTTCCCGGCCCGATGAACGCCAGCAAATCTTCCGACTTGCCGCCCAGCCACGTGGGCCAAAGCACGGCGTTCGACTTTTCGGCATTAAGTTTTCCAAGCGTGCGGTAGCTGAGGCGGAAATCATGGATAACCTCGCCATTCCGCAATCGGAACTCGCCAAAATCGGCAAATTGTTGCGACCCTTCTGGCTTGAAAGATTGAGCAAACGCAGGAGTAGCACGACACATTACGAAGGCGAGCAAGATCAATGCTGACATTCTCAATGATTGTTTCATGTCGCGCATTCTACCCCACACTTAGAAGCGGGGGCTCACTCATTCGTCAGCAGCTCGCATGTTTCGTAATTCGGAGAGTCTCCCGATGGAGGAGAAGACATCTTCCTGTGAGGAATTTATTCCTGCGGATGGGACTCGGCGAGGAGTCTGAGGGCCCTCTCACGCCCCTGGCGAACGCGCTCGCTGGCAGGACCATTTGGCTCCAGTCTCAGATAAGCATCCAGATTCCGCACCTGTGCGCGATAGTCGCCTTTGCCGGCGTCCACATTCGACAGCACAAGATAGGCATCCGCCAAGTTCGGGTTACGGAGAAGCGCTTCCTGCGCGCTTTTTTCCGCTTCGTCCCGCCGGTTGAGCTGCAGGAGGGCGTTACTCAGGATGACGTAGCCCTCGGGTGCGGCGTCCTCCATTTCCAATCCCTTGCGGATGATTTTTTCCGCCTCGTCCGGCTTTCCTTCCTGGCACATGAGGAAGCCAAATCCGAACTCCGCCCAGGCATAGTGGCCGCCACTCAAATCGATAGATGTTTGAAATGCTTTCATGGCCTCGTCATTGTGACCCAACCTCATTTCCGCCACGCCCATATGGTAATAAACTTCGAAGTACCCAGGGAACGCTTGCGTGGCCTTTGCGAAGTGGCTCAGACTGCCAGCGGGATCGTTCTTTGCCAGGCAATCCAATCCCTTTTGAAACTCGCTCCGGGCTTTGTCGGGGATTCTCAACTCCCGCACGGAAACGGTGTAATTGCTCTGGCGAATGGACCCCGATCTAGACCTTAAATACATCACGAGCTTTGAGGAAGGGCCATCCAACTGCGCGCTGGTCTTGGTTGTCTCGTAGCCCTCTTCCTCGACGGCTATATCGTAGGTGCCGCGGGGGAGGTGCTGCACGCGGAAATGACCTTCCAAATCGGTCAAAACACTTCGGAATATGCCGGCGACGCGCGATTTCAGGCTAACCGCTACTTGACTCGCCGGCCGCTTGTCCGGCTCCAAGAATACGGTGCCCGATATCTCTCCTTCCGTCTTCTCAAAGTTGGACACTTGCGCCCGCGCAACCGGCACCCAGGCTATGGCAATGATACTCAGGAGCAGGATGAGGTTCAGGGGCAGGATCGGGGGGAAGCTTACCCGTGGCTTCGACTTCTTAACATCCGGCGATACGCACAGCATCTCGACCTGCTGCGCACTTTTGAGGCATATCCTCGGGGGACTTGACGACTAGGCAAGTCAATCTGAGCGGTGAGGGCAGCCAATTCCGCTTTCGTCTTCGTCAATGCGGCTTTGGTTCCCCGGCTCCGCTCTGCACCATTTCCCTGCGGCCAACCGTCGCGTGCGCGGACCTGCCGGGGAATATGCACAGCACGTGCCAGAAATGTCTGTGCTGAGTCTCTGCCGTCGTAGGCGCTTTTGTGTAGGCCGTTCGAGTCACCTCAACGCAGCATCTTCTTTCCTTTCAATACGGCTACCAGGCAGCTTTCCACAGGGGAAGGTTTTCTGTAGCCCTCTAGTCACTCCCACGCAGACAGCATTTAACCTTCAACGGATCGGCGAACTGTCTCAAGTGGCGACATCCGTTCCGTCTTGGCTCACTTTGAGATTTTTCCGGATGGGAGTTAAGCTTCGTCGGCAGGTTGTAAGCAGCCTCGTTCGGATTTTTGGAATTCCTTGGACTGAGGGCGGTCCAAGTCGACAGCATGCCTAGGGCTTGAAGACATCACCGCCTTACAATACGATGCTGTGCCTCCCCAGGGGTTGCTCCTCGATCCCTGTTCGTAACCTTTTGAGCTGATGGGACATAAGGGGTGAACTTCGCTCGTGTTTTTGTGTGAAATGGGCTTCCTGATCCCGTTGGTGTAGAATGCACGCCGCCTTGGATCTCCCTGAGAAATCCCGAATTAGAAAGATGGGTGGATGATAATCCGTCGAGTTTGCCAAGCGCGTGGTCCGATGGGAAACACAAGACGCAGGGACAGCGATCCTTTCGGCTGAAGGAGATAACGAACATGCAGAACCAGCAGACGGAGGTCAAATCCCCACGGAACGCGCGGCAGCATCTTCCGGTCTGCACCTTGCTGGCGCTCATCCTCGCTGGCGCGGGAAGCATGGCACACGCGCAAGCGCAGAAACCTCTGCTCCTGCGCGATCCTTCTGTGAGCAAGACGCAGATCGCGTTCAGCTATGCGGGTAACATCTGGATTGCGAACCGCGATGGCGGCAATCTTCGCCGTTTGACCACCGGCGGCCACGAGCATAGCCCGTTCTTTTCGCCCGATGGGTCGCAGATCGCATTTACCGGTGACTACGATGGCACGCGGGGGGTGTACGTGGTGCCCGCGGGCGGCGGTGAGCCGCACCAGCTGACGTACCATCCGGCGGACTTCAGTGTGCAGGGCTGGACACCCGACGGAAAGCGCATCATGTTCACTTCGGCAAGGGCAGCATTCGCCGACGGGGTTGCTCAACTCTTTACCGTTCCGGTCGAAGGTGGTTTCGCGACACAAGTGCCGCTAGCCAGAGTTTCCGAGGCATCGTTTTCTCCAGACGGCACGCGCATCGCCTACGTGCCAAACATCCAGTGGCAACGCGCCTGGAAACGCTATCGGGGCGGGCAAACCAAGCCTATCTGGATCGCCAGCCTGGCTGATTCCAGCATTCAGGCCAGTATTCCTCGAGAGAATTCCAATGACTTCAATCCCATGTGGGTCGGCGACACGATTTATTTCCTCTCCGATCGCAATGGTCCGGTGACCCTGTTCTCCTACGACTTGAACTCACGGCAGGTAAAGGAAATGGTCAAGAACGCAGGTTTGGACATCAAGTCCGCTTCCGCCACGTCCGACGCCATCGTTTATGAGCAGTTCGGATCGCTACATCTTTTGGATGTCAAGTCCGGGAACGATCGCGTGCTCGACATCCGGCCAGTGGCGGACCTGGCGGAAGTCCGGCCACATTTCCAGAAAATTGAGCCGAAACGAATCCGCTTCGCGGGCATTTCACCCACCGGAGCTCGCGCGGTTTTCGGTGTGCGCGGCGAAATTCTGACCGTACCCGCCGAAAAGGGCGACATCCGCGATCTGACCAATACAATGGACGTGGTCGAGCGCGATCCGTCCTGGTCGCCCGACGGAAAATCCATCGCGTATCTTTCCGACGAGCCGGGTGAATACGCACTGCATATCCGCGATCAGAGCGGCCTCGGGGAAGTTCGCAAAATCAATCTCGGCAATCCGCCGACCTTCTATTACTCGCCCACGTGGTCGCCCGACTCCAAGAAGATCGGCTATACCGACAAGCGCCTGAATTTCTGGTACGTGGACCTCGAAAAGAAAACGCCCGTGCGCGTAGATACCGACATGTATACAGATCCTGTGCACAGCCTTCAAATGACGTGGTCGCCGGACAGCCGGTGGATCGCCTACACAAAGCAGTTGCGCAGCCACCTACACGCCGTATTTGTCTATTCCCTCGAACGGGCCAAGAGTTACCAAGCAACCGATGGCATGAGCGACGCGCTGTACGCCGCGTTCGATAAGGAGGGCAAGTATCTCTACTTCACCGCCAGCACGGACGCCGCCCTGAATACGGGCTGGCTCGATATGACCAGCCTGCAACGCCCGGTCACACGCAGCGTCTACGTGATCGTGCTTAAGAAGGACCAGCCTTCACCGCTGGCTCCGGAGAGCGACGAAGAAAAAGCCAAAGAAGCTGAAAAAACGGACAAGGACAAGAAGCCCGACGCGGACAAGGAAAAAGACAAAGCAAAGGAAGAGAAACCCGTTACCGTCGAGATTGACATCGAAGGCATCAGCCAGCGCATTCTCGCACTGCCTGTCCCGGCGCGCAATTACTACGGACTTTTCGCCGGCAAGCCCGGCGTTCTTTATCTTGTCGAGGGGCCGCAGCTCGATCCCATCGACTTTGAGGAAGGCGGCCCAGCGCAAAAGGTGCACAAGTTTGATATGAAGACGCGCAAAACGGAGCAGATTCTGGATGGCGTGAACAACTTCGATCTCTCTTTTAACAGCGAGAAAATGCTGTACGCGAAGCAGAACCAATGGTTTATCGGCCCGGCGGAGAAACCGGCTGCGGGCCCTCCGCAACCCGGTCAAGGCGGTCCACTCAAACTCGATTCCATAGAGGTTTACGTGAATCCGCGCGCCGAATGGAAGCATATGTACGAACAGGTGTGGCGCGACGAGCGCGACTTTCTCTACGATCCGGGACTGCACGGGCTCAACCTGGAGGCAGTCAAGAAAAAATATGAGCCCTTCCTGGAGAACATTGCCACCCGCGATGATCTGAATTACCTGTTTATCGAAATGCTGGGGAACATTACCGTCGGTCACATGTTTGTCGGAGGCGGCGACCTTCCCGAGCCCAAGCGCGTCAAAACCGGGCTGCTGGGAGCCGACTATTCCGTCGAAAACGGCCGCTACCGCTTTGCGCACATCTACAACGGCGAGAACTGGAATCCCAAGCTCCGTGCTCCGCTTACTCAGCCGGGCGTGAACGTGCAAGCCGGAGAGTATCTGCTGGAGGTGAACGGGCGCGATGTCCGTCCGCCGGCCGACGTTTACAGTTTCTTTGAAGAAACTGCCGGAAAGCAGGTCGTGCTGAAAGTTGGCTCCAAGCCGGACGGCGGGGGGTCGCGCGATGTCACGGTCGTTCCCGTCGACGATGAAACCCCGCTACGGAATTACGCGTGGATCGAGGACAACCGCCGCAAGGTCGACGAATTGACCGGCGGCCGCGTGGCTTACGTCTACTTGCCCGATACCTACGCAGGCGGCTATACGAACTTCAATCGCTACTACTTTGCGCAGGTCGGCAAAGACGGCGCCATCATCGATGAGCGCTACAACGGCGGCGGGGACATCGCCGACTACATCATTGATTATCTCCGGCGCCCGCTGCTGAGTTACTGGACCATGCGGGAGGGCAAAGACATCACCACTCCCATCGAGGCCATCTTTGGCCCCAAGGTGATGATCATCAACGAAATGGCCGGCTCCGGCGGCGACGCTTTGCCCTGGATGTTCCGCAAGACGGGAATCGGTCCGCTGATAGGCAAACGCACGTGGGGCGGCTTGGTTGGGCATTACACCAATCCCGCTGACTTGTTGGATGGAGGCTTCACGGGCACGCCCAACCTGGCTTTTTACAACACGAACGGCACTTGGGACGTGGAGAACCATGGAGTTCAACCGGATATCGAAGTTGAATACGAACCGAAAGCGGTGCGTGCGGGCCACGACCCACAGTTAGAAAAGGCCGTCGAGGTGGTGCTGGAATTGTTGAAAAAGGATCCACCGCCTCCTGCGCCGCAACATCCGGCCTATCCGAACTATCAGAAGAGCGGCTCGAACTAGCGCGGTCTTTAAGCGAGTGTGCCCAGCGCCGGCCGCCGGTTGGGGACTAGACTGGCACTGAGACTCTTGTCTTCTACAACAGGCTTAGCGGATCCATATCCACAAGAACTGCTGTCTGCGGAATCTCTTTCAAGTCGCAATAGGCCAGCGCGCCTTGAAGAAGTTTGGTCAGCACCGAGCGTTTCGGCGACTTCAGCAGGAACTGGAAGCGGTGCTCCTTTTTCAATCGAGCCAGCGGCGCCGTCGCCGGTCCCAGAATGCGCACTTTCTCTCCGTCGTGCGGCGAAAAATATTCGGAGAGCTGCCGCGACCAGCGAATCGCTTTTTCGAGACTCGTATCCCTCACAATCACATTGGCCAGCGAGGTAAACGGCGGGTAGGCCATCATTCGCCGGAAGTGTAATTCGCGTTCGAAGAAGGAAATGTAATCCTGTTTGACCGCATCCTGGATCGCGTAGTGTTCCGGATAAAACGTCTGAATGAGCACTTGCCCGGCCAGTCCGCCGCGGCCCGCGCGCCCGGCCACTTGAGTCAGCAACTGAAAAGTCCGCTCCGCCGCGCGAAAATCCGGGAGGCTCAGCGATGAGTCCGCGCCCACCACCCCGACGAGCGTCACGCGCTGGAAATCGTGCCCTTTTGCGAGCATTTGCGTCCCTACCAGTATGTCCAGCGCACCGCCAGCAAATGCCCCGAGCGTTTCCTGATATTGCCGCTTGGTCCGCGCGGTGTCGCGGTCGAGGCGCGCGATGCGCGCGCCGGGGAATTCTTTCCGCAGCTGTTCTTCCAGATGTTCCGAGCCTTCGCCAAAAAAATAAATGTATTTCGACTGGCACTTCGCACAGAGCTTGGGAATGGGCTGGATCGAGCCGCAATAATGGCATTCGAGCCGGTTGCGCTGTTTGTGATGGGTCATCGAGATGCTGCAATTGACGCACTGCACCGATGCGCCGCAACTCCGGCACAAAACCGACCAGGAGTACCCCCGGCGGTTAATCAGCACCAGCGCCTGCGTTTTATTCGCCAGGCATTCCTGAATGCCCGCGTGGAGCCTGGCGGAAATCGGACTGGTCTGGTGCGTTTGCTGAAACTCTTCGCGGAGGTTCACAATCTCTACGCTAGCGAGCGCGCGGTCCGCGACGCGCGAAGCCAGCGTCAATAATTCATATTTTCCATTGCGGGCGTGATGGTAGCTTTCCATCGACGGCGTGGCCGAGCCGAGCAGCGCCACGGCGTTTTCCATCTTCGCGCGCACAATGGCCACATCCCTGCCGTGATAGCGCGGCGTTTCTTCCTGCTTGTAGCTGTTCTCCTGCTCTTCGTCGACGATAATCAGCCCGACATTTTCGAGGGGCGCGAAGATTGCCGACCGCGTTCCCACGACGACCCGCGCTTCACCGTTTCGAACGCGCCGCCATTCGCGCGCGCGTTCCACATCGCTCAGAGTCGAATGGAGCACCGCCACGCCCTCGAACCGCGCGCCGAACCACGACCGGCATTGCCGGCCCATCCAGAGCGTTAGCGCGATCTCGGGAACAAGAACAATGGCCGTTTTTCCACGGGCGAGGGTCTCTTGCACGGCGCGCAAATAAATCTCTGTCTTGCCGCTGCCCGTCACGCCATGCAGCAACAGCACGCCGAACTCATGCAATTCGAATCGAGCGCGAATTCCCTTTAATGCACCCTCCTGTTCCACATTCAGTTCATGTGCCAGCGGCGTGTAGCCCGCATCGAAGGGATCCTCCGCCGGATCCAGCGGCTCCTCCCAGCTTTGAAGCAGGCCGTCCCTCAACATACTCTCGATCCGAGATCGCGTACCATTCGAAAGTTTCAAGAGTTGCGAGAGAGGAAGCGGGCCACGCTCCGTCTCCAGCAGCATTCGAATCTTTTCTTCTTTTTCGGCGAGCGGGTCGGTCCGTTCACTTCCAGCAGGCGCACCCTTCCATGCGATCACGCGCTGCGTTTTGCGCTTTTTGTTTTGAACGCTCTCTCGAATTTCGATGAGACCGAGGCGTTGCAGTCTTTGCAATGCTGGTACGTCGAGACCCAACTTTGCTTTTGGCCCTAACGGCATCACACCCTTTTTCACTCTTAACTTGGCGAGAAACTCGACGTCCCGTTTTGCCAAGCCGTGGGACAACTCGCCGCCGCTCAAACTTCCGGCAGCTTCGCGCCCGGACTCCGTCAATAGAATGTGCCGCTGCGTCTTCAATTCGGTGAGCGGAGGAAGCATCACTCGAAAGACTTCACCGATGGGTGCAAGGTAGTAGCTTGCAATCCAGTGCGCGAGTTCGATCAGTTTGGGAGTCAGCGCAGGAACAAAATCGAGAACACGCGTGACTTCGCGGATATGGGTGCCTTCGGGAGCGTTTTTGACACATTCGACGACCACGCCAACCAGCGACTTTTTACGAAACGGCACGAGCACCCGGCTGCCCGCGTGCAGGCTTTCGCGCAGGCCTTCAGGCACCGCGTAGGTGAATGTAGTTCGCAGGGGGACTGGCAATGCCACGTTGCAGAAAGGAAAAGTCATCTCGCCGTGTAGTGTATCAGCAGGGGGGAACCCCTTCGAAAGACGGGGCGTGGTTCCAAACGCACTGTGACGCCCTATCTGCTAATCAGAAAGATGCCCGCAAAAATGATCCAGATCCCCGCCCATTGCCAGCGCGAGATATGTTCGCGCAAAAAAATGGTGGCAAGGCCCACGGTGACGGCTCCATAGAGCGATCCAAGAACGCTGATTACCGCCACCTGTTCCATGAGCATGGCGCGATTGCTCAACACAAAGGCGAGAGTATCAAACGCGCCCATGCTGAGGGCCATCCAACGCACTCCTCCGCGCGGCAAATGCATAGGTTGGCCGGCAAAGAGAATGACGGCTGCCGTCAGGACCGTGCTGGTTAAGCGGATCATCCACACCGCTTGGACCGCTCCGACTCGAGGCACGATGCGAATCCCGAGGAGCCAGAATAAGACGCCGAATCCGAGGGAGGCAGCGAACGCCCATACGATCCCGCGAGTATTCGTTTTTGGCGGCTGCCCGGTGTTTTCCCCGGGGGCATGCTCTCCGCCCGCCACCAAAACCACGCCGGACAGCGCAAGAATGATTCCGGCGACTCGCGCGGGCGAAATACGATCACCCCCGAGCCAGGAAAAGAGCAGTGTCAGGGCAGGATAACTGGCCGAGAGCGGGGCGACGACAGCCATCTTCCCGATTTCAAACGAGCGGTACAGCGAAAGTGTGGAACAAGCATTGAGACAACCGGCCAGGAATCCCCAGGCCCAGGGCCGCCAGCCCGAGCCGTCGGCGAGGTGCCCCCAACCACCAAGCCAGTGCATGGAAATGGTCAGAAGGAGGAAGCCGATGGACTGCATGTAAAGCATCGTGCGGAGCGTGCCGATGCGATGAGTGGAGAAGCGCGCGACAAAGTCAGCGCCGCCCCAAGTCAGCGCGGTGAGCAGTCCGAGCAGAACTCCCATAGTGGATTACGAGGACTTGGCTCTTTTCACTTGGAGGCCGAGGACTGCCATGACCTTCTGTAGATCTTTCCAAACTTCCCCTTTGGCGTTGGGGTTGCGCAAGAGATAGGCCGGATGATAGGTGGCCAACAATTTGCTTCCGCGATAGTCGAGCCATTGGCCGCGAAACTGAGAAATCCCGCGGTTTGTTTGCAGAAGCGTTTTTGCCGCGACCGCGCCGAGGCAAACAATCACCTTCGGCGCGATCACGTCAAGCTGCCGCAGCAGAAATGGCGAGCAGGTATTGATTTCTTCGTCTTCCGGCAGACGATTCTCTGGCGGGCGGCATTTGACGACGTTGCAGATGTAAACGTCTTTGCGCTGCAGCCCCATGGCCTCGATCATTTGCGTAAGCAGTTTCCCCGCGCGCCCGACAAACGGCAATCCCTGGGCGTCTTCATCGGCACCCGGTCCTTCTCCGACAAAAACCAGTTGGGCTTTTGGATTTCCGTCGCCAAAGACAATACTGTGCCGGTTCTTATGAAGTTTACAGCGCGTGCACTCGCCCAAATCTTCGCGAATCCGTTGAAGGGTATCGTCCACGATTTTGTCGGCCGCGTCGAACAGCGAAGGCCCTGCCAGCACCGGCAATGGCAGTGGCATGTTTGGCACTGCTGCGAGCACAACTTTTTGCAAGTCAGACTTGGAAAAGGATTTCGGCAAAATGGATTCCTCATGAGGTACCGCACTTGAATGGGCCACGGACAATTCCACTGGCTGTCCACCGTGGAAAACATTTCCCGCGCTGCGATCGCGATAGAACAAGTGGATGCCCAGGTCTTCATAGAAAGCCAACCGGTCTGCCAATTTTTTCTGGAGATTCTCTGGAATTTGCCCTGGCATATCGGATCAAACGTTCGAATGCCTGGCTGCGGCCGGGGCATACAACAGGGTTCGCAACCGCAGGATTTCGTCCAAGATCCGCTGGGCAACTTCACTCTTGGGCAATTTGGGGAGAGCAAGATCACGCCCATCACGAGAGAAAAGAGTGACCACATTGGTATACTGATCGAAGCCCGCGCCTTCGGCAGTGACGTCGTTGGCCACGATCAGGTCGGCATTCTTTGAAGAAAGCTTCTTCCGCGCATTTTCTGCCACATGGTCCGTCTCAGCTGCGAAGCCAACGACAATTTTCCGTCCTTTATTCTTCGCGACTTCCGCGAGAATGTCGGTGGTGGGTTCGAGCGAGATGGTCAGCGGGGCGTTGGCCTTTCTTATTTTCTCTCCTCGGCGCTCGACGGGTCGGTAATCCGCCACGGCCGCCGCAAGAATAGCGATCGAAGCCGCAGGAAAGCGCTCCGCAACGGCCCGATGCATTTCCTCGGCAGAGCGGACGTCGATGCGCTCCACGCCCGCCGGCGTTTCCATGTTTACCGGGCCGCTGATCAAAACGACTTTTGCACCACGCCGTGCAGCGGCCTCGGCAACCGCGTAGCCCATTTTGCCGGAGGAGCGGTTGGAGATATAGCGGACGGGGTCGAGATCTTCGCAAGTAGGGCCGGCGGAGACCAGAATCGTTTCGCCCTCCAGGTCCCGCTGCGCTTTGAAAACTTCGTGCACCGCCGCAAGGATGTCTTCCTGGCCGGCGAGCCGCCCCGGCCCGGTCATGCCGCAAGCGAGATAGCCTTCGGCAGGTTCGATGATTTTCACGCCGCGTGCCCGCAGCATCTCGACGTTTTCCTGGGTTGCCGCGTGATTCCACATGTTCACGTTCATGGCGGGTGCAACCACGACAGGGGCGGTCGAAGCCAAATATAGTGTGGTGAGAAAATCATCGGCGATGCCGCGCGCAAATTTCGCAATGATGTCGGCGGTGGCCGGCGCTATCAGGAGAAGATCGGTGCGCTGTGCGACGGCAATGTGTTCGATGGCGCTTTCGAGATTGGCTTCGCCGCCGGAAGAATCGCCGAAGAGCTCGGTGATCACTTTCTGGCCGCTCAATGCGGCAAACGTAAGAGGAGTGACGAATTCGCATGCGCCGCGCGTCATCACTACCTGCACGCTGAAACCCTCTTGCTGCAGACGGCGCACGAGTTCCGCGGCCTTGTAGGCCGCCACGCCGCCGGTTACCCCAAGCGTGATTCGCATTCCTACCTTCCGCAGAGAGCTACCTTCTGCGTTTGCCGCCGTCCTTGTCCCCGTCGCCGGAAGCCGGCTCGGTAAGATCATACTCGAGCAGGCCGTGTTCCAGCTCCTCGCAAGCGATTCGCGTGGGCTTCTGTGTTCTGGGGTTCTCGATCAAGGGGGGCGCACCCGCCATGAGTTGGCGCGCGCGCCTTGCCGCGAGCACGACGTAAGCAAACTGGCTCTCCGGAGCCTTTGTCTGTACGGTCATTTCAGTCCTTCCCCCCAAACGATGCCAGAAGCTTTTCCACTCTGTCCCGAAGGCGCGCGTTGGTGCAGCGCAGAGCGGTCACAATCGCCTGCGCCTGGTGTCCCGCGCGCTCCACGTCCTCGTTCACCACACAAAAATCGTAAAACTTGCCGAAGGCTGCAATCTCGTCCCGCGCTTGGGCAAGCCGCCTGGCAATCTCCTCGCGGGAATCCTGACCACGGCTGCGCAAGCGGTGCTCCAGCTCTTCGCGCGACGGTGGCAGGATGAAAATCGCAACCGATTCGGGCAGCTTTTGCTTAACCTGTGCTGCACCCTGGACATCGATCTCCAGAACAAGATCTAGTCCTTTCCTCCGTGATTCCTCCAGCCACTTCTTCGGTGTGCCGTAGGAATGTTTTCCAAAGACCCGGGCGTACTCGAGGAATTCGCCGCGTGCCACCATGGCGTCGAATTCCCCTTCCGAAACAAAATCATAACATTTCCCGCTGGACTCGGTCGCGCGGCGCGCCCTTGTGGTACATGAGACTGACGGCATGGTACCGGGCAGCTCGAGAATCTTCTGCACCAGTGTCGATTTGCCTGAGCCCGACGGTCCCGACACAATCAACACCAGTGGCCTGATTTCTGTCCCGGTGCTCATTCGATGTTTTGCACTTGCTCCCGTAGTTTCTCGATCTCCGCCTTGATCTCCAACGCCAGTCCGGTGATGGCCAGCGCTTCGCTTTCCACGCCAGGCGTCTTTGAAAGCATGGTATTGGCTTCGCGATGCATCTCTTGCAGGAGAAAGTCCAGCTTCTTGCCTAACTCGCCGGCGCCATCAACCAACTTTGTAAACTGTTGCAGATGGCTACGCAGGCGGTCCAATTCTTCACTGATATCACTGCGTTCGGCAAGCAGTGCCGACTCCTGCGCCAGCCGGGCCGGATCGATGGATGTTCCGCCGAGCAATTCCTTGAGCCGGGCTTCGAGCCGCCGGGCAAAGGCCGGGCGTAGCGTAGCTGCGAGGCCTCGCACCTGATCCACTTGGTCTGTGATACGCGCCAAGCGCTCGCGCAATTCGGCGACGAGATGTTTGCCTTCGGTGCGGCGCATCTCATCCAGCTTGGTGAGGGCCTCGCGCAAGCAAGCCTCGAGAGCCTGTCCTAGCTTCTCCTGGTCTTCGATGGCCTCAGGCACCGCGCCATTCAGTCCCGCGATCACGCCCGGGAGCCGGAGCAAGGAAACCACGTCCACGTTTGCCGCCGCGCTGGTTCCTTGCAAGAGCGACTCCGCGGCGCGCAGATACGCTTGCGCCAGTTCCTTGTTGACTTGGAGGGGAGCGGCGGTACCGGGCTCGGCGTTCACGAAAAGTTCCAGATGACCGCGATGAATGCGCTCGCGCACGATCTGGCGTAAGCGCAAGTCATAGAGATCAAAGCCCTCCGGCAAACGCATCTTCAGATCGAGAAAGCGGTGATTTACGCTCTTGACCGTGACGCGTACGGCCCAGCCATGCTGTTCAAGACGCGCCTGCGCGTAACCGGTCATCGAGAGACACTCGAGGCGCTTCGCCGGGGCTGGATGTTTTTCGCTCATGAGGGATCGCCCGGAGAATCTACGTTGGCAGGGGCGGTTTGAGCAGGTGCGAGCATTTCGTCATCGGCAAACTGCAGATCGTGAAGACGGGCGTAAGTTCCGCCGCGGGCCATCAGTTCGGGATGTGTGCCGCTTTCTCGAATCTGCCCGTCTTCCAGAACGAGAATCTTGTCGGCGCGGCGGATGGTTGCGAGGCGATGGGCGATGACAAACGTGGTGCGGCCTACCATCAGGTTCGCCAGAGCCCTCTGGACGTACAGTTCGGATTCGGCATCGAGCTCGGAGGTGGCTTCGTCGAGAATCAGGATGGGCGAGTCTTTCAGGAGGGCGCGAGCGATGGCGATGCGCTGGCGCTGGCCACCGCTGAGCCGCGTCCCGCGCTCGCCGATCACGGTATTATAGCCCTGCGGAAGTTCCATGATGAAGTCGTGTGCCAGCGCGGCTTGCGCGGCAGCGATGACTTTTTCCCTGGGAACATTTGCCAGACCATAGCAGATATTGTTCCAGACGGTATCGAAGAACAATATGTTTTCCTGAGTGACCATGGCGATCTGGTCGCGAAGAGAACGGATGGTCACGCCGAGAATGTCTACGCCGTCGATTCGAATTGTGCCCCAATCCGCCTCGTAAAACCGAGGAAGCAGATTCACCAGCGTGGTCTTGCCAGCTCCGCTGGAGCCCACCAGTGCGATCACTTCGCCCTTGCGGGCTTTCAGACAAATGCCATCCAGCACGGCCGGGGAATTGCCGTCGTAGGCGAAACCCACATTCGCAAATTCGATTTCGTGCGCGAACGGCGCCAGCGGCACGGCGCCCGGCTGATCGTGCTTCTCTTCCTCGCGATCGAGATAAGTGAAAATCTGGGCGCTGGCACCGCGCACGGCCTGGAGCTGCTGATAGACGTAGCCGATTCTTTTCACCGGCATGTACGTGTTGAACATCGCATACAGGAAGGCAAAGAACTGGCCTTCGGTCATGCGGTGGTGACTGATTTCACCGCGCGCGTAGAGAATCAACAGGGGAATGGCGATGGCGCCGACGAGATCCATCAACGGTCCGGTGATGGCGACCGCCCGCACCCAGCGCATGTTTTCACGGACGAACTTGCGGGCCGCTTCGCGAAACTTGCGAATTTCAAAGTCCTCCATGCCAAACGCTTTAACGACGCGATTCCCGCTCACGGTTTCCTGCAAAATCTGGCTTAGGTCGGCTAGCCGCGTCTGGCAGCTTTCCGCGGAGCGCCGGATCTTCCGCCCAAATTTGCTGACTGGCCAGGCGACAAATGGCAGCAGCAGGCCACAAGCGAACGCCAAACGCCAATTGATTCCGAGGAGCACAACGACAAAAACGACAAAGGTGAAACTCTTTAGAAATAGGTCGGCAAGCCATTCGCTCAAGGCATACCTGACTCTCTCGACGTCGTTGACGACCGTGGAGATCAGGCGGCCAGTGGGGTGGTGTTGAAAAAATCCGATGGGTTGGCGAATGATCCGAGCGTAGACCTGATTGCGAAGGTCCGTGACGGCGGTCAGACCGGAGTATTGAATCTGCGTGGTGCCGAGGTACTCTGCGACCGCTTTGGCAAGAAATAGGATGACGAGAGAGATGGCAAAAACAGTGCCGACGTTGTGAATGCGCGGCGGAAAATAATCGTTGAGGTAAAGGATCTGGCCACTCCAGGGAACGGTGAGAAGCGGTAATCGTGAGCTGGTCGCGCCCGGATTCAGGACGAAATCCACCGCCAGCTTGATCATCAGGGCCACGCCGCCCTCGGCCACAGCCACGAAGGCCACCAGAAGGACGCCGAGCGCCAGCCGGAAAGAATACGGCTGAACGTAACCCAACAATCTCTTCAATTGTGGTGAAAGGAACGAGGCCACTCCACTGGCTCCCTATCTTGCGCACTTGTTACGCTATTCGCGGCGTCGCGGCGTGTCAAGCTTCCGGAGACGGGCGCGCTGGAAAAAACGAGTGCGCAGGATTTACTTTTCAATGTCACGGTGGACCACTTTGCTGGAGTAGCCGCGCTTCTCCAGTGCCTGCTTCACCGATTCCGCCAGCATTACGGAACGGTGTTTTCCTCCCGTGCAGCCAAACGCAATCGTCAGATAACTCTTTCCTTCTCGAATGTAGTGTGGAATCAGATACGCGAGCAGACTCGCGATGCGACGCAGAAATCCGCCGGTCTGCGGGAATGATCGGATGTATTGCCGGACTTTCGGGTCTTTGCCGGTATAGGGGCGTAATCGCGGAACAAAATGTGGGTTTGGCAGAAAGCGCACGTCAAAGACAAGGTCGGCATCCGACGGCACGCCGTAGCGAAAACCGAAGCTGACGACCGAGACGAGCATCGGCCGCGTGTCAGGATTTTTGAAACGCGTGGTAACGAAGTGACGAAGTTCATGCACGTTGAATTGCGTCGAATCGATAACCACGTCCGCCAGCTTGCGAATGGGCTCCATCAGCGCGCGTTCGTGCCTTAAACTTTCGCGCACCGAGTAATTCTTGCCGAGCGGATGCGGCCGCCGGGTTTCACTGTACCGCCGCAGCAGGGCATCCTCATTCGCTTCGATGAAGACGAGCGTGATGGGGTGATCTTTCTTGAGATGCCTCAGAAGTGGGGGCAACCTTTCGAGCTGCAAGCCCTCGCGGGCATCTACGAGTAGCGCGGCGCGCGCGAAGTCACCTTCGCCCACGGCGTGCAGCTCGGCAAAAATCGGGATGAGTTCGACGGGGAGATTATCCACGCAGTAAAAGCCCATGTCCTCGAAAGCGCGCAGGACGGTGCTCTTGCCGGAGCCGGATAGTCCGGTGAGGATGACTAGTTGACGGGCGTCGTGGCGCGTGCGCGGCTTCACCGGTGCGCCGCTCAGCTCTTTTCCCGGCGTTGATGGGTGCTGGGGATGCGCATGTCTTCGCGGTACTTCGCTACGGTGCGCCGTGTGACGTGAATGCCAGCCTCGTCCAGCTTCTTGGCAATCTGCTCGTCAGTGAGCGGCTTGGCGGCGTCCTCCTCCTCGATCATTTTCTTGACCAGGCGCTTGAGCGTGAGCAGCGACATGCCACTGCCTTCGGGGCCGTTGACTGACTCGCTAAAGAAGGAACGCAGTTCGAGCACGCCTTGCGATGTGTGAGCGTACTTGCTGGCGACCGCGCGACTTACGGTTGAAGGGTGAACGCCGACCTCTTCGGCCACCTCCTTGATCATCATGGGCTTGAGCGCATCCGGGCCGTGATCGAGAAATTCACTCTGGCGCGCAATGATCGATTGACAAACGCGCAGAATCGTGTGCTTGCGCTGCTCAATGTTCTTCATCAATTGGACCGCGGCGGTGAAGCGTTCCTTAACGTAGTTGCGAACATCGCGGTCGGCAGCGTCTTTGACCAGCAGGCGGCGGTACGTTGGGCTCAGGCGAAGTTGCGGCATGTCGTCTTCGTTGAGAAAAGCCTGCCATTGGTCATCCACCTTGCGGAAATAGACATCCGGCTCGACGAGCCGTGGTTCCGTTTTGTTGTATCGCAGGCCGGGACGCGGATCGAGTTTTTTGATGACCTCAAGCGCGTGTTTCACCACTTCTAGCGGGCGGTTCAGCGCCCGTGCGACCTCTTTTAGCTGGTTCGATTGAACTTGTTTGAGATGTTCGGAAACGATCTGCTGCGCCAGCGCGTTTTGCGGATCAAATGCTTTCAATTGCAGCAGCAAGCATTCGCGCAAATCGTGGGTACCTACGCCGATGGGATCGAAGTCTTGGACCACAGCAAGCGCGTCATCCAGGTCGTCTTGTGAATATTTTCCATTCTCTGCGAGCTCTTCTGGGGAGGCCGTCAAATAGCCGTTCTCGTCCAGGTTGCCGATGATGTTCTCCGCAACCTCGCGCACGGAGTCGGAGCAAATCGTCATGCTCAACTGCCACTGAAGGTGATCGGTCAGCCCGGTCGGCGAAGAAAGGAACTTCTCGAAGGAAGGCCGCTCAGAGACTTCCCGTTCCTGCGACCGGCCGCCGTCGCCGCCAGTATCCAGGTATTGGTTGAAGAACGTGCCGACGTCAAACTCGTCGAAAGGATTGGCTACTGGTTTCTCCGGAACTTTCTCCGTTTCTTCTTTGAGGAAGGTCTCGTCACTGTAATTGTCCGTCTGGGTGGGCTCTTCGCTCTGCTCTTCGAGAACCGGGTTGGCGATCATTTCCTGGTTGATCATCTCGCGCAGCTCGAGGCGGTTCAGGGCCAGCACGCTGACCATCTGAACGAGGCCCGGCGTGAGAATCTGCTTTTGCGTCACTTTGAGGTTGAGTTTGAGTCCCTGCCAGGCCATCGGTGGTCCCGTTCTTCCCTTCGCAATTCTTCAATTCAGGCGGAAGTGATCGCCAAGGTACACGCGCCGCACCTCGGAATCGGCGCTCAGTTCCTCGGGACGACCCTTCCGGAATATTTTCCCACTTTTCAGGATATAAGCGTGATCCGTCACGCTGAGAGTTTCCCGGACGTTATGATCGGTAATTAGCACTCCAATTCCCGACTTCGCCAGATCGCGGATAATTTCCTGCAGATCCTTCACCGTTAGAGGATCGATTCCAGAAAAAGGTTCGTCAAGGAGGATGAAAGAAGGTTGGAGTGTAAGAGAGCGGGCAATTTCGAGACGGCGGCGCTCGCCACCCGAGAGAGTGAAGGCCTTGCTCGTCCTGACCGTTTCGAGCCCCATCTTCACCAGCAGTTCCTCCAGCCGATCGCGCTGCTGTTCGGGCGTAAGAGGAAGGGTCTCCAACACCGCGAGCAGATTCTCTTCGCTTGTCAATTGGCGAAAAACCGAGGGCTCTTGAGGAAGGTAGCTGATGCCACTCCGGGCCCGGAGATACATGGGCAGGTCCGTGATTTCGTCGCCATTCAGAAGTACGCGGCCGGAGTCGGGCCGGGCGAGACCGACGAGAATATAGAACGTTGTCGTCTTTCCTGCGCCGTTCGGGCCTAGCAGCCCGACGACTTCACCCTGACCGATCTCCAGTTCGACGTCGTCAACGACCTTGCGGCCACGGTAAGACTTGCTTAACTCGAGGGCCTGGAGCTTCAGCATACCTCGTCATTTCTCGACTCGGTGCTTCGTCAACGTCCGTGAACCATTTTCTGAGTCCACGATGATCGTATCATCCGCTAAAAAGAAGGTCAATTGACGCCCGGTAGTGGTCCCTTCGGCAGCATCAAAAATCGTGGGATTTCCGCCGCTCATTACGAATTTCCCATCTGCAGCGGAGTACTCGCCCCGCTCCGCGGTGGCTTTTCTGGTGCCTTGTTCCACCGTTACACCGCCTGTACCCACCGCCCGGCTGATCTGTTGAAAGCCCCCCGGTGGTCTTGTTACGGAAGCGGCGCCGGGAGCCGAAGCAGATTTCACACTCCGTGTGAAATACAACTCTACAACCGGAGCCCTCATTTTCTGATCCACAGATTGCGCCACCACGTTTTTTTCCAAGTGTGCGCGGCTATCGGTGTCGCTGTATGTCAAGTTCTCCGCAGCAACATGCCAGAGCTTTGCTTTTCTAGGCGCCGGCTGTTGCACGGCCAGCGCTTCCGCCGGAGCTTGTCCGGGCGACTGAGGGAATACTGCCCGAACATTTCCCGAGGCGTTCAGGACTTTCGTCTCGCGCAGTAATTCAATGGAATCGGCTTCCATGATCGAATCCCCCTGCCACAATCGCGCATGTCCCGAGTAGAGAGCGCGACCCGCCCTCGAATTCGCCAATAAGGTATCGGCTGAAATGTTCAGTGGTGTCGTGGCCAGTTGCAGGCTGCTGCTTTTCGTTGAAAGATCCGTCGATTGCACGCCGCCCTCTGCGCGTATCTCCCCGGAACCCTGCACGAAAGTAATGCGAGGTGATCTCGTCTCCGTAGTCGCGTCGCGGACGATCGCTTTTCCTGTTAATGTGGCCGTTTGCGCGGACCGGATAAACACAACGTGATCCGCCTGACCGCTTTTGTCACCCTCCTTCAACTTCACCTCCCCCTGCAACTCCATTTGCGACCACCCTCCACTCTCGAGCAACTGTGCGACACCGCTATGTGCCGTCGCAGTCTGTACGGGATTGCCTGGGAGTGTCCTGTCC
The DNA here is from genome assembly GCA_003224145.1 of Acidobacteriota bacterium. Taxonomy (GTDB): domain Bacteria; phylum Acidobacteriota; class Terriglobia; order Acidiferrales; family UBA7541; genus Acidiferrum. The sequence goes on from QHYN01000239.1 coordinate 20,436, forward strand.
GTGAGCACATTGCCGGTGGCCACCAGTTGTCTGGCCTTGCCTTCGGCCCCGAATTCCAGCACAAGCCTGTCGGCCGTTAAGCTCGTTCGCGACGAGCCACTCTCTGCTGCAGTTGCAGACAACGTTGCTTGTGGCGCCGAGTCGGTCCACTCAAGAGTGCTTCTGGCCTGGGTCTCCGCTCGGACCAGCTTGCTGCCCTCACCCTTTTTCCGTTCGGCAAATTCCACTAGGAGGGCGCTGGTTTGCAGCGTTCTCGATTCGCCGGTTTTTCCCGCTTCTGTCTTTAACTGTACATTCCCTTTCAGATTCAGATCTTTGGGCTCATTGACTTTCGGGCTCAGTTGCAGCAAGGCAGTCTCAGCGCTGAAATCATCGGACTCTGTCGCACTCCGCTGCGAACCGTGCACTGCGCCTGCTCCTTCGATTTTTGTCAGCCATCCTTCGGGGGCAAAATAGGCTGTCAGCGTTTCCCCGCTGAAATCAGTCTGGCTATCCTTTCCCCGGGACTCCAACTCCGGGTTCTTTGCGTTTGCACCCCGAGTCGCCACGAGTTTCTCCGCGTGGAACGTTTTGTCCAGAGCAAGAGTCAGTTCTCCAGCCGCCATACGGGCTGTGCCTGTCTTCGCTTCGACGGGCCCGCGGAGATGCAGTAGCCTCGAGTCACGTCCAAAATCGACGCTCTTCCCTGTCACATGAACGGGGTCATGCGGGTTCATCCCCGCAGCCGATCGCCCTGCGGATAGGGCTGACGGCAGAAGAAAAAAACTTACATCTCGTAGCAACGTAATCGCTCCGTCCTCAGAGCGATATTCCACGCCCACAGCTTCTCCCCTCCCGTTCGGAAACACGAATTTTACAGGTTGGTCCGATTGCGCCAGCCCGGTAACACGGTTGAAGGTCACCCCGCGGGTCTCTACATGAACGTTCTGAGCTGCCTTCGTTCCAGGACTTCTCGTAGCCCGCTCCGCATCTGCCGCGCTCTGGAGGTCGAGCTGCACTTCGCCGCTGCAGACGATGCTCCCGCCGTCTTTTTCGTACTGGCAGCTTTGTGTATGAATCGTGTCGCGCCGCTCTCCGGTCTTTCCAAATATCGTGATGCTCACATCTTCCATCAAACTTGTGGACTTGTCTCTGAAATCCGTGGCCTTCTGAGCCTCGACCGTAAAAATCTTCTGGTTGCCCTCCACTTTCGAGAAAGTGATCCCATTCATGAGCTGGCTCACGTCCCGGGGTGCCGGCGGCGGAGCTTTTTCCTTCTCTCGATGCGCAACCCACTTGCGTTCCAGATACACCCCTGCCGTCAGTGTCGACAGAAACAAAGCTGCCGTCGCAGACCAACGCGCATACTTCGCCGCTTCGCTTCTCTTCATTCTTTCAGTTAATCAGAATTTCGGAGGGCTGTATAGAAGGGCTGCTGGACCCGTGGTGGCCATGCCCTTCGGGGCAGGCGGAAAACCCGCCAGGGTTACGCTTTGCTCTTGCCCTTCGATGCCCGGCCGGACATCGGTCTGTAACCAGCGCAGCGGCAGTCAGGGAAGTTGCACTTGGCGGGGCCGGTTCGTTTTCGCTGGAAGATTCCCGAGTGAATGCTCTTTCCGTGGCCACACTTGCAGAGCTTGATGCTGGTGCTGGCATGCCCCATGGCGGAATGACTCCTTTCTTTTCACGCGCACGAGCCGCGGGAATCGTCAGCATTGTACTGCGAGGTGTACGCCGGCGTCGCGGCAAAATTCTTTGCCCATTGCGTCGGAGAACAGAAAGGAGCGATCGAACCGAAGGAAGACTATCCTGCCGATTCGGCGGAAGCGGTATTCGGCAAAATTCCGATGTTTGCTGCGGCCACGCTGTCGCGGTTTGCGTTTTTCACTAAATACATGGCTTCATCGGCCAAGTGCAGCAAGCCTTCCTTGGTTCGCGAGTCCACGGGGTAGGAGGCCACGCCGAGACTTGGGGTCAGCCGTATGTCTAAACCTTCGCCCGTGAGCCAGGTTGCCTCGCGGATCAGTTTGTGCATGCGCCGCGCCACGTTGAGCGCGTTGTCTTTCGAAGTTTGCGGCAACAAGAGCACAAATTCATCTCCTCCGTAACGGAATGCAAAATCGATCAGCCGGGAGTGGGCCTTCAGCGCATTGCCGATTTCCGCGAGCAAGCGAGATCCCACCAGGTGCCCATGGGTGTCGTTGACCTGCTTAAAATGGTCCAGGTCGATGAACACCAGAGAAAATTCGTAGTTATAGCGCTGCGAGCGGTAGATTTCCGTTTCCAGAATGAAGCTCATGTGCCGCGCGTTGTACAGCGTCGTGCAATCATCGCGGATGGTCAACTCGTGAATTTTCTTCACATGCCGCGCATTTTCCAACGCGATGGCTGCGAAATCGGAGAGCGCTTCGAGCAGCTTCAGGTCCCTGGGATCGAATCCATCCGGCCCCACGCAATTGATCAACTCGATCACCCCCAGGCAGGTGTCGCGAAACCGTACCGGCACGGCCACAATCGACTGCGTCTCCGTCCTGGTCTTCTCGTCGACCTTCGAGAAGAAGCGCGTGTCTTTCGAGGTGTCCGGCACAACCACGGTCTCTCCGTGCTGTGCCACCCAGCCGGCGATTCCCTGCCCCATCTTGACGCGCACGTCCCTCAGCGCTTGCGAAGCTTTCCCGACGGCCAGCTCAAAATACAGTTCCTGTTTCTCCTCATCCAATAACAGCAAAGACCAGTTGTCTGGCCGCAGAAATTCCTCGATCTTCTCCATGATCGTGCGGAGAACCTGATCGAGTTGCAGCGAGGAGGTGAGCGCCTTTCCCAATTCCTGGAAGACAGCCACTTCCCCTTTTTCGCGCTCCGCCAACGACCCTGCAGGGTTGCGGCGCCGCTCCACAGCCGGAAATTGTTTTACGTCTTCCACGCCTGGTTCAGCCTGCCTTCAGAGTGATGCGACTCTTCTCTTTTCTTCCCCGGCGGCCACGTTGCTCCCTCGGCCGCGTGAAACTTCCGCCGAATCCGCGACCGGTACATACAACTGGATACACAAATTCGCCCATTTCTCGCCGAGAGTGGCGAATCTTGGCCAGTATAAGCTCCTGCTAAAAACGCGCGCAATAACCTCGTGGTACAGGCGTTGCCATCTCGCCAATCGTCCAGCGTCATGCTTCCTAACTTCCTTACCTCCTGGCTCCTCTACTTCCCTAACCTCCTTTCCTTCCTAGATCTCCGTTACCTTGAAGCGCAGGCCGCATCTTCCCAGCGGCCAGCGCTTCCAGCGCGCACAGCCGGCCCGTGAGCTCCGTGGCGGCCAAGCGCCCCTCGCGGTACAGACAGCACAGAAAGTCTCCTGCCGGGCGTTCCCCCTTCTGCGAGTTGCATTCCAGGCAGCAGGACACCAGGTTGCGGTAAGAATTGCGCCCCAACTGCGTGCGCGGCACGACGTGGTCCAGGCACTGCATGCGCGCGGCCGTCCGCCGAAGACAGTAGAAGCAGATGCCGCCCTCGCGCGCATGGATGGCCTGCCGCAGCGCCCTGCTCTGCATAAAATCTATCTCTTCCAAACCGCCGGTGCCAGGCACATGTGCCGCGGCGCCCGCCTTCACCGCATCGGGGCGCGCCGCGCGAATCTCCTCGGGCAGCCGCACCTCGACGAGGTAGCCGGCTTTGCTGCGTTCCACCAAGCGCAGCGCGCCTTGGTCCACCAGGCGCCGCACCGCCTCCCGCGCCGGCCCGCCAGACAGGCGGATATGGCGGGCCAGCCCCAGAATCGAAAACCGCAGCCGCAACTTCCTTTCCAGTCGGCTGTGCCGCACCAGATACGAATAGACCGCGCGGTCAATCACCGGCAGGCGCAGCCGCGGCACCATTACGTCTTCCAATTGTTTCCACACTTCTACAGCATCGAATTTTTGCCGGTTCATGGTTTTGTGTCCTTAGGAGGTTGGAATGTAGCGCCGGGCGGAATTTATCCCGACCAGGTCGGGAGCCCGGCATTTTCTTTGGAGCTTTTTTCTGTTAACTGTCCACCGCTGACTATTGCCCTCGCCGATGTAGGGGCGCGCTTTAGCGCGTCCCACCGTAAATCGGCACAACGTGCCGCCTGTCATCCTGAGCGGAGCGAAGGATCTCTCTTTTGGAGTGCAACAGCCATGGCGGGGCGCCATTTGGCTTTCGTCCATTTCGTAGCGCCGGCATCTTGCCGGCACAACGCAGCGCCTGTCATCCTGACGCCGCGCTTTTTTTGGCAGCGGATCTCTCTTTTGGAGTGCGGCGGCTTGACGCCGCTTTGCCTGAGCCGGGCTCGCTCGGCAGGACGGTGAGAAAGGGCAGTTTTCGGGACAGGCGCTTTAGCCCGGCGTCTTCTTCGGAACTTTTTTCTGTTAACTGTGAACTGTTAGCCGTCGGCTATTGCAGGAGGCTCGCCCAAAAACAAAAAGCCCCGACCAAGGTCGGGGCACACTTCCCTATGACAGGAAGTCTACCACACCCGTCATCCCGTTGTCAAGTCC
>QHYN01000240.1 GCA_003224145.1 Acidobacteriota bacterium
AGGCGCGCAGCCTGAACGAACAGGCGCAGCGGCAGCTTGCGGATTTGCAGCGACTCGGCAAAGAACAAGCGCTCAAGGCCGCCCAGGGTTCACGGATGTCGGCGGAGGGGAAGTACCGCGGTGCGGAGGCGCAGCTCAGTTATTCCGAGATTCGCAGCCCGATTGACGGTTATGTGACGGAGCGGCCGCTGTACGTGGGCGATCTGGCCACGGCGAATCAGCCAATCCTGACGGTGATGGACACGTCGCGGCTGATTGCAAAATCGCACGTTCCGCAATCGGAGGCGGCCATTCTCAAGGTGGGGAATCCCGCGGAGTTGAAAATTCACGGAATCGACGAACCCATCAAGGGCCGAGTGAGTCTGGTAAGTCCAGCGCTGGACCCTGGGAGTACGACGATCGAAGTTTGGGCGGAAGCCATCAAGCCGAATCCGGCGTTGAAACCGGGGATGACCGTGGAAGTGACCATGACGGCGAAAACGGTAAAAGAGGCGCTGGTCGTGCCGACTCCGGCGGTTTTCAAGAACAACGAGGGCGCAGACTATGTGGTGATTGCCGCGTCGGATGGCCACGCGCGCCTGAAAACTGTCCAGATCGGCGTGCGCGACGCAGAATTCTCTCAGGTGTTGAGCGGCGTGACCGTCGGTGATCCGGTAATCAGTTCGGGCGGCTACGCGTTGCCGGACAACACGCAAATCAAGATAGAAGCTCCTGCCGCAGAGGAAAAAGAAGCCCGGGACAAGGCCGGCGACGAAGAAAAGGACAAGAAGTCCGCCGAAGCCAGACCCGCCAAGAAGGGCAAGGAGTAGGCGCGTATGGATCTTCCGCCGAGTGCAGCGCGCGCGGAACTATCTTCCCAGAAACCGGATGTACCGTGGTTCCACCGGCTGTCGCGGCCAATTTTGTTCTTGATCGTCACGCTGACACTCGTCGGTGCGTATCTTGCCTTCACTATTCCTGTCGCGGTTTTCCCCAATACCGATTTTCCGCGCATCGTCATCGGCGTGGACAACGGCGTGATGCCCATCGATCAGATGCTGGTCACCATCACCAGGCCGCTGGAGGAAGCGGTCAACAGCGTGCCCGGTTTGCAGAAAGTCCAATCCATCACCAGCCGCGGCTCCGCCGAGGTCGATCTTTTCTTCGACTGGGGCAGCGATATGATTCTGACGCTGCAGCGGGTCGACGCCGTCGTCGCCCGTTTGCAAGCGGAGCTGCCGCCCACAGCAAAGGTGCAAACGCATCGGCTCACCTTTGCCGTCTTTCCCATCATTGGCTACAGCCTGAGGTCGGAGACCATCCCTCCGGACAAGCTCTGGGAAATCGCCACCTACGATATCAAGCCTCGCGTGAATCGCCTGGATGGCGTCGCCTCGGTTCTCGTGCAGGGCGGCCGCGTGCCGGAATTCCAAGTGACGCCGGAACCGGCGCGACTGCTTGCCGCGGGGATCACGGTCAGCGATATTCTGGACGCCATTCGCCGGACGAACCTCATCGACTCACCAGGGCTCATCGAGAACAATCACAAATTGGTGCTCGGGCTGGTCAGTGGGCAGGTGCGCACGCCGGAACAGATCGGGCAAATCGTGGTCAAGACTTCCACGGCAGGAGTTCCCCTGCGGCTGGGCGATATTGCAAAGATTACGTCCTCGGTCGCTCCGGTCTATACGATTGTAACTGCCAACGGCAAGCCCGCAGTTCTGCTCAACGTGAATCGCCAGCCGGACAGCAACACGCTGGACGTGGCCAACGAAGTCCATGCGCAAATCGAGGAGATTCGTCCCACGCTGCCGCCCGGCGTGCACATCGAGCCGTTTTATGACCAGTCCACCATCGTGCGCGAATCCATCGCCAGCGTGCGCGACGCCGTGCTGCTGGGACTGCTGCTCTCTTCCATCATTCTTGTTCTCTTCCTACGCGATTGGGGCACTTCGCTGATTGCCGGCCTTGTGATTCCGTCCACGCTGCTGATCACCTTTATCGTACTGAAACTCACGGGTCAGAGCTTTAATCTCATGACGCTGGGCGGTCTTGCGGCTGCAGTCGGCCTGGTGATTGATGACGCCATCGTGGTTCTGGAAAATATCGTCCTGCATCGCGACGCTGGCCAGGGCCGGTTGGAAGCCATTCGGAGCGCGCTGAAAGAAATGACCGTTCCTCTGATCGGCTCCACGGTTACACCCATCGTCGTTTTCCTTCCACTTATCTCCATCACCGGGGTAACCGGCACGTTCTTTCGCGCGCTGGCGATCACCATGACCGTCTCGCTGTTCACTTCGCTTCTGCTCGCGCTTACCTGGACGCCGACGCTCAGCCAGTATTTTGTGCGACGAAAAGAGACGCCCGCCCCCGAAGGCGAGCATCCTGCTGGCACCGTGGCTTCGCTGCTGGCTGTCGAGGAAGCGCATTTCTCCGGCCTGTTTGGCCGCATCGTCGCGTTTTATGAGAAGGCAATGCGAGCCATCCTTGAGCGGCCATTGTTGCTGCTGGGCGGCTCGGTGCTCATCATCGTCGCTTCCTACGTCTGCTATAGCTTCTTGGGGAGCGACCTCCTGCCGGAAATGGACGAGGGCGGTTTTATTCTCGATTACTGGACGCCGTCCGGCAGCTCGCTCGCCGAATCCAACCGCATTCTGCTGCACATCGAAGAGATCGTGAAGTCTCAACCCGAAGTCGAAAATACTTCGCGGCGCACAGGCATGGAACTGGGCCTGTCGGCCGTCACGGAAGCTAATCGGGGCGATTTCACGGTCAAGCTCAAGCGCGAACGCAAGCGGGACATCGACGAGATTATGGGGGACATTCGTTCGGAGATTGAACAGACCGAGCCCGCCACCAAGGTCGAATTCGTGCAGGTTTTGCAGGACATGATCGGGGATCTGACGAGCCAGCCCGAGCCTATTGTGATCAAGCTCTTTTGCCAGGATGCAAAGCTTTTGGCAGATTCCGCGCCGCGCGTGGCAGACGCCATCGACAAAGTACACGGCGTCGTGGATGTCCTCAACGGCATCGAAAATACCATCAGCGGCCCCGCAACGACGTTCCAAATCAATCCCACGGTTGCCGCCCGCGCAGGCTTTACGCCCGAAGAGGTGGCGGTGGATGCTTCCGCGATATTGGAGGGCGAGCCCGCCGCCACGCCGGTGGTCCTGAACGACCGTGCCTACACCATCCGAGTGCGGTTTCCGGAACAAAGTCGTGCAACATTGGAGCAAATGAGCAACACGCTTCTAACGAGTGCCACGGGACGCACGGCGACGCTTGGCTCTCTGGCAACCGTCAGCATGGAACCCGGCCAGACGGAGATTCGCCGCGAGAATCTTCAGCGGCTGGTACAAATCACCGGACGCTTTGAAGGAGTCGATCTGGGCTCGGGCATTGCCGCAGTGAAAAAAGCGGTCGACGGCCTGCATCTGCCGTCGTCTATCCGTGTGGAGTATGGCGGAACGTACGCAGAACAAATGAAATCGTTCCGGGACCTTTTGATGGTTTTCTTGCTCGCGCTGGTATTGCTCTTTGCCGTTTTGTTGTTTGAATTCCGAACGTTCTCGGCGCCGACGGCGATTCTCGCCTCGGCGTTGCTGTCGACCTTCGGTGGATTCCTCGCACTTCTCATTACAGGGACGACGTTCAATGTGGCGTCGTTCATGGGCATGATCATGGTCATTGGCATTGTGGCGAAAAATGGTATTTTACTCCTCGACGCTGAACATCATTTCCGCGAACTTGGCTTGGCAGCCGAAGAAGCCATGATTCAGGCGGGCCGCCGCCGTCTACGCCCCATCGCCATGACGGCGATCGCCACGGTCGCCGGGATGGCACCGCTGGCCTTCGGGATTGGTTCTGGTTCCGAAATGCTGAAGCCGTTGGCCATCGCCGTGATTGGCGGGTTGCTCAGCTCCATGGTCCTTTCTTTGATTTTTACTCCCGGCATCCATTACTACCTGCGGCCGAGAGTCACTTCGCAAGGTTAGTCGAGACAATCCGGATGGCTTAGCTCTGAAACCGAACGGCTATGACTGGAGATTCGCTCCCGAGGCGGGAAAGAACTTCAGCGACTACGGCAATGGCACTTGCCACTGAAATGGAATTTCATTGCCGACTAGTCGTCCCACATTCTTGTCTAGTGGCCGTGCGGTTGGCTTTAAGGCAACGGGCCACTCCCCCCTATGTTTTTCGTAAGTGTTGAGTGTGGATTCTAAAGGTGGTTAAAGTCCTTTGTTTTCACACACTTTTGCAAGTGTTGATTCTACAGGGGTTAGATTGCACCAAAATAGTGCAAACCATCAACGCCTGACGGGGCGTTCCTTGCGCAAAACTTGGTTGCGAGGGCTCTCCCCAAATAGAAAAAGCGGCAGGAGAGCCGCCGCATTCCGAGACTCCACAGTACTACCTACAACGTATATTACCAGACTTATGAAATCGGGTCAAGGGAAAATATTGATTCTTTCTAAGCTTCCTATTCGCTCCGGGATAGCCGGGGTAAGGGCTACTTTTTCTTTGGAGTCGCGCTCATTTCCGGCATGGCCATGGACATGGGTGTCGAGTTGCCAGCCAAGAGTTCCTTTTTCACTGCTTCAGAAATTTTGTCCGCATTCTTGACCAGCACGCTCACCTGCCAAATCTGCGTTTCTGTGAGCTGGCCTTTGAATCCTGGCATTCCCGACATTCGAATGCCGTTTTCCACCTTCCAATACGATTCCCAGGGTTCGTCGTCCGTCACGCCGACTCCATGGAACAGTTGTGGAGGCGAAGGGTACATCCCTTGCGAGACGGCGGACTTGGGCTCGCCCGGGAGGCCGTGGCACGTGGCGCATTGCTCCTTGTAGACCTTGGCGCCGGCAACTAGATTCGCTTCGTCTGTCGGCACCCCCGGCTGGGGATGTGGCAGTTTATCCAGGTAAGCGTGAAGCCCGATACTTGCGAGTTTCTTTTCGAAGGGTAACGGAGGCGCCGACGTCGCCACCGGTGTATGCCCGGAAGAGACATAGTAGAAAACGATCCCCACGACCAACAAAACTCCAATCACGATCCCCAGAATCAATCCTTTGAACATTTACACGCTCTCCTGCGCCATTGGTAATGTCCGCTGGACATTCCGAGGCGGCCGTTGTTCCGTGATAGTCTACGGTTTTCGCGGCGATTGTGCATCCCGCAATTTTCGCGGCGGGCTACCGGACGTGCAAAGATGACGTGCCTGAACGGGTCTTATCGTGACAGCTTAACCTGGGATGGCCCAACCGCTTCGTAACCGTTCTTCCTTCGGGAGCGTCTTATTTAGGAGTAGGCTGAAGTCTCCGGTAGGCTGTCGTCTTCGCGTGAAGCAGCCCTTGGCGTGCACCGGGGATACTCCTGCCCTTGGCAGCCTCGCGGGCCCAATCGTAATGCACGAGCAGAATACAGGAGTAAATGAATGGGGCAACTTAAGTCCATGGAGCTACCCGAATCCAGCATCCGCTCCGTGGCCGATGCGTCGGCCTCCCGAGCATCGAAGAGCCGTTGGTGGCTGTGGGTCCTCATTGTTGGTGCCATCGCTATTGGGGTCTGGTATTTCCGCGGGTCACGTGTTGCGAGCGAGGCGGCGAATTCTGCAGGGCCGGCAGCGGCAGGTAAGGGCAGGGGAGGGCCGGGCATGGGCAATTTTGTCGTTCCCGTGGTCGTTGCCACCGCGCAACGCGGCGACCTTCCTGTGTACTTCAACGGGCTTGGAACCGTAACAGCGTTTAATACTGTAACCGTTCGCAGCCGCGTCGATGGACAGCTCGTTAGTGTCGCTTTCAGAGAGGGTCAATTCGTCCATGAGGGCGATCTTCTCGCGCAGATTGATCCCCGCCCTTTCGAAGTTCAGTTCGAGCAGGCGCAGGGCCAGCTTGCCAAGGATCATGCCCAACGGAAGGACGCGGAAGCTAATCTCGAGCGCTTTAAGCTTCTGTTTAAAGAAGGTGTCATCCCGCAGCAGCAGCTTGATACGCAGACGGCACTCGTTGGCCAGTTCGATGGAGCCATCCGATCAGACGAAAGCCAGATCGCGAATGCCAAACTCCAACTGACCTATGCCCGGATTACCGCCCCCATCAGTGGCCGCGTGGGCTTGCGCCTCGTGGACGCCGGAAATATCGTGCACGCTAACGACGCGAATGGCCTGGTGGTGATCACACAGCTTCAGCCCATCGCCGTCCTTTTCAGCCTGCCCCAGGATCAGCTTCCGCAAGTGAATGCCAAGCTCCGCAGCGGCGTTCAACTCAACGTCGAAGCCTACGACCGCGACGACACCGACAAGATTGCCACTGGAAAGCTTCTGACCATTGATAACGAGATCGATCCAACAACGGGGACGTACAAATTGAAAGCCGTCTTCAACAATGAGAACAACATTCTGTTTCCGAATCAATTTGTGAATGTGCACCTGCTGGTCGACACGAAACACAACCTCATCATTGTTCCGGCTCCCGCTATCCAGCGCGGCCCTCAAGGTTCTTACGTGTATGCCGTGGGCAGCGATAACGCCGTCAAAATCCGCCCGGTCACGATCGCGCAGACCACCGGTGGCAGCATTGGTTTGAGCGGAGGCTTGAGTGCCGGTGATGTGGTGGTCATCGACGGCCAGGATAAGCTGCAGGACGGCAGCAAGGTTGCCCCCACATTCTCTGGTGGGAACAACGGAGGCGGCCGTGGAAGTGCTGCCCAGCCGCAGGGCTCGAACAGCGCTCCAGCAGCGAAATCCCCCCGCAGTCAGTCGGGAGGAGCTCCGCGATGAGCCCGTCACGGCCGTTTATTCTGCGGCCGGTCGCCACCACCCTGCTGATGATCGGCATCCTGCTCGTCGGCTGGGTGGCCTACCGGCAGCTGCCTGTTTCCGCTCTCCCGCAGGTCGATTACCCCACGATTCAGGTGCAAACGTTTTATCCCGGCGCCAGCCCGGAAGTCATGGCTTCTTCTGTCACCGCCCCGCTCGAGCGGCAGTTCGGTCAAATTCCTGGCCTGAATCAGATGACTTCGACGAGTTCCTTCGGGTGCTCCGTCATCACACTGCAATTCGAGCTTGATTTGAACATCGATATCGCGGAACAAGAGGTCCAGGCTGCCATCAATGGCGCTTCCAATCTTCTGCCCCAGGGTCTTCCCAATCCGCCGATCTACAGCAAGATCAATCCCGCCGATGCTCCCATTCTGACGCTTGCGCTTTCCTCCAAGACGCTCCCGCTTTCCAAGGTGGAGGACCTGGCGGACACAACTTTCGCGCAGAAGATTTCTCAGCTTTCCGGTGTGGGGCTCGTCAGCATCAGTGGCGGACAGCGCCCTGCGGTGCGCATCCAGGCCAATCCCACGGCGCTGGCTTCTTACGGCCTGAGTCTTGAAGATTTGCGCGTCGCGCTCGGTCAGGCCAATGTCGATATGGCCAAGGGAACCTTTGATGGCCTGCATCAGGCTTACACCATTGGTGCGAACGATCAGCTGGTTTCCAGTGACGGTTACCGCCCACTGATCATTGCTTACCGCAATGGCGCGCCGGTTCGCCTAAGCGACGTGGCCAATGTCATCGACAGCGTGGAAAATGCCAAGCAAGCAGCCTGGGCGAATCAGAATCCTGCCGTTATTCTCAACATCCAACGGCAGCCTGGCGCGAACATCATCGCCGTGGTGGATCGCGTGAAACGGCTTCTCCCGCAGCTTCAGGCAGCGCTCCCAGCAGCCGTGCAGGTGGACATCCTCACCGACCGCACCACCACGATTCGCGCTTCTGTCGAAGATGTGCAATTCACGCTGGTGCTCACTATCGTATTGGTCGTGATGGTGATTTTTCTTTTTCTGCGCAGCTTTCGCGCGACGGTGATTCCCAGCGTCGCGGTTCCCCTTTCACTCATCGGCACGTTTGGCGTGATGTATCTGCTGGGCTACAGCCTCAATAACCTTTCGCTGATGGCGCTCACCATTTCGACGGGCTTCGTCGTGGACGACGCCATCGTCATGATCGAGAACATCAGCCGTTATATCGAGGAAGGCGATTCTCCGCTGCAAGCGGCGTTGAAGGGTTCCGAGCAGATTGGGTTCACCATTGTTTCGCTCACGGTCTCGCTCATCGCCGTGCTCATTCCTTTGCTGTTCATGGGCGACATCGTCGGGCGGCTTTTCCGTGAATTTGCCGTCACCTTGGCTGTGACCATCCTGGTTTCCGCATTCGTGTCCCTTACACTCACACCGATGATGTGCGCCAAGCTGCTCCGCCGCCAAAGGAAAGAGGAAGAGAGCTGGTTCTACCGCAAGTCGGAAGGTGCCTTCAATTCCGTAATTGCTTTTTACGGCCGAACGCTGCAGTTCGTACTGCGCTACCGCACCACCACGCTCATCGTTACCGTGGCAACTTTCGTCGGCACCATTCTGCTGTACATCTACGTTCCCAAAGGTTTCTTTCCCGTTCAGGACACGGGCGTAATCCTGGGAGTTTCGGAAGCGCCGCAGAACGTGTCTTTTGCGGCTATGGCACGACGCCAACAAGCTCTTGCTGATGTTGTATTGAAAGATCCTGCCGTCGAAAGTCTTTCGTCTTTCATCGGCATCGACGGCACAAACACCACCCTGAACAATGGCCGCATCCAGATCAATCTCAAACCGCTTGCCGAGCGCAGAATCAGCGCCTCGGAGGTGATCCGCCGTCTCCAACCTCAGCTTGCCGCGGTCGACGGCATCTCGCTCTTTCTGCAGCCGGTTCAGGATCTGACGGTCGAGGATCGCGTCAGCCGCACACAATTCCAATACAGCCTTGAAGATGTGGATGCCAAGGAGCTCGCTTACTGGACACCGCGCTTCATTGACAAACTGAAATCGCTCCCAGAACTCCGCGATGTTGCCAGCGATCAGTTGAACCAGGGTTTGATCGCTTCCCTCACCATCGATCGGGACACCGCAGCGCGGCTCGGCATTCTTCCGGCGGACATCGACAACACGCTTTACGACGCTTTCGGCCAGCGCCAGGTCTCCACCATCTTCACGCAACTGAATCAGTATCACGTCGTCCTGGAAGTCGATCCGCAGTTTCAGCAGGATCCCGAATCGCTGAAGAATATTTACGTCAAATCCTCGAATGGCTCTCAGGTGCCGCTCAGCGCCTTCACGCACTTCGATCCCGGTGAAACAGCGCTCGCTCTGAACCATCAAGGCCAATTTCCCGTGGTCACTCTTTCGTTCAACTTGGCGCCCGGTGCCGCCTTGGGCGATGCCGTCAACGCCATCAACGGTGCGAAGCGGGAATTGAATATGCCGCCCAGCATCCAGGCTACGTTTCAGGGGACGGCGGCGGCCTTCCTCAGATCCCTTTCGAATGAGCCCATCCTGATCCTGGCGGCGGTGGTCACGGTGTACATCGTGCTCGGCGTTTTGTACGAAAGCTACATTCATCCTGTCACGATTCTCTCCACGCTTCCCTCGGCTGGTGTCGGCGCGATTCTGGCGTTGCTCCTTTGCCGAACGGAATTCAGTGTGGTCGCTCTGATCGGCATTATCCTGCTCATCGGAATCGTAAAGAAAAATGCCATCATGATGATTGACTTCGCGCTCGAAGCCGAGCGCAAGGAAGGCAAGGAACCCCTCGACGCCATCTACGAAGCTTGCCTGCTCCGCTTCCGGCCCATCATGATGACCACGATGGCCGCTTTGCTGGGCGGTTTGCCGCTCGCGCTCGGCACCGGTGTTGGTTCGGAGTTGCGCCGCCCGCTGGGCATCACCATCGTGGGAGGCTTGGTTCTGAGCCAGTTGCTTACCCTTTACACCACTCCGGTGGTCTATCTTGCCTTCGATTGGCTCGGGCGGCGCTTCCAGATTCACATTGGCAGTTCGGTCGAGGAGCCCGCGCACGGAGACTAGAGACTAGATGGAGCACTTCTCTTCCAATTTCTCGGCGCCCTTCATTCGACGGCCCGTTGCCACGTCGCTGATTACCATCGCGATTTTTCTTTCCGGGGTCGTGGCTTTCCGCTTTCTGCCCGTCGCACCGCTTCCACAGGTGGATTTCCCGACCATCGGTGTTGGCGCCGGTCTGCCGGGTGCTAGTCCGGAAACCATGGCCTCGGCGGTCGCTACACCTCTCGAGCGCCAGTTCGGCCGCATTGCCGGAGTCACGCAGATGACGTCTTCGAGCGGCCTCGGCTCCACGGGCATCACCCTGCAATTCGATCTCAATCGCGACATCAACGCGGCCGCCCGCGATGTTCAGGCGGCCATCAACGCTGCCCGTAGCCAGCTTCCTGCGGATATTCCGAGCCAACCTACCTACCGCAAGGTCAATCCTGCCGACTCTCCGATTCTGCTGCTGGCACTGACCTCGGACAACATTCCACCGGCGCAGATTTATGACGCCGCCGATTCCATCCTGGCTCAGAAGCTGGCGCAAGTCGAAGGTGTGGGACAGGTTTTCACTTGGGGCAGCTCGCGCCCTGCGGTGCGCGTGGAAGTCAATCCGAATCAGCTTAATAGTTACGGAATCAGTCTCGAGCAAATTCGCAAGTCGCTGCAGTCCGCCAACGCCAATCTTGCCAAGGGCGCGCTCTCAGATTCCAGGCAAACTTGGGCCATTTCTGACACGGATCAGCTCTTCAAGGCTTACGAATACGATCCTTTGATTGTTGCGGGTCATCAGGGCGCTCCGGTCCGGCTTCGCGACATCGCGAAAGTCGTCGACTCCGTGGAAGATACGCGCAATCTGGGCCTCTTCGGCGGTAAGCGTGGCGTCCTCATGGCTATCTTCCGCCAGCCTGGCGCCAACATGATTGAGACCGTCGACCGCGTCACTGCCCTCCTTCCTTTTCTACGTGCCTCGATTTCTCCGTCGCTGCATCTCACTGTGGCCATTGACCGTACCACGACCATTCGCGCTTCCGTCCACGACGTCGAAATCGCGCTCATGATTTCCATCACGCTGGTAATTTTTGTGGTTTTCGCGTTCCTGCGAAACGTCTGGGCCACCATCATCCCCAGCGTTGCCGTTCCGCTTTCTCTCATCGGCACGTTCGGCGTGATGTACCTCTGCCACTACAGCCTGGACAACCTTTCCCTCATGGCCCTCACCATCTCCACCGGATTCGTGGTTGACGATGCCATTGTGGTCATCGAAAACATTGCGCGCCATATCGAAAATGGCATGCAACCTTTCGAGGCTACGATGAAAGGCGCGAGCGAAATCGGATTTACTGTTCTCTCGATGAGCACTTCGCTCGTTGCCGTATTTATCCCCATTCTGATGATGGGCGGGGTTGTCGGGCGGCTCTTCCGCGAGTTCGCGGTGGTGCTTAGCGCGGCCATCGGCGTTTCTCTTCTGATTTCGCTTACTACTACGCCCATGATGTGCGCGCGCTTCCTTCGGCCCAAGGCTGGCCAGCACAATCGCCTCTATCGCTTTTCGGAAAATGCGTTTAATCGCCTGCTCCGGACCTACGATGTTTCTCTGCGCTGGGTTCTCCGCCATCAATTCCTCATCCTGCTGGTGACGGTTGGCACAGTGTGTTTGAACGTCTATCTCTTCGTCAAAACTCCCAAGGGCTTCTTCCCGCAGCAGGATACTGGCCGCTTCATGGGCCTGATCCAAGGCGATCAGGACCTTTCCTTCACGGCCATGTCGCAGAAGATGCGTGAATTTACCGATATCGTCTTGCACGACCCCGCGGTTGACTCCGTCACTTCCTTCACCGGCGGCGGAAGCGGTGGCAGCACGGCCCGGATGTTTGGCCAGCTCAAGCCGCTCAGCGAGCGCAAAATCAGCGTCGATCAAGTCATCGCGCGTATCCGCGCCAAGACCGCGAAAATTCCCGGCGCGGCGTTATATCTCCAGGCGGTTCAGGACCTCAGCGTGGGCGGGCGCATGGGTGGCGCGCAGTACCAATACACATTGCAGGCGGACAACCTCTCCGACCTGACGCATTGGGCGCCCATCCTGCAGCAGCGTCTCAGCAGGATTCCCGAGCTGCGCGATGTCAATTCCGACCAGCAATTGAAAGGTCTTCAGAGCATGCTGGTCATCGATCGCGACACGGCTTCGCGCCTCGGCGTTGCCGTTCAAGATATCGACAACACTTTGGGCGACGCTTTCGGCCAGCGGCAGGTCTCCAACATCTACAAGGGCTTGAATCAGTACCACGTGGTTCTCGAAGTTGCACCGGAATTTCAGCCATCTCCGGAGGCGCTGAAATCCATCTACGTTCCTTCCAAGTCGAGCAAGCTTGTTCCACTGAGCGCCTTCGCTCATTACGAGCCGTCGAATACAGCGCTTTCCGTCAATCACCAGGGCATTTTCCCGGCGATTACCCTCTCCTTCAATCTTGCTCCGGGGGCGTCACTCGATCCCGCGGTTAAGCACATTGAGGCTGCAGGCCGCGAACTAGGCGTTCCGAGTACTGTTCACACCACCTTCCAGGGCACCGCCCAGGCGTTCCAGGATGCCAAAGCTGGTCAGTGGGTGTTGCTCATCACAGCTGTTCTCACTGTCTACATCGTCCTTGGCATTCTCTATGAGAGCTACATCCATCCGATCACAATTATTTCGACCATTTTCCCTGCCGGTATTGGTGCCATTCTTGCGGTCCGATTAGTCGGGCTGGATCTCAGCATTATCGCCATGATCGGCGTCATCCTCCTCATCGGCATCGTCAAAAAAAACGCAATTCTTATGATTGATTTCGCCGTTCAGGTGGAAAGGGAAGAACAAAAACCACCGGTGGAAGCGATTTATAAGGCCTGCCTGCTGCGTTTCCGGCCTATTTTGATGACCACCATGGCAGCGCTCCTCGGAGCCATGCCCTTGGCGCTCGGCACCGGCGTGGGCTCCGAACTGCGCCGCCCCCTCGGCATCACCATCGTGGGCGGCCTCATCCTGAGCCAGATGCTTACGCTCTTCACCACGCCGGTCGTTTACATCTACATGGACCGCTTGCAATCTTGGATTCAGGGCAAGCGCGCCCACGGTTCTCTGCCCATGCAGACTCCCTCCCCCGCGCACTCTGACTGAAAGCTCTTCTTTTATGCGCTGCCGATCAACCAGCCTGTAAGAAAAACGAGGACACCTCCTACGACCACCTGAAACGTCGCTTGCAGGAACGGCGTGTCCATGTATCTGTGCCGCACGTAGCTGATCACCCCGAGCTCCACTGTCACTACAATCACCGCGACCAGCGTTGCCACATGAAAACTGGGGATGAGGAACGGCAGCGTGTGCC
The DNA here is from genome assembly GCA_003224145.1 of Acidobacteriota bacterium. GTDB lineage: Bacteria > Acidobacteriota > Terriglobia > Acidiferrales > UBA7541 > Acidiferrum. The sequence goes on from QHYN01000240.1 coordinate 13,203, forward strand.
CGATTCCTCCTGCTGTCGTCATCAGCCCTGTCACCATCCCCCGAAGCCATGGCGACCCGCGTCCTGTCAGTGAACCGTCGTCGGAAAGCCCTTCGGAGAACGCCATCGAAATTCCCGCACCAATGGAAGCCGCCAGCCCCACGAGGAACGCGGCACCACTATGTTTTGTGGCGAACGCCGCAGCAAACAACGGCGCCAGCGTCGAAACCGAACCGTCCATCAGACCCGCTAGCCCCGGCTGCACTACCTGCAGAAGGAACAGCTTCTTTTGCGAAGCCTCTTCAGCGGCTTTCGCACTCGTGGTCAGATGTTTTTCTTCCAGCTCGCCGGCCGTCCGCGTGTGCTTCCTTTCCTCGTCCGCAAGCTGATTCAGCAATTCCCGCGTTGATGCGTCACTCGTCCGGCTGGCCGCTTTATGATAAAAACGCTCGGCTTCCAGCTCCATCACTTCGGCCTGCTTTCTCGCCATCTTCACGCCCAAAGGCCGGATCAGCCAAACCGGCCTCCTCTCGAGGAATCCCTTCACGTTTTCCCGGCGGATCAGGGGAATGTGCTCGCCGAACCGCTGCCGGAACATGGCAATCAACCGGTCGCGGTGCACGGCCTCTTCCTGCCGCATGTCCTCGAACATTAGTGCGGTGGAGGGATACTCGTCCCGAAGAGCATCGGCAAACTCCCCGTAAATTCGGCCGTCTTCTTCTTCCGCGCCGATCGCGATAGCCAGAATCTCTTTTTCCGTCAGGTCTTTGAATTTTTTGAGCATCGTCTTCTTCCTCTGTACAAGAGAAGAGAAAGAATCGCACAAGCCGGCTGCTCAAGTCATCCCCGTTTGGGGCATCGGAGATGTTTCGCAGATGCGTCGTTGGCCACGGCGGCGCGCCCGGCATGAACTGGGATCTGCGCGGTTATTTGGACTCCGGGCTCAGAGTAATTGCGATGAGCAATTCCTCGCCGCCCATCGCCGGGCAGGTCAGCCGCTATATTGAGGAGTGAATTCGGCAATAATGAAGCACATTTCTTGTAACAGTCGGGCGACTCTGAATCTTATGGCACACGCCACGGGGATGATCAACTGGTTTATAAGCGATTTTTTATGCTGAATGAAATGAGACCACGGGCGCCTAAATCATGAATCCCTGTGTCCGGCACACTTGCACGATTCCCAGACGGTCTTCCGCGCCGATCTTCTGCTTCATACGATAGAGGTGATTTTTCACGGTCTGCTCCGAGAGGCAGAAGCGATTGGCGATTTCTTTGTTGGTGAGTCCTTCCGCAATCAGCGGAATCAATTGTTGTTCGCGCCGCGTTAAGCCCAGCCGCTGACGCATGCTCGCGGAGGGAAAAGAGGTTGCCTCCCGCTCGAAATACCGGAACAGCGCCGCGCAAAGTGTCCCAGGGCAGACACCTTTGCCAGCTTGCACCGCTCTCACCGACTCCACCACGTCTTCCGATGAAGCATCCCGTGGAAGGTATCCTCGAACTCCCGCTCTTATGCACTGCAGGAAATCCGTTTCATCCCCTGCCACATCGATCAACAGAATCAACACTTGAGGTGCCGCGGACCGTACCGTGCGAATCGCTGCCAAATCTTCGTCCCGGCTTCCCCTCGAGGACAACAGCAGAATGTCCACCTTTTCCCGGAGCAAGTCTTCTGTTTGAAACGGCTCCGCGGCTTCCGTTCCGATGACTTCGATCTCCCCACTCTTTATCAACATCCGCGAGAGGGCTTCTTTCAGAAGCCGGTTCTCGGCGGACACAAATACACGCGGTTTCAACGCTCTGGGCAATCCGCTGCTTTCTCGAGACGCGTTTTCCCCCGCTGTGCTATTCGCCTGGCGAGCGCCGTTCGAATTCACTCGATTCCGTACGGGCTCACTGACTTGCAAACTCCGCCTTATTGCAGTGCTCATGATCGAAGACCCTCTGCGCGTGAACATTCCTGCTGGTGTGGTGTCATGCGGCCCCCCAGATTGCTTCTGCTACAATCCTGCAGCTTGTCCCTCTCAGCAATTTCGCAGCCGCCACGGAGCTCGCCACCTTCTCTCAATTTTTCCGTAACCCTTCGCCGGAGAATGTCTTAGCTTTTCGTTAGGGGCTGTTTCACTTACTCGGGAGTCTCGCTTTGGTACTCACCCTCTTCTGGTACTCCATTTTGGGACCATTTCATCTTTTCTTCTTCACTTTCAGAAATGTATCTCCTTCCTTTCCTCATCTTCTCTGTTCCTTTTCTAGTACTTCCGTACTACCATTTCTTTCGAACACCGGACTGTCTTACGGGTACCTGTTCGCTATAGGTTTAGTGTCGCTCGCGGAATACACTCTTCTCGGATAGTTAGCGGTATCTTTCCGGGAAGACGGTTTACCCATGGCGACCCAGCAAGAACTGATGACCAAGAAATCCCCAACTGGAGCTTCCCCCAGACAGCCTCACGCTCCTACGGAGCGCCGCGGCAAGCGCCGCTGCAAAATTACGCAACTTATGCGCATCCGCCCCTCGGACCCCAACAAAGAACACTTCGAAGACCTGCGCGGTTCGGTGAGCGTCTCCCGATCCGGTGTCTTTTTTCAGTCCAGTGAATCCGGCTATGAAGTGGGAATGCGGCTCTTCATTACCATGCCGTATTCGAACGATCCTGCGTCCATGAATCGCGAGTACCTTGCAGAAGTCGTCCGCAGGGACCTTCTGCCAACGGGTATGTTCGGCATCGGGATCAAAATCCTCATGGAGATGGGAATTCAGCACTCCTACAACTTTGGCGGTGCCATTCCTCGTTAAGTTAAATGTGCCGCTGGCCGACTGAAAGCATCGAATAAACCCAAAAACGGGCGCCCCAAGCGATCGGGACGCCCGTTCTTGTGTTTGGGGGTGGAGAGATCGATCTAAGCTTCTCGCGCGAAGATCTGTAAGGTGCGGTGCCGCAAGATTCCGAGTTGCCGGTTTAGCGGATGTTTGCGCCCCAAGAAGTTGAGCACTGGAGATCGCCGCCGCGTGAGCTTATTCATCGCGATGGTCAGCCGCACATCACGGCGCGCAAATTTCAGCCCCGACTGCAACGCTTCCACGGCCTCGTCGCGTCGCCCCGCGGTGGCATAGACCTCCGCCAAATTCAGATAAAGTTGGGCCTGATTTCTCTTCATTCGAACTGCGGAGTCGCACAGTCTTTCCGCTTCGCCCCACTTTTGTTCGGAGCGCGCCAGGACCACACCCAGGTACGACATATAGTAAGGATTATTCTTGTCCAGGTCTACCGCGCGCCGCATGTGCGGCAGGGCCTTTTGGGCGTAATTGTCTCGCAGAAAAGTCAATCCGGTTTTGAACTCACGGAAGGCTTCCGTATCCATCATTGACTCACCTCGTCCACCCTGCTGGGTCGGGGTTGCAGGAGAATAAGATTCGCTGGAAGGGGGGCCTTTCCCGGATGGCACGCGAGGAATCCGGGCGGCCATGAGTTGCGGAGCACTTTTGTGAATCATGAGAGTTCCGCTCAGCCAGGTGGTGAGCGGGACAGTCGAGCAAGGCGGTCGCGAGAAATGTTCCCATCCCAGTCCCTTTTTACGCTACTCGCACTCTCATCAGGAATCTACTGCACTGGAGGACAGTCTTGGTTCAGCGGCACTCACGGAGCAAGGCGAAGAATGAGGACAGGTTGGTCCCCGGAGGTTACTCCGCCTCGCAGTGTCGAGGGTGGAAAGGGGAAGCGTGCGCGGATTCGGTTCGAGAGGGGCGTTAATCTTCCCTCTTTTTTATCTTACTTTTCCAGTTATCCCGCCATTTTTTCCAGTCCCTGAGGGTGGCCTTGAACATGGCTTTTGCGGCTTTGTGTAGCCAGCGCCCCCTGCGCGAGGCCAAATCCCGCTTCACCTTAGCGATGGCCTTCGCGCTCCCGAAGTGCATGTTGGCGGTTTACCAGCCCATGTCAAGCTTTGCCAGCCATTGTTCGAAATCAGCGGTTGCCTTGAAGACATCCATGTCGCGTGAGAAGTCTGAACCGGCCCACTAAGCGCGCGCGTGCTCCATATGCGCTTTGCCGCCTCGCAGCTGAGCCTCATAGATCGGGAATCTTGCGGCAAGCTCTGCCACTTGTTTGCGCACGCGCTGTTCGACTTCCGCGTTCCCAAGACTGGTTAGGATGTCGGCGATCCAGCCTCCGACCTGCTCCATTTCCGGTTCGCGCATCCCGCGCGTGGTGACCGAAGGGCTCCCCAGGCGGATGCCGCCGGCTTTCATCGGCGGCAGGGGGTCGAAGGGAATCGCATTCTTGTTCACCGTGATGCCCGCGCGATCCAGAGCTTTCTCAGCGTCCGATCCGGTGATTCCGCGCGAGTGAAGCTCAATCAGAAACAGGTGATTGTCGGTGCCGCCGGTAACAATCCGGAATCCGCGCTTGGCCAGGGCTGCTGCCATCGCCTTCGTGTTTGCCACCACCTGTTTTTGGTATTCCTTGAAGGAGGGTTCCATTGCTTCTTTCAGGCAGACTGCCTTTGCGGCAATGGTATGCACCAGCGGCCCGCCCTGCGTTCCTGGGAAGGTCAGCCTGTCCAATTCCTTGGCAAACGCGGCTTTGCAAAGAACCATTCCGGCGCGTGGCCCGCGCAAGGTCTTGTGCGTCGTGGTTGAAACGATGTCTGCATGTGGCACCGGGCTTGGATGCAGGCCCGCGGCCACGAGTCCCGCGACATGCGCCATGTCCACAAAGAAAATGGCACCAACGGCCTTTGCCGTTTTGCCCATACGCTCGAAATCGATGATCCGCGAATAGGCGCTCGCCCCCGCCACGATCATTTTTGGGTTGTGCTCGTGCGCCAGCCTTTCGATTTCGTCGTAATCGATACGCTCGTCTTCTTTGCGCACGCCGTAAGCCATAAACTTGTACATTCTGCCCGAAAAATTCAGCGGGTGGCCGTGAGTGAGATGCCCGCCATGCGCCAGGTTCATACCAAGCACGGTGTCGCCCGGCTGCAACACGGACATGTACACCGCCACATTGGCAGACGTGCCCGAGTGCGCCTGCACGTTGGCATGTTCCGCGCCAAACAATTCTTTCGCACGATCGATGGCCAGTTGCTCGACCTTGTCCGCGTATTCGCAGCCGCCGTAATAGCGCTTTCCCGGGTACCCCTCCGCATACTTGTTGGTGAAGATCGAGCCCATGGCCTCGAGCACCGCTTCCGAGACGAGATTCTCGGAAGGAATCAATTCGAGCCCCGTGGCCTGGCGTCGCGCTTCCGCACGCAGCAGATCCGCGATTTGCGCATCCACCGAGTCCAGAGAGCGGTTCATTCTTTCATTGGCTGAAGTCGTCTGTGTCATTCCGAGTCCTCAATTCGCTTCGGCTGATACGGTGTGAACTGAAGAGCGATTTTATCGGATGGAGTTGCAGAATGCCAATTTCGCGAGGCGCAGCGGAAGCTTCATTGGGGTCCGGCATCCTGGCTGAGGGCGGAAGCGATTTCTAGCGAATTCTAGCTGAGCAACGCAGGGGCGATATAAACTCAAATATGAGAGGCAAATGATGATTCGAGCAAAAACCAGGAACGTCCATTTGGAATAGACGCCAAGCTCTACGCAAAGTTCTCAAAGGTTGCCCAGCAGAAAGGCCATTCAAGGCGCTTCCTTCTTGAAAAAGCGCTTGAGCACTATCTGGAAGTTGTTGTTCCTTCCCAAATGACAGTCCGGTCGGAGGTTGTGGGGCACTTCCGGCAGTCCACAGAGAAAAACCGCAAACTGCTTCGACTTCTCGCCCAACACTAAGCTAACTCGGCCGCCGCTTCGGTCATGGGTTTCCTTGGAGCATCATCGGCGGGATTGTATATGATGAAGCGCGCGGTTGCACCGTTTTGGTACCGCGCGATTTACTGGAGCCATGCGGGAGAAGTCATGAAACGACGCAAGCGCTTTCTGATTGTGACGGGGATCGCCGTGCTTTGTTTTACGCAAAGCATGCCAGCCCAAGAGAGACCGATCGCCATTCTACATGCGAGGTTGATTGACGGCCTTGGTAGACCGCCTGTCGAAGACGCAGTACTGATTCTCGAGGGGAACAAAATCGTGTATGCAGGGCCGGCTAACGCTGCTCCCGTTCCGCGCGGCGCACAGCTCATCGAGGCCAAGGGCAAAACCGTCATGCCAGGCCTGGCAGACATGCACGTTCACCTTCAGGGAGGTTGGGACGGCATCAGCATGGATCTGCTCGGGTATCAGCGGTATCTGAACGCCATGCTTTATGCTGGGATCACCACGGTGCTGGATACCGGTGACTACCAACCTTGGATTCTGCAGTTGAGGCAGGAGGCTGCGAGCGGCCACTTGCTTAGCCCACGAATTTATTGCACTGGCGCGATGATTGACGCGGCCGATCCGGCCTGGCCGGACTTGGCCTATACGCTGTCGTCTCGAGCGCAGATCCCCGAGTTGGTACTGCGCGACAAACGCGCCGGCGTGGATCTGATCAAGGGATACGCCAATCTCTCCGACCGCGTGCTTCGCCGCCTCGTGACTGAGGCGCACAAGGAAAAGATCCGCGTGGTCATTGATCAGTGGGACCGCAACGGCTCCCCGGACCTGGTGCAAACCGGGATTGACGGCTTTGCTCACGCGCCGACACGCAAGATGCCCGCAGACGACCTTCAAATCATTCACGACCACGGCCTCTTCGTCATCACCACGCTTACGGTGGAAGAGTATTCTGGCCGCCGAAGGCTCGCCGACCTGAAGTTTCTCGACGAACCACTCATCGCCGATACCACCCCTCCATGGTTCCTTACGGAATTGCGCGCCGAAGCCACTCGAACTCTGAGTGAAGTCGAAAAAAGCGACGTGCAGAATTCGGTCGCTGGCTTCGACGAAATGAAGCGCAACGTCAAGAAGCTGTTGGATGCTGGCGTTTTGCTGGCGGCTGGTACCGATGCTCCCTATCCGGGCGTTTTTCAAGGGGAGGCCATTCACCATGAACTGGAATTGCTGATCGCGGCCGGCATGACGCCTCTGGAAGCTATCCGTACCGCAACCTACAACGGCGCCCGCATTATGCAGGCTGAGGAAGAATGGGGAAGCTTGCAATCCGGCCGATCAGCAAACGTTTTGATCGTTGCTGGGAATCCTGCGGAGCGAATCAGCGACACGCGCAAAATCGAAACAGTGATTCTCCATGGCAAGATAGTGGATCGCGCCAGCCTGCGATTTGACGCCAAGCGAGACCCGGGATTCCGCGCCGTCAATGGGAACTTCTCTTCGCCCCTCCAATAGCCGGAGGAAGCCCGATGTCCGACTCTTTCTTGCAGAAAACGGGTGGTATAGTTGCCGTAGTCTGTGAATTCGTCGCGATAGTGAAGCGCGGTCGCCTTTGGACCCGACATCTCCAACCGAAGGAGTTTGCAAGTCCCATGAGTAGATGGAATTGCAGAGTTTCAAAGGTTTTCACTCGACTTTTCCGAAGGCACGCGGCAACAACATTCTTCTGCGCCGGTCTGATTTCTCTTTTCGCAGGCACACGAACCCTTGAAGCCCAGGAAAAGAATCCCTTTGCCGGGGACGCGAAAGTCGCGAAGCTCGGTGAATATCAGTTTCGTTTGAACTGCGCCTTCTGCCATGGCCTCGGCGCGCGCGGGGGAGGCCGTGGTCCGGACTTGACACGCGCGAAAAAGCGCCACGGCAACTCCGACGTTGAAATGTTCCACAACATTCATGACGGGATTCCCGGCACGGCCATGCCCGCCGCCACCAACGGCGGAATCGGCGTGGGCATGACCGACGATGAGATCTGGCAAGTGGTCACCTATCTCCGCAGCGTGCAGGTAAAAGCCCCGGCCCAGCCGCTCGGAAATGCCGAGCACGGCAAAGAACTTTTCTATGGTTCGGCCGCTTGCTCCACTTGCCACATGATTCAGGGTAAGGGAGGCCGCCTCGGACCCGACCTCACCACGGCGGGATCGTCTCGCTCCACAGAGTATCTCGTTGACTCGCTGCGCAATCCCAGCCGGCGCCTGGCGCAAGGCATCTTTGAAGCCATGAAAGAATTTCCGCAGGAGTATGAAAGCGTATCGGTCGTAACCGCTGACGGCACAAAGTTCACGGGCGTTCTTTTGAATGAAGACCAATTCACCGTGCAAATGCTTGACACCCGCGAGCAACTGCACTTATTTGAGAAAGACAAGCTGCGCTCCTTCGAAAAGCGCCGCGAATCGCTCATGCCCGCCTACGATCAGAAAACCCTCAGTGACAAGGATCTACAGGACCTTGTCGCCTATCTGCAAGCGGTAGGTGCCCAATGAAATGCGCACGCGTGAAGTCGCCAGTCAGGCTGTCCTGGGTGGTTCTGCTGGTTTCCAGCGGCCTGGCGCCCCTTGCCTCAGCCCAAGTCACGCCTCAGAGGCTGCTGGATTCCGCCAAGGACCCGCAGAATTGGCTGATGTATTCCGGCGACTATGCTGGCCGCCGATACAGCACGCTCGATCAGATCAATACCGCGAACGCTGCCTCGCTCGTTCCCCAATGGGCCTATCAGACGATGGCTGGCGGAAAATTCGAAGCCACTTCTCTCGTCGTAGACGGCATCCTCTATGGCACTGGCGCTGATGATCGCGCGTTCGCACTGGATGCCCGCTCGGGGCGTCCCATCTGGCAATATCAACGCGCTCTGCCCCCCGATATTCACCCCTGCTGTGGTCGCGTTAATCGCGGGTTGGCCATTCTTGGCGACAAACTCTTTATGGGAACGCTGGACGCTCACGTCATCGCGCTCGACTCGAAGACCGGCAACGTCGTCTGGGACGTCAGCACGGCTGAGTACGCCAAGGGCTACAGCATCACGCTCGCACCTCTCGTCATCAAGAATCTGGTAATCATCGGAGTCTCCGGTGGGGAATACGGCATTCGCGGTTTTATTGACGCCTATGAAGGCTCGACCGGCCAGCGCAAATGGCGCTTCTACACCATCCCGGGCCCGGGTGAGCCCGGCCACGACACCTGGGAAGGCGACTCTTGGAAAATTGGCGGCGCTCCTGCGTGGATCACCGGCACCTACGATCCCGTCACGAACACAGCCTTCTGGACCACCGGCAACCCGTCTCCTTCGAATCGCGGTGAAGGGCGCGCAGGCGACAATCTCTACAGCAATTGCCTCCTTGCGCTTGACCCCGACACTGGCAAGCTCAAGTGGCATTTCCAATTCACCAAACACGACGAACATGATTACGACGCCACTCAGGTGCCCGTGCTGGTCGACCAAAGCGACCGTCATCGCATCGTCCAGGCGAATCGCAACGGTTTTTTCTACGTGATCGACCGCAGCAGCGGCAAGCTGCTCTCCGCCACTCCCTACGGCAAGGTGACCTGGAGCGATTCAAAAGACGCGAATGGCGTTCCCGTCGCGCGCAAGGAAGCTTCGCCCACTCTGACAGGAGTACCCGTGTGCCCCGGCGCGATTGGCGCGACCAACTGGATGTCCCCCACCTATGATCCGCAAACCAAGCTTTTCTACGTCTCTGCGCGCGAGCAGTGCGACATTTTCAGCACCGCCCCACAGCCCTACGAAGCGGGCCACGCCTTTTACGGCAGCGCGTATTTCCCGAACGATGATGCCCAGCCGTTCTGGGGTGCGCTCCGTGCCATTGATCCGGCGACGAGCCAGATCAGGTGGGAACTCAGGCACCTTTCCCCATCTTGGTCGGGTGTGCTTTCCACGGCTGGCGGACTTGTCTTTACCGGGGACGCCGAGGGCAACTTCATGGCACTGGACGCAGCCTCTGGCAAAGTGCTCTGGCACTTCCAGTGCGGCGCTTCCGTTTACGCTTCTCCCATAACCTATGCGATCAATGGGAGGCAATACCTCGCCATCGCCGCAGGCAGTACCCTCTTCGCCTTCGGTCTACCCTGAGCGATCGAAACGTTAGCAGCTAGGCGTACTAGTCCCCGCCAGTCCAGACTACTCGCGTTCTGGACCGGTCAGCCTGCTGCCCCAAAACTGTCCCTCCGGTCATTGTTTTTTGCGTTCAATTCCGGTATTAAATGGCTATCAGTTTGCTCCCTGGTTGGTCAGTTCGCTCTGTGTGTCCGAATTAAGAGAGAATTCGTCCCGACAGGAGTCCCTCAGCTATGATAGGTCACCGGTTGCCCCTATCAGCTAACCCGCTGAAACTCCTACCTTTACGCACAAGTAGGTTCTCGCTTTAAGGAAGGGATCGATGTTCCGAAAATTGGGATTCGCCACCGCTTGGGTCGTTGTCGCCGCCCTTTTCCTGAACGTGCCTTCCGTGACCGCGCAAGTCGAATCCGGGCACCGCTCTCGTCCACGAATTACCCAGGCTATCGACGACGCAAATCGGGCCGTGCTCGCAGGCAACCTGCGCCCCGAAGCCAGTCTCGCAAATGATCGCGGTGCCGTCCCTGACAGCTTCTTGCTGGAGCATATGCTGCTCCAGCTCAAGCGCTCTCCCGCACAGGAGCAGGTCCTCCAGCTATTCATCGACGAGCTTCACACCAAAGGCTCGCCCAATTTTCATCATTGGATCACCGCGCAGGAATTTGGCGACCGTTTCGGACTCGCCCAGCCAGACCTTGACGCCGTCACCGCCTGGCTCCAGTCTCACGGCTTCCAGGTCAATGTCGTCTATCCCAGCGGAATGCTCATTGATTTTTCCGGCACCGCCGGTCAGGTTCGCCGGGCCTTCCAAACTGAAATCCATCATCTCCAGGTAAGACGGGAGAGCCACATTGCCAACATGAGCGACCCGCGCATTCCCGCCGCACTCGCTCCTGTCGTTTCTGGCGTGGTTTCTCTGCACGATTTTCGACCCCACACCATGCACAAGATGCGCCAGCCTCGAGCGCAATTCACATTCCCTGACCCATCTGGCGGTAACGCCTATGCGGTCGTGCCTGCGGACCTGGCCAAGATCTACAATTTGAATCCGCTGTTCAGCGCGGGCATTTCCGGCCAGGGCCAGACCATTGTTCTGATTGAGGACACTGATGTCTTCACCGCTTCCGACTGGAGCACCTTCCGCGCGACCTTCGGCCTCTCTGGGTACACCTCGGCCTCGTTCATGCAGGTGCATCCGCCGGTGCCCTCTTCGCAGCCCTCCAACAACTGTGGCGCTCCTGGTGTCGTCGCTCCCAATGACGCCGAAGCGATCCTGGACGCAGAATGGGCCAGCGCCTCGGCACCTAGCGCCGCCATTGAAATGGCCGCCTGTGCTGACACCACAACCACGTTCGGCGGCCTGATTGCCGTCCAGAACTTGATTAACGCCACCACTCCGCCTCCCGCCATTATGAGCATCAGTTACGGTCAGTGCGAGACCGTCAACGGCGCTGCTGCCAACGCTTCCTACAACTCGGCCTATCAGCAAGCGGTCACCGAAGGGGTCTCTGTTTTCGTCGCCGCCGGGGATAGCGGCGCGGCCGGTTGCGATAACAGCGTTTCCGAGGCCACGCACGGCATCGGTGTCAATGCGTTCGCCTCTACTCCAAACAACGTGGCCGTTGGTGGCACAGACTTTAGCGACACCTTTTCCGGCACCAACGCCAATTACTGGAACTCTAGCAACGCTTCTGCTTTTGGGTCCGCCCTCTCGTACATTCCCGAGATTCCCTGGAACGACTCCTGCGCCGGTGCGCTTCTTTCGAGCTATCTCGGCTTTAGCCCCACGTACGGCTCAACCAGCCTGTGCAACGACGCGTTTTACGGCTCCTTCTTTATGACCACTGTCGGTGGTGGTGGCGGTCCCAGTCAATGCGCTACGGGCACGCCCTCCGCAAGCGGCGTTGTCAGCGGTACCTGTGCTGGATGGCCCAAGCCTTCCTGGCAGTCTGTTCTTGGCAATCCCCAGGACGGAGTACGCGACACTCCCGATGTCTCGTTGTTTGCCGCCGATGGCCTTTGGAGCCACTATTACATCTTCTGCTGGTCCCACACCGCCCAGGGTGGTGCTGCGTGTGGCTCCGATCCCAGCGCCTGGTCTGGCGCGGGTGGTACTTCCTTCGCCTCGCCCATCATGGCCGGCATCCAGGCGCTGATTAACCAGAAGGCTGGCGGGCCCCAGGGCAATCCCGCCCCGGTCTATTACCAGCTTGCCGCCGCCGAATATGGCTCGGTCGGCAATAGCTCCTGCAACTCATCGAACGGCACATCTACGGCCAGCACTTGCATTTTCTATGATGTGACCCTCGGCGATATGGACGTGGACTGCGCCGGCCCCAACTGCTATCTGGGTGGCGGGACAGTAGGCGTCCTCTCTACCTCCAACACCGCCTTCCTCCCAGCCTACGGCACCAACACCGGCTGGGACTTTGCCACGGGCATCGGAACGGTCAACGCCGCCAACTTGGTCAATAACTGGTCCTCGTCTTCCCCACAACCTAGCTTCACCCTCTCGGCATCTCCCACTAGCTTGACCATCCTCCAAGGCGCCTCTGGCTCGACTGCCATCACAGTCACTCCGCAGAACGGTTTCAGTGACAGCGTTGGCTTGTCGGCATCCGGTCTTCCCGGCGGGGTGACGGCGTCGTTCAGCCCCAACAGCACAATGAGCACGAGCACGCTGACGCTGACGGCCAGCAGCACGGCCACTATCGGCACGGTCACGGTGACCATCAGCGGCACTTCCGGCAGCTTGACGAACACCACGACGGTTTCTCTCGCCGTGAACCCTCAGGGGAACTACGCTCTCTCCGCCTCCCCAAATAGCTTGACGATGGTGCAGGGAGCGAGCGGCACGAGCACCATCACGGTCACGCCACAGAACGGTTTCAACGGCATCGTCGGCTTGTCGGCGTCCGGTCTGCCCAGCGGCGTGACGGCGTCGTTCAACCCCAGCAGCACAGCGAGCACGAGCACCTTGACGCTGACCGCCAGCAGCACGGCGGCGACAGGCACGGTCACGGTAACCGTCGCGGGCACCAACGGCAACTTGTCGAATAGGACGACCCTTTCCCTTACCGTGAGCGCTCCGCCGAACTACACCGTTTCCGCATCTCCCAACAGCTTGACCATCCTCCAAGGCGCCTCTGGCTCGACTGCCATCACAGTCACTCCGCAGAACGGTTTCAGTGACAGCGTTGGCTTGTCGGCATCCGGTCTTCCCGGCGGGGTGACGGCGTCGTTCAGCCCCAACAGCACAATGAGCACGAGCACGCTGACGCTGACGGCCAGCAGCACGGCCACTATCGGCACGGTCACGGTGACCATCAGCGGCACTTCCGGCAGCTTGACGAACACCACGACGGTTTCTCTCGCCGTGAACCCTCAGGGGAACTACGCTCTCTCCGCCTCCCCAAATAGCTTGACGATGGTGCAGGGAGCGAGCGGCACGAGCACGATTACGATCACGCCGCAGAACAGTTTCAATGGCACCGTCAGTTTGTCGGCGTCCGGACTGCCCAGCGGCGTGACGGCGTCGTTCAACCCCAACAGCACAACGAGCACGAGCACGTTGACGCTGACGGCCAACAGCACCGCGACGACCGGCACGGTCACGGTAACCATCACCGGCACCTCCGGCAGCTTGACCAAAGCTACCTCGATCAGCCTTACTGTTCGGACCGTTCCAACCCTTCCTTCGGTTTGGACCGACGGGGATATCGGCTCGACAGGTGTGGCGGGGAGCGCAGGTTACGCGAATGATGTGTTTACAGTCTCGGGATCCGGTGCGCAGATTTACGGCACGGCGGATGCTTTTCATTTCGTGTATCAACCGCTGACGGGAGACGGGACGATGGTGGCGCGGCTGGTGAGCGTGCAGGGGGGATCGGGGGACGATTTATTCGGAAGTGCGGACGAGCACGGGAGGGAGCACGGTTCTTGGGGGCGGGGTGAGTACGACGTTGCCGTACTGGGTGAAGGTGAGCCGGAGTGGGAGCACGTTCAGCAGCTACACTTCCTTGGACGGGGTGACCTGGACGCAGCGGGGGACGAGTCAGACGATCAGCATGGGGCAGAATGTGTACGTGGGTTTGGCGGTGAACAGCGGGAGCGCTTCGGCACTGGCCACCGCGACTTTTGACAATGTATCGGTGAGTTCGGCTTCCGCGCCGGCACCGGTGATTAGCGGCGTATCGGCGACGACGGGGTCAGTCGGGAGTGCGGTAGTGATTTCGGGGACGGGGTTTGGGGCGTCGCAAGGGAACAGCGTGGTGCGGCTGAACGGGGTGGCGGTGCCGATCAACACGTGGAGCGGCACGTCGATCAGCATGACGATCCCGGTGGGAGCGACCACGGGGCCGTTAGGGGTGTCGGTAGCGCCGGGGATGAACGACAGCAACCCGGTGGAGTTCACGGTGACCGCGCAGCCATTGCCGAGTTCTTGGCTGGATCAGGATGTGGGGTCGGTGGGAGTGGTGGGGAGCGCGAGTTACGCGAACGGGGTGTACACGGTGAAGGGCGCGGGTACACAGATATACGGCACGGCGGATGCTTTTCATTACGTGTATCAACCGCTGACGGGAGACGGGACGATGGTGGCGCGGCTGGTGAGCGTGCAGGGGGGATCGGGGTATGCATCCCCCGGGGTGATGATCCGGGAGACGCTGAATGCGGGGGCGACGAATGCGGGGACGGTGGACTGGGTGGGCTACGGGACGATTTATTCGGAAGTGCGGACGAGCACGGGAGGGAGCACGGTTCTTGGGGGCGGGGTGAGTGCGACGTTGCCGTACTGGGTGAAGGTGAGCCGGAGTGGGAGCACGTTCAGCAGCTACACGTCCTTGGACGGGGTGACCTGGACGCAGCGGGGGACGAGTCAGACGATCAGCATGGGGCAGAATGTGTACGTGGGTTTGGCGGTGAACAGCGGAAGCGCTTCGGCACTGGCCACTGCTACCTTCGACAACGTGTCGATCACCTCGCCCTAGACGGCGCCGGGCACGCTTTTGAGCGCCAACAGAACGGCCTGCGACGAAGCCCGGCTTGATACGGTACAAAGTCGCGCGTTCGAAGAACCCCAGCTCGACCCCGCCTTCCCTTTCCCTGACGTCCGCCGCCCACCACTTCGAGAAACCTTGCCCTGTCGAGACAAGCGGGAAAACTTTCGCGGGCGGTGCCTCAATCACGATCTGATGTCGGATTTGCGCCTCGTTTCACCTCTCTAACAGCATCGCGCTCCGCTATTTGCCTAGCAGCGCTTTCCACCTCGCCCACGCATCCGTTCGGGCTTTCTTGTTGGCCTCGTTCGCATCGGGAGCCTCGCCCGCGCGCATGAACCCATGACCCGCCCCTTCGTACGTCACCGGCTCATACGCCTTGCCTGCCGCTTTCATCTGCGTGATGGTCTCCGGAATTGTGGCGTCAATGCGCGCGTCATTCCCGCCATAGAAGCCATATACGGGAGCCTTGATCCGTGCCATGGCCTCTTTGTCGGGCGGCCCGCCATAAAACACGAACGCCGCTGCCAGATCTCCGCGATTGGTCGCAAACCGGAAAGTCTGGCTGCCGCCCCAGCAGAACCCAGCTACGAACAGCTTTCCGCTCGAGGCCGGGAGCTTCAGCCCGTAATCCACCGCCGCGTTCAAGTCTGCCGTCACCTGGTCCGGATTCAAGTGGCTGACTGCTTCCATCGTTTTGCCTTCCGCAAAATCGCTGCTGCGCCCGCCGTTGGGTCCCATTCCCGAGAGCAGATCCGGAGCTACCGCAAGGTAGCCCGCCGCAGCGACCTGGTCAGCCAGGTCCTCAACCCAGTCCGTCATCCCAAAGATTTCGTGAATAATCAGTACCACCGGCGTTTTGCTTTTCGTTTCGGGATATACCACAAACGTCTCGACCGCGCGCCCGTCATGCTTCACCGTCACCCATTCGCGGTGTCGCGGCGATTTTTCCAGCGTGGCCTTGGCCCATTCTTGCACGCAAGCAAATGGCGCGCAGGAAAGGAGCAAAAGGGAAAACACAAGGATGCGTTTCATGGCGTGGTTTCTCCCCTCAGAGAAGTTCGCTGGGCGGATACTTGCTCCCAACAGTCCGTTCGGAGCGAATGCGATACTAATGCCGCCGGCGCAGCGTCGCAAGAGCTGCATTTCGCCCGCAGCGGCCAATGCTCGCGTTGACACTCCTTCATGCCTCCGATACGCTTTTGAGTTTACGTTGCTCGATGCATCGCTACTGAGAGGACCGGACAAACCGCCGCATGGCTGACGAAAAGCTTCCTACCCGCGCACAGGATTTTTCCGAGTGGTACAACCAGCTTGTGCTGAAGGCGCAACTGGCCGACTACGCGCCCGTGCGCGGCTGCATGATCGTTCGCCCGTACGGCTGGGCGCTCTGGGAAAACATCCAGCAGGCGCTCGACCGGCGTTTCAAGGCCACCGGTCATCAGAATGTGGCGTTTCCGCTGCTTATTCCACGCAGTTTCATCGACAAGGAAAAACATCACGTCGAAGGATTTTCTCCGGAACTCGCGGTAGTGACCATTGGCGGGGGAGAAGAGCTGGCCGAACCTTTGGTCATTCGCCCCACATCGGAGACCATCATCGGCCACATGTGGTCGAAGTGGATTCAGTCCTATCGCGACTTGCCCGTGCTCATGAATCAGTGGAACAGCGTAGTGCGCTGGGAATTGCGCACCAAGCTTTTTTTGCGCACCCTCGAGTTTTACTGGCAGGAAGGCCACACGGCGCACGCCACGCGCGAGGAAGCCGAAGCTGAAACGCTTCAAATGCTCAACGCTTATGCTGATTTTGCGATCACCGACGCCGCGATTCCCGTCATTCCCGGGAAGAAATCCGACGCTGAGAAATTCGCGGGGGCCGATGTGACCTATTCCATCGAGGCCATGATGGGTGATGGCAAGGCGCTGCAATCCGGCACGTCGCACTTCCTCGGACAAAATTTTGCCCAGGCCTTCAACGTGAAATATCTCGATCAGAACGGCCAGTTACAGCATTGCTGGACAACCTCGTGGGGGCTTTCCACACGCGTCGTTGGCGCCATCATCATGGTGCATGGCGACGATCAGGGTCTGATCCTGCCGCCAAAGCTCGCACCCTACCAGGTGGTGATTGTTCCTATTTTCAAGACGGACGACGAAAAGAAAACTGTCTTCGAGACCGCGGGCAAACTGAAAGCAGATCTCGTCAGAGCGGAAATACGCGTCACGCTCGACGAGCGCGAAGGCCAGAGCCCCGGTTGGAAATTTAATGACTGGGAAATGCGTGGCGTCCCTCTGCGCGTCGAACTTGGGCCTAAAGACGTCGCAAAACAATCCGCGATCCTCGCGCGGCGCGACCGTCCCGGCAAAGAAGGAAAAATCAGCGCGTCGCTCGCAGATCTCCCAACGACTATCGGGCGATTGCTCGTGGAAATTCAGCAATCCCTGCATGACAAAGCGCTGGCGTTTCGCAAAAGCAACACGCACGATGCGAAAACCTACGACGAACTGAAAACAGCCGTTGAGAACGGGTTCGCTTATTCCTACTGGTGCGGCAGCGCCGACTGCGAAGCCAAGATCAAAGAAGAGACCCGCGCCACCATGCGCTGCATCCCGCTGGAGCAAGAGGCTGGCAGCGGTAAGTGCGTGTACTGCGGCCAGGTCGCCACCGCCCGCGCGATTTTCGGGCGCGCGTATTGAAGTTTGGCTTCGAAAATGAATCAAAGTTTATTGTTAACAAGTTTCCTTGCAATGGCCGCTTCATTTCGTTCCGCCGCAAATGAGGACAGGGCATCCCCGTTCCTTTCCCGAAACACGGTCCGCGCCATTTTCTCGACACCCTGGCTGCGGGGTGCTAGCGTAAATCTGTAAAGCAAGTATGCTTCGCCGTTCTCCGCCGGCCCAGAGCGCGGCGGAGGAGCGGCCTGGGGGAGATGATTCGAATGCCTACGGACGGCATCCGCAACCGTTGCATGCCTTTGCGGCGGCGATTCGAACGCGGCGAGGGCAAGCTGAAGGGCATCATCATCGCTGCCGTTGTGGTGCTGGCCATCTACGCGGCTTTCAAGATTTTGCCGGCTTATGTGAACGATTATCAGCTCTCCGACAAAATGCAGGAGCAGGCGCGCTTTGCGTTGGTGAACCGGTACACGGAAGAGCAGATTCGCGAGAATATTTTCAAAATAGTGCAAGATCTGGATATTCCCGCAAAGAGGGAAGACATCAAGGTTTTCTCCAACAATTCCGTGGTCAAGATTTCCATGGACTACACCGTTCCCGTGGACCTGCTGATGATTCACATGGATTTGCACTTTACCCCCAGCAGCGAGAATAAAGCGCTGTTCTAGAATTCGAGTGCCCTTGCGGCGTATTTGCCCATACGCGCTGGCAACCCCCCATTCTGGAACCTCGTCTTTCCTAGTGGATGATCTTGCGAGACAATAAGAGTTCAGCCCAGAGGAGAGAAGGTTTGCAAATCCGCGTTCAAAGAGGATTTTTCACTTCGATCATTGGCCTGACGATTCTGGGTATCGTCTTCGCCGTTTTTCTGATCGCCGGGGGAGTCTTCACCTACTTCTATATCAAGTATTCGCGCATGATTGATGCGCGCCTTTCCGGAAACATTCTCCAGAACACCACCCAGATATTTTCGGCTCCGGAGCACGTTTCCACTGCGCAAGCCTGGGGACCCGATGACCTGACGGAATACCTCACGCGCGTGGGTTACCGCCCGCAGCAGGATCCCAACGCCCTTGGCCAATTCACCGTGCAGGGAAACACCGTGGATATTCGGCCCTCGAAGCTCTCTTATTTTGCGGGCGGCAACGCCTTGGCCGTGCAATTCCGCGCAAGAAGCATTCGCAGCATCAGGCCGCTCGGTGGCGGGACGGAATTGGACAGCGCGGAAATCGAGCCCGAACTCATCACCAATCTTTTCGACAGTGCGCGGGAAAAGCGGCGGCCGGTGCGCTACGAAGATTTGCCGGTGATGCTGGTGGACGCGATTCTCTCGGCGGAGGACAAGCGCTTTTTCGAACACGGCGGATTCGATTTCATTCGCATCGTGGGAGCTGCATGGGCCGACCTCCGGCACACCAGCCAGCACTATCAGGGCGCCAGCACCATCACCATGCAAGTGGCGCGAACGTTCTTTCTTTCCACCGAGCGCAACTGGCGGCGAAAGCTCGCGGAAGCAATGATTGCCATGGAGCTGGAGCAGCGCTTCAACAAGCAGCAGATTTTCGAGCTCTATGCCAACGAAGTCTATCTAGGGAATCGCGGCAGCTTCGGGATTCGCGGATTTTCCGAGGCCAGCGTCGCGTACTTTGGGAAGGATATGCGGCAATTGACGCTGCCGGAATACGCCTACCTGGCGGGGATTATCCGCGCGCCCAATTATTATTCCTCGGCCGATCGGCATCCGGAGCGTGGACTGCAGGCCCGCGATCGCGTCTTGACGCAAATGCTCGAAAACAAGTATGTCAATGAAGAAGACGTCCAGGAGGCGAAGAAGGCCCCGCTGAAGATTGTGCGGAGTTCCGTCTCGGGAACCGGAGCGCCTTATTTCGTCGACATGGTGAAAGATCACCTCCTCGACAAGTATTCCGAGAACGAGCTGCTGAGTGAAAACTTCCGCGTCTACACGACACTAGACCCGGCGCTGCAGCGAGTGGCGGCCTCCGCCGTGGAAGCAGGCATGAAGAACGTGGACACCCTCCTTGCGAAAAAATATGCCAAATGGCAGCGCGAGCAGGCCAAGAAGGGAAGCAAGGAGCCGATTCCCCAGGCGCAGGTGGCGCTGGTGGCGCTCGACCCGCGCACCGGAGAAATCAAGGCCGTAGTTGGCGGGCGGGATTACGGACAAAGCCAGCTCAATCACGCGCTCGCACGCCGCCAGCCGGGATCGGTATTCAAGCCCTTTGTTTACGCGGCGGCGCTAGACAATGCTGTCGACAACGTGCAGCCAATCATCACGCCAGCGACCACCATCGACGACGAACCCACCACCTTCGAATTTGACGGAAAGCCATACACCCCCAACAACTACGGCGAAAAATTCATGGGCCGCGTGACGGTGCGGGACGCGCTCACCAATTCGCTGAACGTCGCCACCGTAAAAGTGGCCGAGCTCATCGGTTACGGCCGCGTCGTGCAGGTGGCAAGGCAGATGGGGCTGGGCACGAACATCCAGCCGACACCGGCGGTCGCTCTGGGCGCCTACGAGATGACGCCCATCGATGTCGCTGCGGGCTACACCACCTTCGCGACCATAGGCACGCGCGCAGAGCCCCAGTTTCTGCACAGCGTAGTCAATTCCAGCGGCGAAGTTCTCGAGAAATTCACCCCGCAAACGCGCATGGCTTTGGATCCGCGCGTGGCTTTCCTGGTGGACAGTTTGTTGAAAGACGTGCTGAACCGCGGGACCGCTGCTGGCGTGCGCGCGCGAGGCTTTACGCTCCCCGCCGCAGGAAAAACCGGTACTTCCCGCGATGGCTGGTTCGCGGGCTTCACCTCCAACCTGCTGTGCGTAATTTGGATCGGCTTTGATGACAATCGCGACTTGGGCTTTACCGGCGGTGTGGTGGCCGGGCCGATTTGGGCAGACTTCATGATGAAGGCCACCGCCATGTCGCCCTACCGCGACGTGAAGGACTTCACCATGCCCGACGGCGTGCAGTCCGTGATGATCGATCCGGAATCGTTGCAACTGGCAACGCCCAATTGCCCCACGACGCGCGAGGAGGTCTACGTCGCGGGTTCGGCCCCCACGGAGTTCTGCGAAATCCACGGCGGACATGGCTTTTTGACTTCTACAGGTTCTGTCCTATCCCACATTTTCGGGGGCGGAGGCCAACCGAAAGCCCCGCAAACGGACGCGAATGGGCAGGTGGTGATGCGCTCGGATCCGAATCAGCCGCCGAATCCCAATGGGCAAAACCCCGCCGACCCTTCCGCCCAGGCGGCCGATAAGAAAAAGAACCCTTTACAGAAGATATTTGGTATCTTTGGGGGTAAGAAGAAGGAACCCGACAAGGCTAAGCCGAAGCCGGAGAAGGGAGATTCGCCATGACTCGTATCCTAGTGGCGATTCCAGCAGGCATTCTCTTTCTCAGTTTCTCGATGCCTACCGCAGGACAATCTCTAGTAGAAGATCCAAGCCCACCCGTAGCGAAGCACCTGCCGCAAGGACAGCCGCCCTCTCCCGCGCAATCATCGGTGATCGTAGTCCGCCCCGATCTGTCGGATGAGCAACTGGCTGACCTCTATATGGCTCGCAAGGAATACCGGGAAGCGTCGGTGATCTTCAAGCGGCTTGCGGATCAGAATCCGCAGAATCCCGTTTACCTGAACAAGCTGGGGATATCGCTGCACCAACAGACGGCCCTGGGACCAGCGTTGAAATACTACGAACGCGCGATAAAGGCTGATCCCTCTTATGCCGATGCGCAGAACAATATCGGCACCATCTGGTATCAGAGGAAAAAGTACGGCAAGGCCATCAAGGCGTACCAGAAAGCCATTGCCATTCGCAGCGACATGCCGGTGCTGTACAGCAACCTGGGGTATGCCTACTTTGGCGACAAGAAATATGAGCAGGCCATTACCTTTTTCCGGCAGGCATTGACGATGGATCCGCACCTGTTCGACCACGGTAACTCTAGGAACGGGTCCGTGCTGCAAGACCGCACGGTCGGAGATCGGGGCCGGTTCTATTTCCTGCTGGCGAAGTCGTTTGCAGAATCGGGCAACGTGGAGCGCTGCCTGATTTACCTGCGCAAGGCCAAAGACGATGGCTACAAGGATCTTGCCGCGGTAAAAACGGACCCCTCCTTCGCGGCGGTAGTGAAGGATCCGGCGATCCAGGAAGTTCTCGCCCCCAAGCCAGAGGACAGCGTGCAACCCTGAGGGTGTAGCTGGGCGCGGGACAGCCTCACAAACCGAACGCCCGGAGCGAAACGCGCGGTTGTGTCTGCTACAATGCAAGCGAGATGGGGCGCTCTTTCTTCAGGCCGGATTTTCCCGCAGTACTCTTCAGCGTCATCCTTGTTGGAGTGATTGGCGCCGCTGATTGCGCGGCGCAAGCGCCGCAGTCCACAGCAACTGCAAAGAATCCGCAGAGAATTTATGTCGTCCTTCCCTTCGAGAACGCAGGTGCGTCACCACGGCTGGACTGGCTCGGCGAGGGCCTGGAAGAGTTGACCACTCAGCGGCTCTCCGCGGCAGGCGAGCAGGTGTATTCGCACGCCGGAAGGGCTTCCGAACTGGAACGTTACGGGCTGCCCCCAACCTCCAAATTCAGCCGCGCGACCATGCTCCGCGTGGCCGAGGATCTGGACGCGGATTATGTGATCTATGGGAGATATGCCGCCAGCGGGACTTCCCTCACCATCGAGATGCGCATGCTCAGTATGAATCCCATGGCCCTGCGGCCGGCGTTGCGGGAAAGCGGTCCGCTGACTTCGCTGACGGAACTGCACACGCGCTTGCTGTGGCGCTTGCTCAGGTCGAACGACCGGCATTATGCCTTGAGCCTTGCTGAATTCACCAAGCGCCAGCGGCGGCTGCGGTTTGACGCATTCGAACAATACGTCCGGGGGTTGTTGGCCACGGAAGACGAGGCCAAGCTGAGGCAATTGCACGAAGCCGCGCGGCTCGACCCCGACTGGCCGGACCCGAATTTTGCGCTGGGTGAAGCCTACTATGCGCGGAAAGATTACAATTCCGCGCTTGCTTGGTTCTTTAAAGTTCCCAAAACGCATGATCGCTACGCCGAAGCGCTGTTCTTCAGCGGAGTTTGCCGGCTGCAGCTGAATCAGGCGGACCGCGCCGAGGAGGCGTTCAAGGCTTTGCAGGACGCGTTGAAGAATAGCGCCAGCGGAGCGGACGTGCCGGAGATACTAAATGATCTGGCTATCGCGCGTGCCAGGCAGGGCAAGGCCGCCGCGGCGCAAGCGGATCTTCGGCGCGCGGCCGAACTGGCCCCCGGGGAAGACGACTATTCCTTTAATCTGGGCCTGCTGGCACTGCAGAGCAATGATGCGGCTGTGGCAGCCGACTATTTTCGTGATGCGGCGGAGCGCGAACCGGATAATCCGGAGGACCGCGCGCTGTTGATATTGTCGCTGGAAAAAGCGGGGAAAAAACCGGAGGCGGATCAGGAACGCGAGGAAGCCAAAGAAGCGTTCGGGCCAAACGGTCTTCCGGCGATTGCGTTGGATGAGAAGAACGAAACGGCGGCGCGGCTCACGCGCATCAAAATGGAGCTTGATGTCACCGGGCTTCGCGCGGAGACTGAGTCGGGAGAAGCTCCGGCCAGCACCGCGGCTTCCGCCGTTGCGAGCGACACACCTGCGGCGAGCATTCGCAGAGGGCGGCAGGAACTTGCGGCCTGGCATGTGGAAGCAGCGGAAAAAGAGTTTCGCGCTGTTCTTGCGGCCGATCCAACGAACGCGGCGGCCCACCGCGGCCTGGGAGAAATCGATCGCCATCAAGGCAAGATGGATGATGCCGTGAAGGAATTGCAGGCTTCGCTGCAAACGCGGGACTCCGCGGAAGTGCGGACGATGTTGGCGAAAATCTATCTGGAGCAAAAGAAACCGGAACTGGCGCGAGCCGAGGCCGAAAAAGCCTTGAAACTGGCGCCAAACTACGCAGAGGCGAAGCAACTGCTGGATCATTTGCAGAATGCAAAAGCAACCGCGAAGAAGCCGGGGGGAGGTGCGCCATGAAGCATCGTTTGCCATTGCGGAGATGCGCGTTTTGGTCTGGGCGGACAAAGTCCGCCGTGATGGTTCTTTTTCTCAGCGTCTTGTGCGCCGGCGCAAACATTTTGCTGACGCCATCGACGAACGCAGACGAACCTTCGACGGGCGCGTTCGTCCTGGAACTGAAGCTCGACGGCGAGGTGGAGCCCATCCTGGCGACGTACATTGACGAGGGGTTGCAAGATGCTGCCCAGCGGCACGCGGCTCTGGTGCTCATCACCATGGACACGCCGGGCGGCTTGAGCGATTCGATGAAGGACATGATCCAACATATATTGGTGTCTCCTGTGCCGGTTGCCGTGTACGTTGCGCCAACGGGGGCGCGAGGAGCGTCGGCGGGCTTCTACATTCTTCTCTCGGCGGATATTGCGGCGATGGCGCCGGGCACGCATGCGGGGGCTGCTTCACCGATCATCGCCATCGGCGGTTTTCCCCAACAGATTGATGAAGTTTTCCGGAAGAAGATCAATCAGGACGCCATGGCATTTCTGAGGAGTTTCACGGAGAGGCGCGGGCGCAACCCGGAGCTGGCGGAAAAAGCCATCACGGAATCCAAAGCGTTCACGGAAAAAGAAGCGTTAGATGGAAAGATGATTGATTTGATTGTGAAATCTCCCGAAGATTTGCTGCGCCAACTGGATGGGCGTACCGTCACGCGGTTCGACGGCACGAAAGTGACGCTGGCGCTCAAGAATCCGGTGCGCGCGTCGTTCGAACTATCCGCGCGGCAAAAGTTTCTGGCGCGGATCGTCGAGCCGGATGTTTTCTTTGTGCTGTTAATTCTTGGCGTGCTGGGCCTGTACACGGAGTTCACGCATCCGGGAGTCATTGCGCCGGGAGTGATCGGCGGAATCTGCCTGATTCTGGCGCTGTATGCCATGCATTTTCTGCCGGTGAACCTCGCAGGGTTGTTTCTGATCGCGCTGTCATTGGCGTTTTTCATCTTGGAAGCCAAAGCGCCGAGCCACGGCGTGCTGGCATTCGGCGGGGTCGTTTCGATGTTTCTGGGAGCCCTCTTCCTGATTCGCTCGCCGCTGACATCGGGAGGAGTGAGTCTCGGAGTGGCCGCGGCGGGAACCGTGCCCTTCGCAATTCTCACGGTCGTCCTGATGCGGCTGGTATTGCGTTCGCGGAAATGGAGAACGGCGACGGGAAGGGAAGAACTGGTTGGATTGACCGGCGTGGTAAGTTCCGCATTGCAAGCGGGCACGGAAGGTATGGTGCGCGTGCACGGCGAGCTTTGGCGGGCTGAATCGTCGCAACCGGTGCAAGAAGGAATGGCCGTAAAGGTTTTGCGGGTCGAGGGACTAAAACTGTACGTCGAGCCGGCGGAAGTGGCCAGCCCGGCGACGAAGTAGAAAGAATTTGGGCGGAGGAGGAGGAAATGGAACAAATTGGCTTTGTGGGGATCGCCATTATCGCTGGTATCGGGCTCATCTGGTTTTGGAATTCGCTGTACATCATCAAAGAGTGGGAGCGCGGCGTGGTGCTGCGGCTCGGTCGGCTGCTCCCGGAAGCCAAAGGAGCGGGCCTGCGTCTGGTGTTCTGGCCGATCGAAACACTCTACCGCATCAATCTGCGCCTGGAGACGCTGGATGTTCCTCCGCAGGACATCATCACGCGCGATAACGTATCGGTAAAAGTGAACGCGGTGTGCTATTTCCGCGTGGTGGATGCAAACCTGGCGATGTCCCAAGTGCAGAATTATCAATACGCGACCTCGCAACTCGCGCAGACCACGCTCCGGAGCATCGTGGGCCAGTTTGAGCTCGATGAAATTCTCTCCCAGCGGGACAAGGTCAACGCCAAACTCCAGGTCATACTTGATACCGACACCGAGCCTTGGGGCATCAAAGTGTCAAAAGTCGAAGTGAAGCAGGTGGACATTCCGGAACAGATGCAGCGGGCCATCGCGAAACAGGCGGAAGCCGAGCGCGAGCGCCGCGCGAAAGTCATTCACGCGGAAGGCGAGTTTGAAGCTTCCCAGAAGCTCGCCGACGCCGCAAAAGTTCTGGAGACGCAATCTTCGGCGATTCAGTTGCGCTACCTTCAGACGCTGACGGAGATAGGTGTCGAGAAGAACACAACGATTGTGTTTCCTCTGCCCATCGATATCATTAACACGTGGGTACAGGCCCTGGGAGGAACGCGAAAGTAAGAATGGGTTATGGGACAAAACGCGGCGGCGCCGGTGAGCGCGTGCTCGAAGGCCGGCACGTCATTGGCCTGTTCATGGCGGTGATTCTGCTCTCGGGTTTGTTCTTTACCCTGGGATACGTCATGGGCCGGAACCAGGACGATGGGCAGGTGCGCGCGGCGGATTTGCCCAATAAATCGGAGCGGCCTGTTTTTTCGAAGCCGGACGCGGTAGCCAAACGCGCGAACAAATCGGCTCCCGCGGAAACGCCGACGGACACGGGGGCGCCACCAAGTTCCGAATGGGAGTTCTATCACGCTGGCGAGAGTAATAAGGCGGAAGACCGACTGAAGCCTGTCGCTTCCGCGCCTGCGCCGGGAAAGAAGAGCGAGCCGGTGGTGGTAAAGACGAACGCATCCGCAAGGACCGCCAGCGGCAGTTCGAAAAATTCAACCGGGCCGCTCGTGCCCGGGGGCGCTTACACGTTGCAAGTCGCGGCGATGACCAAAGAAGCGGATGCGCTCGATCTTGCGAGGCAATTGCAGAAAAAGAAGTTTCCGGCGTTCGTTGTTTCTCCGCGGGCGGACAAGTATTACCGCGTGGAGGTCGGCCCGTACACAGAGCAGAAAGCTGCGGACGCCGCGCGGAAGGGGCTTGAGGGCGCCGGCTTCAAAGCCTTCGCAAAACACTGATGCCCGCGAGCCGCTGGCTCACCGAGATTGTTCCCCGAGCCGGGGCAAAAACGCCGGATGGTCTTCGCGTGGTGATCGGAGCCGCGTCCGGTGCTGCGCTTTCGTTGTCCTTCACGGGGCTTTACCTCAGCATTTATTCCTGGGTTTGTGTTGGCGCGCTTCTGCTGTCGGCGATGGGTGCACGGCGGCGTGTGGCGTTCGCATGCGGGTTTCTGCACGCGCTGCTGTTTGTGCTGACTTCTGTGCCGTGGATCGCCACGGTTTTGAGTGTCCACGGTGGCTTGCCGATGGCGGGCGGATGGGGCGTGTTGCTTCTGATTGCGGCTGCGTGGGGCGTGCTTATTGGCGGGTTCGCGCTGGGGGTCCATCGCCTGTCGGGGCGAAGCATCCAGCTGGCGTGTGTCGGCGCGCCGTTCCTGTGGGTTACGTTTGAATTTACTCGCGCGCATCTGCCGGAGATCAGTTTTCCCTGGAATTTGCTGGGATATCCGGCGTCGGCGAATCTCGGTCTGTTGCAAATCACAACGATCACGGGAATTTACGGATTGTCGTTTCTCGTGGTGGGAATCAATGCCTTGCTGGCGTGGGCAGTGG
>QHYN01000060.1 GCA_003224145.1 Acidobacteriota bacterium
GAAGCCACGGGAGGCCGCGCCTATTTTCCGGCCAGCGCGAAAGCATTCGACAAAGCCTACGGGGAGATCGCCCGGCTCATCCGTCACGAATACAGCCTGGCGTTCGCTCCGCCCATCCGGGACGGCCTCGTTCACGCCATCGAAGTCCGCATGGATGCACTCAAAATTCCGACGGCAACCGCAAGAGCGTCTTCGTATCGCCTAGATCATCGCCGGGCATATCTCGCTCCGGCGGCAGCCAAGCGGTGAAATGAAAAATGGCGGCCATTCCGCCGCCATCCATTTCACTTGCAGCCTGATTTACTCGAATTCCTTCAAGGTCTTGGCCATTTCCCTGAGCCTTTCATCCATTAACGCGAGAACGGTGCCCGGTTCGAAAGTCCCTTCACCATTTTTGTTGCCGGCGGCAACACCGGTCAGAAGATCGATACCCTGCTCTACTTTGGCCACCGGCCAGATGTGGAATTGGCCCGCGGCCACCGCATCGAGCACGTCTTCCCTCAGCATCAAGTCTTCCACGTTGGACTGCGGTATCATTACGCCCTGCGTGCCGGTGAGCCCTTTAATGCGGCACACGTCAAAAAATCCTTCAATTTTTTCGTTCACGCCGCCGATGGCCTGGATATCGCCCTGCTGATTGATCGAACCGGTCACTGCGATGTCCTGCCGCAGCGGCAGCGCCGAGAGCGCCGAAACGAGGGCATAAATTTCCGTGGAACTCGCGCTGTCTCCGTCCACTCCGGAATACGATTGCTCGAAGCAGATGCTCGCCGCGAGTGAAAGCGGCTTGTCTTGCGCGAACAGGCTGCGCAAGTAGCCGGCAATAATGTGCACGCCCTTGTCGTGGAATCGCCCGCTCAGGTTGGCTTCGCGCTCGATATTGATCAGCCCGGCTTTACCCAATGCCGCGGTTGCCGTGATGCGCACCGGCTTACCGAAAGAGTATCCGCCGATCTCCAGCACGCTCAACCCATTCACCTGGCCGACGCGTGTCCCGGAGACATCCACAAGGAGGGTTCCTTCCTCGATCATCTCCCGGATGCGCGTCTCGATCAGGTTGTGGCGCTCCACCTTCGAAGACAAAGCCCCGCGCACGTGGGCCGCACGAACCACTGATTCCCCAGCCGCCGCGGCCTTGTAATGCGCCTCACGCGCCAGGTCGGCAATGTCGATGAAGCGCGCGGTCACTTTGTTTCTTCGCCCAGCTTGCCGGACTCCGTACTCGAGCATGGCCGCAAACGCGCCCCGGTCGAAGGGATACAAACCCTCTTTTTCGGAGAGCGCGCGCAACCGTCCCGCGTATTCGGCGATCACGCCGTCGCTCATGGCCATCTCTTCGTCGAACTCGACACGCACCTTGAAGATTTTGCGGAAGTCTTCTTCATACTCGTAAAGCAATTCGTACAGTTCGCGATCGCCGATCAGGATGACTTTGACGTTGATGTCGATGGCTTCCGGTTTCAGCGCGCTCCCACCGAAGGGATAGAACATTTCGAGCGGCTGGATTTCCAGCCGGTTGTGATTCAGCGTGCGCTTCAAGGCGCGCCACACACCGGTTTCCGACAGCGCCTCCATCGAATACATGATCAGGAAGCCGCCATCCGCGCGTAACAAAGAACCGCCGCGTAAGTCCATGAAGTCGCTGGTCCACCCGCCACGCGCGTCGTAGGCCCGCTGAATGGTTCCAAACAAATTGGCGTAGGTCGGCGTGGTCTCGAAGATTACCGGCGAAGCTTCCTCATGGTTGTGCGCCAGAATGACGTTCACGCCATATACACGGAAGGGATCGCGCTCCGGACCGCCCTGCGCCTTGGGCAATCCCTCCGGCGGCTCTTCTTCGTGTTCTCCTTCCCCCTCGCGCTCTTTGAAGGGATCGAGATTGTCCAGCAGGTGATGGCGGACTTCTTCGAGATATTCCGCCACGCTCGTGCCGGGATATTTTTCCTTCAGTTCTTCAATGACTCCGTCCACCAGCACCGAAGCGGCTTCCTGCTCCAGGTAACTTAGCTCGCTGGCCAGTTCTCGCGAAAGCGTCAGCGTCTTCCGGTACACGACGGTGAATTCCTGCCGGAACTGCTCGTACTTACGCTCAATTTCTTCCGCCACGGTGGCTTCGAGTTTTCCTTCGTGGACCATCTTCGAGATATCCTCGATCGGCACCATCTGTCCTTCGAGGACGGGGAAAATCTCCGGTAGCGCCACGGCGCCCACTTGCATGTGGCCCAGCGCAAACTGTTCCCGCGCGATGCGCCGCGTGAAATCGTCCATCAGCTCTTTTTCGCGCACGGTAAACCGTTCGACAATGCGTCCCTTTTGCCGCTGAAACGGCTCGCCTTCGAACACCTGGGGTATTCGCCGCCGCAAGAAGTCGATCCCCGCTTGCACGTCTTTCTTAAAGGAATCGGCCTGGCCTCGCGGTAAGGCCAGCAGCCGAGGTCTGTCCGGCAGTTTGAAATTGTTTACGTAACAGCGGTCCAGCGATTCTTTGGTTGGGGGATGAAGTTCTTGGATCATGTGGGCGATGGTTCCGCCGCGGCTGGTGCCGGCCAGGCCGCACACAAAGACGTTGTAGCCTGGGGCAGATAGCTCCACGCCCATCTTCAACGCGCGTAGCGCGCGCTCTTGTCCGATGAAGCCCTCGCGAGGCTCCGCTTGCGCTGTGGTTTCGAAGGGAATGCGCGAGAGCTCACACCTCCAGCGCAGCTTCGCCGGGGGAAGCTCCGTCGGCTCCGGGGCAGGCTTCGTGGTCATGAAGTCCTTCGAGCGCGTTACTCTAACACACCCGCGCCGCGCCCCTCCGGTTACCCCGCCCGAGTGTTACCCAGCCGTTATCGGTGGGCTTTCCTGGCTCTCCACGTAAACGGCCAGAACTCCTGCAGCCGTGGCCACGAGGATTGGCCCGAGCACCAAACCAAGCATCCCGAACAGACTCACTCCGCCCACCACGCTGATAAAGATCACCAGCCCGCTCAATTCCGTCCGGCCACCCAGCAACAGTGGCCGCACAACGTTGTCTACTGCCGTGGAAACCCCTGCGCAAATCAGAAGCAGTAAGAGAGCGCGCCCCCAGTGCCCGGCGAGCCCTAGCCACAGCGACGCCGGGACAAAGATCAAACCCGACCCTACTACGGGCACCAAAGAAAAAAAGGCCATGGCCACGCCCCAAAAAACCGATGCCGGCAAACCAACGATCGCAAAGCCGAGGCCCCCGAGCGTTCCTTGAATCGCCGCGATGATCAAGCTCGTGGTCACGCTCGCGGAGATCAGATCCCGCGCTTGCACCATCATGATTTCCCGGTGCTCGGGGTCAAACGGCAGAATGCTGCGGACGCCGCGGATGATCTGGTCCCCGTCGCGAAAGAAATAGAACATCGCAAAGATCATCACGAATAAGTTAAAAATAAATGCCGCAATATTCTTGAGAATGGTCCCCAGCCGCTCTGCCAGGTATCCCGCCTGCTTCTCTATACCCTGTTCGAGCATGTCAAACACATTGGAATTGGGATCCAATCCGGGAACGTGATGAGCAATCCAGGACCAGCTCCTCGCTATCATCGGAGCGTGCTGTTCGACGATGGAATGCTGGACGCCTCGCGAAATCGAAACCGCCTCGCGCACGAACAGCGTGGTCACCACGATTGCCGGCACGATCAGCAGAATGGTAACCGCCAAAGTGCTGATGACCGCAGCTTGAACGGAAGAGAAACGCCTCAGCAGCCGTTGGTGCATGGGGTAGAAGAAAATCACCAGAATGGCCGCCCATCCCAGCGCGGTCAGGAAGGGTTCGTAGATGCGGAAAACAAGGTAGATCAGCAGCAACAACACGCCGTAAGAGAGCACCGCAGTTAAACGGTCAGTCGTCGTTGCGTTCGTAGATGGGGCGCCACTCATGGTCGTACTATAATCTTCACAGGCCGGGAGGGCTCGGACCGCTTCGCGTTCCCTTTTGTTTTTGATGACTTCCCTGTTACGCTCCACCCGGTCGCGTGCAGCTCATCCAGCATACTTGGCATGTCAACGAAGCCCATTTCGCTCAATTCCCAACAGATTCGCCTCCTTGCTGTACTTGCTTTGATCAATTTTGTCAACTTCGCCGCGCGGCAGGCCGTGGTCCCTCTCATTCCGCTTTTGCGCGACTATTTCCGCCCGACGGATGCACAGCTCGGCTGGCTGCAGGCCGGACTCCTTGTCGTTCTCGCCGTCGGGAGCATTCCCTTTGGATTCCTTGCCGATCGCTTCAGCCGCAAGGCCATCATTGGCATCGGCATTTTTTTCTGGAGCGCGGCTTCGTTCGCCGGCGGTCTAGTATCCACGTTTTCTCTGTTCCTCATCGCGCGAGCTTTGGTAGGCCTGGGTGAAGCCGCATACGCTCCCGCCGCTCAATCCATGATTTCCGGCGGCTTTCCTCAAGAGCGTCGCGCATTTGCGCAAGCGATATTCGCTTCGGGCATGTTGCTGGGTGGAGCATGTGGCGGCGCGCTTGGGGGCATCATCGGAGCACATTACGGCTGGAAGTACGTTCTTTTTGTGGTGGCCTTTGCCGGTATTCTCCCTGGGCTCGCTGTTTGGGGAATGGAGGAACCGCCGCGCGGACCGCGATCTGAAGTCGTGCCTATCCGGCGACTGCTCAGCGTTCCCGCATTCGTAGCGATGATTGCTGCTGGGATCTGCATCACTTTTTCCACAGTGTCACTCAACTCCTGGGGAGTGGACTTCGCGAAGAACTATAAAGATTTCAGCTTGCGCGAAGCGTCCGTCTCCCTCTCGCTGATTACGCTCTTTTCCCTGGTGCTCGGAGTCTTAGTCGGGGGCTACGTCGCGGACCGCCTGCATCGAATGTTTGCTTACGGGCGCATTATTGCTGCCATAGTGGCTTTCCTTCTCGCGGCGCCGTTTCTCTTGCTGGCAATCCAGTCGGAAGAAAAATCAACCGTGCTCCTTGGACTTTTTGTTGCGGCCTTCTTCATGTCCTGGTATCACGGGCCGGTTACTGCTGTCTTGCACGACATGATGCCGCGCCGCGCCCATGCCACTTCGATTGGCGTCTATATGTTTGCCACGCAACTGCTCGGCGGCCTTGGTCCGCCCGTCGTGGGCAAAATTTCCGACCTTCAGGACCTGCAACTCGGTTTGCAAATTGCGGTCGCCGTCATGGTCTGCGGAGCGCTCCTCATGTTTCTCGTCATCCACTTCATCCGGCGCGACGGCCTCCGCCATCCCATCCTCGACGCTTTCCGCGCGGAGCCCGGCGATTAACGGCCTCAAAGCAAAAAAGGCGGGCATCGGCCCGCCATTTTCCAATTCACTTTTATGGGAGCTACTTGATGCCGATCAGATCGATCAGGCGCAGCACTTCACCTTCCGGGACGTCATAGAGCGGGCGTAGATCTTCTTCTTCGAGGCGTTCGCGCAGATATTCCGCGGCGACAAAACTTGCTTCGCGGTCGGTCAGGTCACGCCCCGTCTTCTCGCGGAATTTCACGAACGCAGTATGCGCGAGCCCCACCACGTGCGCCTGGCCATCAACAAAGAATTTCGTGTCGATGGTGTCCGCGTGCCGCGTGGCGATGCCGTTCCACAAATGCGAAAACCGGCACTGATAGGTCTGCCCGCTCAGCTTCGAAGTCACCTCAAACGCGCCGATGAACTGGCTCATCGCGCCGGCATTGGCAAGTACGGGGCGTGTTGTCACGTGGTCTCCTTCGTTAATATCTTGCTGAACATTTGCGCCGAGATGCTTCGCGCCTTCACAATGACAGACCAAATGTTCGATGCAGGATCCTAGCGGCTTACGGCCGTAGCCGCTTCCACTTGCGAGTAACTGCGGATGGCTGTGCCGACTCCGGCTCCGCTTCCCACCTGGAAACCCTGATCGATCAGGCACTTTTCGAGAGCCGCGAGGAACAGGAGCACGTTAGGCTTTTGGCTGCAATAGCCCATCAAGCCAACGCGCCAGATCTTGCCCTTGATCGACCCGAATCCTCCGGCAATCTCAATGTTGAATTCATCCAGCAACTGATTCCGCACCTTCACGTCGTCGACGCCGCCCGGGATGATCACCGCCGTAACGGTGGGCAAACGATCCGCCGGTTTCTCCACCAGCAGCTTCAGCCCCATCGCCTCCAGCCCGGCGATGAGCGCCAGTTGATTAACCCGATGTCGCTCCCAGCGCGCTTCCAGGCCTTCTTCCAGCACCAGCCGCATCGCTTCGCGCAGCGCGAAAATCAGCGAAATCGGCGGGGTGTGGTGATACAGACGGTCTTTGCCCCAGTAATTCATCGCTGTCGTCAGATCGAAATACCAGCTCTGCACTCTCGTCTTGCGCTTACGGAATACTTCTTCCGCCACAAGACTCACCGTGATGGGCGACATTCCCGGTGGCGCGCTAAGGGCCTTCTGCGATCCGCTGAAACAAATATCGATTCGCTCGCGGTCCACGTGCAGCGGCACGGCCGCGAGCGAAGCTACCGTATCCACCACCAGCAGCGCGCCCAACTCGTCCGCCACCTTGCGAAACGCATCGAGCTTCGTGAGCACACCCGTTGACGTTTCACCCTGCGCGAGTCCAATCATTTTGATCTTCTTGCCCCGACCTGCACGGCGCAAATCTTCAGCGTCCACCGGCTTCCCATACGGCGCTTCCACTTTTGTGACCTTCGACGAGGCCCGAGTCGCGATCTCGTACATTCGTTCGGAAAAGATCCCGTTCACCGCGATAATCGCATCGTCGCCTTCTTCAAGCACATTCAGGACCGAAGCTTCGATGCCCCCTGATCCCGACGCCGACAGCGGCATGGTGATGCGGTTTTCCGTCTGAAAAATCTGGCGCAGCAAGATCTGCGTTTCGTCCATGCAGCCGCGGAACCACGGGTCCAGGTGCCCCACCAGTGGCATCGAAAGCGCCCGATACACGCGCGGATCCACCGATGACGGCCCAGGGGTCAGCATCAATCGGACGGGGGGATTCAGTTCTCCAATGTGTTGGGTCATAAAGTTTGCCCTTCTTTGTGCTCGCAACCCGTTCCCGCTAGATGAGCGAACGACCCGCGGGTCTCTGTTTCGGGGGCTTTCCTGCCTCGGCGGAAAACTCAATTTTCGCCCAATCGCCAAACCCGCGCAACCGACAAATTGGCCGGGGACGGCTTACTTCTGCGAGGCATGCCGCGAATTCCACGTGCCTATTACCTTGAATTTCTACTTGGGCACGACTAAGGAGCCAGGATGAGCAAATCCCTGGACTTGGTGCTAAGGGCGCGGTCGAACGTCACAAGCTGGAGCCCAACGGTCTCAGCAAATGCGCATAGATATGAGTCGGACCAATCTTTGGGCGCGGCGCGTTGCTGGTGAGAAAACGTGCGAAAACGCGGTTCTAGATTGGGAGGCTCTTCTAGGAAAAAGACACGATCATCTTCGAGCCACCGATCATAGACTCGCCAAGCCCCCACCTGGCTCAACACTTCATCTTCCCTCATGACTGCGTCAGTAGTGAGAAGCCGTAATAAGCCAATCTGTGTGTCGGCAGAAACACGCGCGGGCGCTATCTTCAAAGTGCTCGAACCACGTCCGAGCTGCGGGGTAGTGTACGTGGCGCTCGTAAGAGAGCGCCAGCCAAACATTTACGTCAGGGAAAAGGAATGAGCTCGAAGATTTTGGCATTGTCGATCTCGAGCGTGGCTGGTCGTTTTGAAGGGATAAGCGGAAAGGATACGCTGCGTCTCCGCTTCTTCACTCGGCCACGGAGTTCCACCTCAACCCCACGGAGGATCAGCTGCTTGACTGAGCGCTTTTCGCGGGCGGCTTTGGATTTCAGTTCGCGATAAAGAGAGTCAGGTATGTCCACCGTGGTACGCACGAACACATTCTACCATATTTATGGCTGATTCATGCCCACTTCGTGAACCGATAATGTAATCCACGAACCAAAGTGCGGCCAGAAATCATTTCCGCAAGGAACGGCCAATGAGTCCCCAAACTAGTCCCAATACAGCATTCCCGCCTGCAGACTTAAGGAACAAGTCAGCTGCCAAAGGTATAGGAAATAAGCCCAGTGCTCCAAACGCAAGCGACAAGATCGCTCCGACAGAGCACGCAACGGAGAGAGGTAGTAAAGCCGCGGCGGCAATGTGGCACGGACTCAACTCGCTGAAGATGATCGTACAACCTTGCCGGCTCCTCGCCTGCCCGACACGTGAACGAGGGCCGGATAAGTGTTTGAGAGACTTTTGGGGTCTCAGGGGCAGCCCACCCAGAGTTTTGATTGTTGCTATAGGGCTTTGTTTTTCACGCTCAGACGGACTGTTTTGTCTTTGAGGGGAGGAATCCATAAGCGTTCCCAGCAATCAGCAATATGGACGCGATCGCGATGTCCTTTGCAAGAAAGA
>QHYN01000241.1 GCA_003224145.1 Acidobacteriota bacterium
CCGAAGATCAACGCGCGGCTGCCTTTGAGGCGAAACTTCTTCTGCAGCGCGCGCAGCACACCGACGTAATCCGTGTTGCAGCCGTACAGCGAGCCGTCGCGCCGGACCACGACGGTGTTCACAGCACCGATATCGGCGGCGAGCGGCTCGCATTCCTTCAGATGTTTGAGGATGGCCTGCTTGTGCGGTAACGTGACGCTGAATCCGCGAATGTCGAAGCCCGGGATTGCCAGGAGAAAATCGCGAAGCTGATGCACTAGAAAGGGAAGGTAAACGGCGTTGACGTGATGCGCTGCGAATCCAGTGTTGTGCAGTAAAGGCGAGAGCGAGTGCCCAACGGGGTCACCAATTACCCCATAGACGCGCGTCTCTCGGTTGAGCTTGTGAGCGCGGTAGAGCTGCAGCATCTCATGGAGCGAGACCTGGCCGGGTGCCGTCGCCTCCGCTACCGGCGCATAGGCGAGTTCGCTTCCTTCGCGCAAGGCGAGAATCCGCGCGGGCAAGCCCACGTCCCCCATGGGAACGGCGACAAAATTTCGGGAACGTCGAGCGACTTTCAAGAGGCGAACACTGTCTGAGATCGTTTGACTTTTCGCGGCGATTTTTACCGCATCGACCAGACCATGCGCAACGATGACCTTTCGGGGAAGCTTCGGCGTTCCCTCGAAGTCGTGAATGGAGAGCAAGATGCGAGGGGGTAGTGGGTACTCGCGCAGCAACCCTTCCGGGAGCTCACGAAAGGTTTCCATTTCCAGGTCACACCACTGGCAGCCAGCGTCGCGAGCTTGGATAAGCCAATAGAGCTCGTGATGAATGTCTGCGGGGAACTTGCCGCCCGCCAGCCTGCGGCGGCAAGTGGCGAGAAATGTAGCACTTCGAGGTCGGTTCTTCCTCAGCCACAGGAGGAAGCGTGATCGCTCCTCGTCGTTGCGCAGCCAATCGAGGCGCAACTCAATGGTCCCGGTATCTTCCAGTGCGAAGCGTACCTGCCGACCCATGTCCGACGCTGTGGGGGCAGCCACGACTGCACATACCCTGCCCACCCCCGTACCAAAGAGAGTCATAACCTGCCTTATGCCGCCAAGCTACTGAAAAGACGGCTCCTAGTATGCCGTATCAAAAGTGTAAAGCAACGCTGGGCTATTGGTTGACGTGAGAGATGGGCCCTGATAATTTCGCTAAGAAAAGTCCCCCGCATAGCCGGCAGGGCGTGAATTCGAAGGAGTCATGGAATGCGAGCGAAAATAGCTGTTTTGTCTCTCGTGGCGCTGATGGGTGCCGCGGCAAGTTTGGCACAGGAGGTACCCCAAGCAGCACCGGAGGTACCGCAGGCTGCACACGTAATCACTCAACCCGATTACAGCATGGTGAATTGCTCGGGTTTTGTGACGGACCAGAAGGTAGCGGAAGGAATCCGGCTCATCTCCGGTGAGCAGTCGAACTACAAAATTACATTTACTTTTGGAGACTACATATACATCAATCGCGGACAGGACAAGGGAGTCCGCGTGGGTGACCGATTTACCATCGTGCGGCCAGCGGAGTACACGAACGATGTGCCCTGGTTCAAGTGGCAGGAAAAGTTGATGAAGGTAATGGGCACGCCGTATCTGGACGCTGGACAGGTTCGCGTGGTGAACGTGCAGCCAAAGGTTTCCGTGGCCCAAGTCACTTTCTCGTGCGAGTACATGCAGAGGGGCGATATTGTCCTGCCTTACCAGGATCGTCCAGCACCCCCGTTCAAGGACGCTGCCGCCTTTGATCATTTCGCGCCGGTGAGCGGCAAGCCGGTGGCGATGGTGGTCGCTGGGAAGCAAAACGCGGACGTCTACGGCAAAAACAACACGGTATACGTAAATCTGGGAAGCAGCCAAGGGGTAAAGGTCGGCGATTACTTCCGCATTTTCCGGTACCAGGGCTCAAGGGCCGAGACAGTGCCGCAGACGAAAGACTATCAGTACATGATGTACGGCTTCGGGAGCACGCCGCAGCGATATGAATGGAACGATCTGCCCCGAGAAATTCTTGGGGAGGGTCTTGTCCTCAACGTCGCTCGCAACTCGTCCACGATGATGATCACCCTGAGTTCCAGCCAGATCTACGCGGGCGACTACGTCGAAATCGAATAGTCGACTGATCCATTTTCGAGTACTTCCGGCCCGCTGCGTCTTTTTCGCGCGGGCCTCTTCCTTTGCAATGGTTCGGCAATCCTGTGGTGCCAATCCAAAAAGTGGATTGTGTCAGACTCTCTTGATATCGGAACTCTCCGAGAAAACCTCACACGTGAACCCAAATAGACGAGTTTCCGGGTCTTTCCAAGCTTCGCGCCGCAATCCTGCCTTGCGGCAGGTTTCCTCAAGAAATTGCTCGCAGGTGAAACGATGTTCGATCGCGACTTGCGGCAGCAGAAGTCCGCGCTGTGCATGAAGAACAATCAAAAGTCCATGCCGTCCGATTTCGATCGCCTCGGGAAGGATCGGCTCCAAAGGCGAAAGAAGAGAGATCTCGATGTCCATCTCTTCGAGTTGGGTCTCTTTCATAGGAGCGAATCGAGGGTCCTCTATTGCAGCGCTGACGGCGCATCGGACGATGGATTCTCCCAAGGGCTCGCTGGGTTCTGTCACCCCGATGCAACCTTGTAATTGCCCGCGAACATGAAGGGTTACGAAGACTCCGCGTCGCACCGTAAAGATTCCCTCCAGAGGGATCGGGTCTGGCAGTTTGTGGCGTGAGACGGCCTCGACAACGGCTTTGCGGGCTAATTCCAGCGCGGCGCGCCGGTCTGTTTCAGAGAGGAACGGCATCCTGAGACTTCTTGCGGGCTTCGAGCATCCGCAGCTTGCGGCGCTGCTTGATGCTATCGTCAACGTGGCTCCAGAAGCGCAGGAAATACTGCGCGGCAGACACCAAGGCGCTGATCACCACGAGCCAGAGCAGGATGAGCGCCAAGGGTTTGAATGACGGGTGTCGCGCACCCACAATCACGATCGCCACGGCGCAGACCTGCAAGACCATCTTTGTCTTACCGAGAGTAGACGCCTCAATTGTGAATCCCTCTGCGGAGGCAATGTTTCGCAGTCCGAGGACCGTGAATTCGCGCCCAATGATGATCACCACCATCCATGCCTTAACAAGGTGCATATCCACGAGTGCGATGAACGCAGCGGAAATCAGCAGTTTGTCCGCAATTGGGTCGAGAAGAATTCCCAGCGTGGTAACCTGCAGCCGTCTTCGCGCGAGGTATCCATCCGCCCAGTCCGTGGCCGCAGCCAGTAGCAGGATCAGTACGCCCCAGACTTCGAAGTGCATCGAAAAACCCATCACCTCAACGTTGGGGCTGCGGGTCAGAAGAATCACAATGAGAACGGGAACGAAAAATATCCGCAGCAGCGTCAGTGAGTTCGGAAGATTCATGGGCGCATGACGGCGGGGATGCCGCCCCGTGGCTTCAGCTAGCGCAGTTTTCACTATAGACTTCGTTCCAGGGGGCGTCAACAGATGCAGGGCGCAGTGATGATCCATCCAGGCGTGCTGACATCCTTCTGGCGGAGGACCGACCGAGCCTCACCTAGATACCCCGGAGTTAACAGCGCTGAGCGAATGCAGAGAAATAGCGAAGTATCATGGGAAAGCCGATTGCTGCAGAACTGTGCAAATGTTCCGGAGGCCCTGACCCCAGAAGACAGTTTAGCGTTGCAGCGTTAGACCGAGGAAAATAAATATAAGCCTTTTATTTTCTGTAGGATATGATGGTTCGCCTTGCGGCTTGCTCTTGCGGCGCAGAAAAGAAGCGGGCACTCCCTACGAATACGGGGGCACAGTTTCCACAACGTTTTCCACAGATAGTGACGGTGAGGGACCCAGGGAATAGAGACCTCCCAAGTGTCCAAGAATGAACGATTAACGGGGTTTTCCCCAGTTTACCTAGCAGTTACCACGCCGAAGAAAAAGCGAGCCTTCTAGATGGCGCGTGGTCCGCGAAGCAGCCGCACGGGGAGCAGGAAGAGCGCGCTGATGAGGCCCAAGACCCCGTGGACAGCGATGCCCAGGATGCGCAAAGGCAAAGTCAGCAACCACACGATAGGATAAAGCACCAGGGCCAGCAACGCGACGGGCCAGCATAGGATGAAGAGAATGCACCAAAGAAAGAAGGCAGCCACGGCAACCTCGCTTCGGAGGCTTCTGCGCAAGCGACATCATGCGCGTACGCGTAGCCTCCCTATTCAAACTAATCTACGACAGGGAACGCGGAAAAGTTTCCTTCAACACATAGTTATTCAGACGCAGGCGCGCCGCGATGGACGCGGGAATCTCGGCATGGAGACGCATGTGGGAATCATCGATTTCGGCATGCAAAACGCGACCCAGCGCATGAATCATTGCCAGTGTACGCCCTTCAGCCAGGGGAAGGCGGATGGAAAGGGTCAGAACAGGGTCAATGGGCATTTCGGCATCCATCCTTCGCAACAGCTCCTCGATGCCTTCGCCCGTCAGCGCCGACACCAGGATCGGCGCGCCCTCTCCGGCGCTAGCCGCGCCGGTCGCGATCGCCTCTTGCTCTTCAGGGTTGAGACGGTCGATCTTGTTCAGCACGCGCAACCGCGGACGACTCACGACACTGAGCTCCCACAAGATTTTTTCGACCTCTTGGTCGAGCTCATGGTGACGAGGATTCGAGACATCGCTGACGTGCAAAATCAGTGCCGCTTCCTGTACTTCTTCGAGCGTGGCGCGAAACGCCGTCAGCAAGCCTTTCGGCAAGTCACGAATAAATCCTACCGTGTCCGACAGCAGCACGCGCCGGTTCGAGGGAAGACGAATCGCACGAATGGTCGGGTCAAGGGTGGCAAACATCTTCGAGGAGACCAGCACTTCGGCACGGCTAAGTGCATTGAACAATGTCGACTTGCCCGCATTCGTATAGCCCACCAGCGCGATGGTTCCCAACGGAACGGCATTGCGGGCCTCACGGCGGAGCGCCCGTTGTTTGCGTACCTCATCGATATCGGTTTCAATCCTGCGCACGCGCTCGCGAATCCGGCGGCGATCGGTTTCCAATTTCTTCTCACCAGGACCGCGGACGCCGATACGCCCCGCACCGCCGCCTGCGGCACCTCCACCGCTCTTGCCGCCCAGCCGCGACATCGCGACGCCTTTCCCGGTCAGGCGCGGCAGCAGATAATTCAATTGTGCCAGCTCCACTTGCAGCTGGCCTTCGCGACTTCGTGCGTGGCGCGCAAAAATGTCAAGAATGAGTTGGGTGCGGTCGATGACCCGGCGTTCCGTAGCCGCTTCGATGTTTCGCTGCTGCATCGGAGAAAGATTGCTGTCAAAAATGATCAGCGGCGCTTTGTGCGCCGTGGCCTCGGCGCGAATTTCGTCCAGTTTGCCGCGCCCGACGAGCGTAGCCGGGTCCGCAGCCTCGCGTAACTGGAATACGGTTCCGGCAACTTCCGCTCCCGCGCTGTGCGCCAGTTCGACTAACTCGGAAAGTGATTCACGGCCCTGCTCGCCCGCCGGCATGCCGGGAAAACGAGGCACGCGCTTCCAACCCACGCCAACCAGCAAGGCGCGCTCCATTGTCGAGACTTGATGCTGTGTTTTCGTCACGGAAGCCGGCCGGAAGTCATCGTGCGGACTTGCCCATTTCTGAAAGGACCCACCTCTAAACCAATTATACGCTTCTCTAGATTGCTCCGCGACCTGCTCGCAATCCCTGCGTCTGAAGCCATCCAAGCACAGCGGCTCCTAAATCCGCATCGTCGCCAAAGCCCCAAAACCAGCGCACATCCGTTTCCTTGCGAAACCAAGTTACCTGGCGTTTGGCGTAACGCCGAGTGGCCTGCTGAATGCATTCCCGTGCCTGTTCCAATGGGATTTCGCCTCGCAAAACAGCCAGCAATTCGCGGTAGCCGATAAAATCAAACGGCTTTGCCTCATCGTTCAAACCACTCTTTACTAGCGCTTCTACTTCGCGCAACCAGCCTCGCTTCAGCATGAGATCCATCCTCGCATTGATGAGTTCATGCAGACGCTCGCGTGGCGGCATCAACCCAATCTTCAAGACTCGCCATCCTTCAAGGCGATTGCGGCCCGAGCGATGCACTTCGGAGATGGGCTTGCGCGCCAACACGCACACTTCGATGGCGCGAATCAGTTTTTGTTCATCCGCTGGTCCGATTTTTTGGGCGCCCTCCGGATCGAGGCGCTTCAAGATGCGATGCAAATAGCCAGCCGGATGCGCTTCTGCACTTGCCCTCAGCCGTTCGCGCAATTCTTCGGAGCGCTGCGGAGCATCCGCAAGGCCTTCGAGCAGCGCCCGCAGGTACAATCCGGTTCCCACAGTGAAGACCGGCAGGCGCTTTCGCCGCCGCAAATCATCCAGGATGCCTAATGCGCGTTGGCGGTACCCGCCTGCTGTCGCTTCTTCACTCGGGCTGAGTACGTCAATCAAATGATGCGGAACGCCCCTGCGCTCCGCGACACTGAGTTTCGCGGTGCCGATATCGAATCCCCGATAGAGTTGGGTGGAATCGCAAACGACCACTTCGCCGTGAAACTGCTGCGCGAGGGAAACGCCCAGTGCGGATTTTCCTGATGCCGTCGGCCCAACGATGGCAACGAGAAATGGCAGCGAATTTTTCTCATTCATCGAAAGAGGAGATGCCGTGCCCGCACAAAAATGAAGATGAGCACGAACAAGGCGAGGAGAAGACTGCCGACGATTTGCTGGGGCCTGAGTTTCATTTTTGCTGGTAATAATACTCCAGCGGAATGTTGTACAGGTAGGTGTAGCGCAATTCGATATAGGGGCCCTTGAACTGAGCAGGCAAAGGCTCGAAAGGGTTTGAGGTGCGCACGGAAGAAACGGCGGCCCGGTCAAGCGGTTCCTTCCCCGAATAGCCCCGGATAATCGGTTCCTCGGGTGGCACGCTGCCGTCGCGCATGATGCGGAATGTCAGCACCACGATGCCTTTTTCTCCCAGGTCAACGGAGGCAGGCATGACGGCAAACCAACTGCGTTTTACGGTGAAATACACGCGCTGGAGATAGCTGTTGAAGTCCACGCCCTGATCTGGCGTGAGCATTTCAAGCCCGCCATAAGCTGTTCCACCGCTGCCGCCGCCGCCACCGGCGGCGCGGCCGCCCGGGATTTGGCCCCCGCCGACAATCGGTCGTGGACCTGAGCTCTGCGCTGCCCGCAAGGAATCCTGAATGCCCTGGCCTGGAGAAGATTCTTTCGGCAAAAGCAACCTGTGCTGCGGCTGCGGAGTGTCCGGCGTTTCGAGTTTCAGCACAGGTTTGGGCGCCTCGGTCTTCGGAGCTGGGGCGCTCGGCTGCGGCTCGGGCAAGCCAGCGTTGGCCTTCGGCACTGGCGCACTGGGCAACTCTTTCACCGGCCGCTCCGGTTGCGGCGCGGGCGTGGGCTGGATGGGAGGTGCCACTTCGCGCAGCACGCGCGGATCAACGCGCACTTTAGGCGATGGCGGCAGCGGGTTCGTCGGGGGCTTCGACGGTTCAAATGCACCGGGAGGAAGCAACAACTTCAATTGATTGCGCGCCATTTCGATTTCCGTCTGCGTCGGCTCATGCGGCGGAAACAGTTTCGATTGCAGCAAGATTGCACCGATCAGCAGAACGTGGAAGGCAACCGAGCAAAACCGCGTGACGATTTGCCATTTGGCCTTCTCTTCCTTTTGTTGTTCGGGAACCGCGAGATGTACTTCACCAGTCGTAAAAATATCGGGTTCGACCAGGTCCGGTGACGGGAGAATCGTCATCGGCTCGATGACAGAAGGAGGAGCGGCACCAGCCGGCACAGTGATGCGTTCATCGAGATCCGTCGGTTGTAACGGCGTCGAGAGATCTTCGTGGACACCGTAGGCTTCGCGGTTCACATCGCGCGGCACGACCACGCGTGCCGCAATGGATTCAAGAGGCAGATTTGTGGGGATGGTGGACTGGCCGTTCAATGGCACGATGGGCAGCATGGCCGGCACGAGGGTACGTTCGTCCATTGTCGTGGGACGGCGGCGCTGCGTTACCGCATCGGCCGGTACAGGTGGACGAGCGCCAATCGGAACTAGAATCCGCTGGATCATCAGGTTGTTTTTTCTCGCGCGGCGAGTGCTTCTGGTTGGACGCGCGCCGCGTGCTCCTGGATGCTTGCCATGACGCGCGTGGCCAGTTCGAGGGCCGCGCGTCCGGCGGCACCATTCGTGGGCGGCTCCTTGCGGGTGCGCGCGGCCTGGACAAACGTTTCGAGTTCCGCGTATAAGGGCTCGACTGCAGGCGCATTCAGCTTCTCAAACCCAAATTCGGGCTGTGGGCCCAGCTTCTTCACCCCGATGCGCAGGGCATCGCGTCGTGCGTAGTCCAGCGAGATGTACTCGTGTTGCTGGAAGAAGCGCATCTTGCGCACGCGCTCCGTGGAAACACGGCTCGCCGTCACATTGGCCACGGCCCCGCCCGCGAATTCCAATCGGGCATGCGCGATGTCCACTTTGTCGGTCAATACGGGTATGCCGACGGCTTTCACTTCCGTCACAGGCTCTTTGACCATCGCCAGCAAGATATCTAGATCGTGGATCATCAAATCATAGATTACGTCCACATCGAGGCTGCGCGGCGTAAAAACGCCCAATCGGTGCACTTCGAAAAACAGCGGACGATTCAGAATCGGCTCAACCGCCCGCACGGCGGGATTGAAGCGCTCGACGTGGCCTACCTGCAGGATCCGCCCATTTCTCAATGCTGCCTCGAGCAACGCGTCGGCTTCGGTCAAATCCACGGCCATGGGCTTCTCGACAAGAACGTCAAGGCCCATCTCCAGTAGACGGCATCCCACTTCGGCATGCGCGATGGTCGGAACCGCCACACTCACTGCATCAGCACGGCCGCGCAGTTCCTCGAGACTTTGCAGAACCGGCGCCTGAAACTCCGCCGCAACCGCGGCAGCACGCTGTCGATTCTGATCGTAAACGCCAACGAGCTCCGCGCCGTCGAGTTCGCGGTACACGCGCGCGTGATTGCGCCCGAATTCGCCGGTGCCAACGACGGCGACACGAATCCTCCTCGGTACTGCCGCCGCGCTCATACTTTGTTCATTCCCCTAAAAGCGTTGCTTGGTTCCGCGAAAGCAGCGGGAGGAAATGCCTGAATCGAGAT
This sequence comes from Acidobacteriota bacterium, assembly GCA_003224145.1. Classification (GTDB taxonomy): domain Bacteria; phylum Acidobacteriota; class Terriglobia; order Acidiferrales; family UBA7541; genus Acidiferrum. The sequence goes on from QHYN01000241.1 coordinate 9,169, forward strand.
TTCCGTCGCATCCGCCAATTCGACCAGCTTTTTGCGGTCAAAGAGCAGCGTCCGCCCCGCGTCCACGGCCAGAGCCGTGGCGCCGGCGGCCCTCATCTGTTCGATGGTGGGCAATCCGACCACGGGTACATCAAAGCGCATGTCCTGACCTGGCTTGCTCACTTTTACGACTACGAGCGGCTTGCCGGCGGCGATTCGAGCGGCTCGGCCGATCACTTCATCCGTGCCTTCCATGGCTTCGACGGCAATGCACGCGCGCTCGGCGATGACCACCGTTTGCCCAATGTCCATTCCTGCGATTTGCTGCGCGAGCCCGCGCCCATACGCGATGTCTTCCGCTTCGTGCTCATTCGGTGCGCGCCGCGTGAGCACGCCAGCTTCCGGCACCAACGGCTTCAGAAAGAGCGTCGAGTCCACGAGCCGGATGCCTTCCTCTTCGAGCACCCGAGCCACGGCGCCGATGAGGGCATCGGTGTTCTTTCGAGGCAGCGAAAACAGCAGCTTCGCCAGTTTCCAGTCCGGGCGGATGGAGCTGAAAATTTTGTTGTGCTTCACTTGCCCGGCCATCACCGCCTGGGTCACGCCTTCCTGATGCATCACGTCGATGGTCTTGCTCAACTCGCCGAGGCTCACCCAGTGCACGCGCTTCGCGGCTTTCTCCAGTTCCGGCCATGCTTCTTCCTTTATCGCAATGACCGCCATCTCGATCCCCTGGCTGCGTGCGCCCTCAAGCACCAGAAACGGAAACCGCCCATTCCCCGCGATGAGTCCCCAGCTTGTCGTATTTGAATTCGCGTCAGCCATGAAATCAGCAGCCGTTTGTCTACTTCACAATGCCGCGCTCGGCGCTCTCGATGAACTGGATCAGTTCTCGGACATCGGCCGACTCGTGCAGCGTTTTTTTCATCTCCGCCAGGGCTTGCGAGGTATTCATTTTCGAGCGCATGAGCAGCCGGTACGCGCGCTTCAGGGCCGCCAAGCGCTCCGGCGAGAACCCTTTGCGCTCAAGTCCAATCGTATTGATGCCGAAGCTCTTCGTCTCGCGCTCCGTGACCACTTTCGAAAAGGGCGGCACATCCTGTGTAATCACCGTCGATGCGCCGACGTAAGCGTAGCGGCCGATCCGGCAAAACTGGTGCACCGGACAAAATGCCCCGACGGTCGCAAAATCTTCCACGGTGACGTGTCCCGCCAGAGTCGCCCCGTTCACAAACAGCGTGTGGCTGCCGACACGGCAATCGTGCCCGACGTGCGAATAGGCGAGGAAAAAATTGTCGTCACCCAGGGAGGTTTTGCCACCGCCTTTTTGTGTTCCGCGGCTCACGGTCACATACTCACGGAAAATGTTCCCTTTGCCGACGACCAATTCGACGCGTTCACCGCAATAGGTGTAGTCCTGGGGGTCGCCGCCAATCAGACAGAAGGGATGGAACACATTGTTCTTGCCGAATTTGGACGGTCCCTGCACAACCGCGTGCGCGTGCAGGATGCAGCCGTCCCCCAGTTCCACCTCCTCGCCCACAACCGCACACGCGCCCACCTTTACGCCTGCTCCAAGCTTCGCGCTTGCCGCCACCACGGCTTGCGGATGAATTTCAGGCTTCGTCATTTTGCCGGTGTTGCCGCCTGGGCTGCCGGTTCGCGGTCCACCATCTTGCACATCAGAGTTGCCTCGGCAGCCAGTTGGCCACCGACTGTTGCGCGCCCTTCCAGCTTGCAGAAATCACCGCGCCACGAAAGCACCTTCATCTCGACCCTCAATTGATCTCCCGGCACGACGGGCCGGCGAAACCTCGCGCCATCCACTGCCGCAAAATAGAGCAATTTTTTTTCGCGGTCGGGAACCTCCTGCAGCAGCAGCAATCCACCGGTCTGCGCCATGCATTCGATAATCAGCACGCCCGGCATGACCGGGGCGCCCGGAAAATGCCCCTGAAAGTAAGCCTCATTGATGGTTACATTCTTCACGCTCACGATCCTTTTCAGGCGCTCCATCTCCACCACGGCGTCCACAAACAAGAAGGGATAGCGGTGCGGCAGAATTTTCTGTATTTCCACGACATTCATGATCATTCCTGCTCTCCGTGGCCGCACACCCGCTCGGCGGCGTTCGGCACTTCCCCGGGAAAACTCCAATTATATGCGAACCTCTGCCCTCCGCCTATGCGCTCTTCCCTCGCGGCAACGCTTTCCGGGCCTTGGAGATTGCGAACGCCGGATTGGTGCAGTCGGGTTGCCCTGCTCTCAGCGCGTTGCTAGCATGTCCGCACCATGCAGGATCCCTGTCTGCCCAGAGAATTCTTGAGCGCTCTGAAGCCGCGCGTGCCGGAAATGCTTGCCGTTTTGCAGCAGTTTGTGAACGCAGAATCGCCCAGCCTCGAAAAGGCTGCGGCGGACCATTGCTGCGGCATAATCGCCGAAGAGTGGTGGAGGCGTGACGCGCGGGTCGAACGGATGGAGCAAAAACATCGCGGCGATCATCTTCGAGCGATCTATGCACCGGACAAATCTCAGCCTGTCGGCCAGCTTACGGTGCTCGGTCATTACGACACGGTCTATTCGACGGGGGCACTGGCAAAGATGCCCTTCCGCATTTCCGGCGGCAAGGCCTATGGACCGGGAACTTTCGACATGAAAGCCGGCATCGTCCAGGCGCTTTTCGCGCTGCAGGCGCTTCAACAAACAAAGCTCGCGTTGCGCAAGCGAATTGTCTTCTTATGGACATCCGACGAAGAAATCGGCAGCCAATCTTCCCGCAAACTAATCGAAACGGAAGCCCGCCGTAGCGACGCCGTCTTCGTGCTGGAGCCTTCCTTCGGACCGCGTGGCCTGCTGAAGACCGCACGCAAAGGCGTCGGTGAGGCCGAATTGATTGTCCATGGGCGCGCCTCTCATGCGGGCCTGGCCCCCGAACAGGGAATCAACGCCGTTTTCGAATTGGCTGCACAGCTCACGCGCATCGAGAAGTGGAATGATCCCCGCCGCGGCGTTAGCATCAACGCCGACATCGTAGAGGGTGGCACTCGCACCAACGTCATTGCAGAACGTGCCCGCGCCGTTCTCGATCTGCGCGCCCTGAAAGCTTCCGACATGCGCACGCTCGAACACCGCCTCCATGCCCTTCGCCCTGTTCACAAAGGGGCTCGCCTTGATATCACTGGCGGGTTCGATCGTCCTCCGCTCGAGCGCAAAGTGAGCGCAAGACTCTTCGAGCGCGCGAAGTCCCTCGCACGGCAAATGAGTCTTCGCTTGGGCGAATGCACCGTGGGCGGCGGCTCAGACGGAAATTTCACCGGCGCTCTTGGCATTCCCACGCTCGACGGGCTCGGCGCGGTCGGCGATGGCGCACATTCCTCTCACGAGCACGTCTTCATCAAAACAATGCCCGCCCGCGCCGCGCTACTCGCGACTCTTCTCGCCACTTCATAGGGGCTTAAATACATGTCGCAAGAGATTGGGTGGAGAATTCGTTCAAGTAAATAGAGACGAGGGAATCTAACGAAGGTAATTCTTGCGTAGATATTCCGCGGTGGATTGCATCAAGTCGTTGTAATCGCTGTGCAACACTTCCCGCAGCGCCGTCTCCGTGGCCATGCCAGCCCCGATCCGGTCCAGGATACGTTCGACATCGCCCATGCCGTCCGTTTGTATGATGTATTCGATATTGGCGAGCGCCCACGCGTAGGCAAAGTGTGCTGCGCTGCGGTCCAGGCCCATCCAGGGGCTCTCCAGCCGACCCAGCGGAATGGCATTCCCCTTGTCAAAAATCTGCACCAGCGCAGCCGCATCTTCGCCGCTGCGATCCCCTGCCATCCATTGCGCTAGTCCTTCATTGACCCAGGTTGGTACGCGATTCCCACAGTTTGCCGCGACCAGGCAATTGCCACGGGTCTTTTGCCGCACAAAGCTGTGCGTTAACTCGTGCATCAAAACGTGAGATAGCTCTTGGTCTACACCTGACAGGCCCTGCACGGGGACGCGAATCCGGCCATCGTTAAGCGCACCCACCCAGGAGGGCGCCCGGGTTATATCGCTGAAGGCATCCTGCGTGTAGAGAATCACTCCGATCGATTCCGGCGGCGTGAAGTTCAGCTCGGATTCGATGGCGGAGAAATGCATCTCCAAGGTGCGGAGCACATCGCGGGCCAGAGCCGGTGCCGCCGTGCCGTTGTAACGCAACTTGAAGTGGCTGCTTTCATTTTCCCTGTAGCTCTCTTCTTCCTTCTTGTCGCGTTCCGCTCTTTCTAACGCGTCGCGCACCTCTTTTTCGGGCCGCAGCGCGAGTGCGCGTTTCCACTCGGCGATCGCTTCATCCAGCTTGTTTAAGCCGTAGTACGACCAACCGGTTAGTTTGGCCACGTCAGGATTATCCGGCGCGTAACGCCGCGCTCTCTCCAGATATTCTAAGGCCTGCTTATACTCGCTCCGCTCCAGATGAATGTATGCGGCGTTCATCAGCAGCGCTGGCTCCTCGGGCGCATAAGAGAGCGCAGTGCGCTCGTCGCTCAGGGCATGCTCCGCATCACCCCTTGAGAATTCGAACACTGCCGCAGCATGATGGCCCACGGCCGCATTAAAGCTTGCCCGCGGCGTTCCCAACCTGGCTTCGCTTTCCAACTTCGCGATGTACTCTCGATCGACGGACCCGTCGTGAACAGCGGCGCGCTCCACCTCTTCGGTGCCCCTGCCCTCAGCCGGACGCAGTTCCGGCGGCGCGATGGCGAGGTTTGCAGCCATAGCGCCGGTTGAACCGCTAAACCCACCCCTTTCAATATGGTCAACGATGGACTTCGGCAGGCTCAGTTCTCCGGCGGACGTGAGGTATTTGACCTTGTCCCCTTCCTCAACGGCGCTCATGGCCGTGATGCGGCGACCGTTCTTGAGAACAATGGTGTCGGCCGCTATCCGCCCGCCCGGCAGGACCAGCGCGGCACCCAACAGGAGGAGGTGAATTCGATTTGGACCGGCCGTTTGCCGCATTTTTCTATTGTAATTCCCTGCGGTCCTTCGGACCGGCTCGCCTTGTTCCCTCATGCCGAAAGTGACTACACTTCTTGTATGTGGGTTGGCGGGAAAGTTTTCACGTGGTTTCTCCTTGCGCCGGCTGCATTTCCGGCAACAGAAAAATCACCTCATGAGTTATATGATGCGATCAACGCATTGTCTGTCGATGCTTCAAATGTTTATCAGCTCTCTGCCTCCGATCGCATCGAGCTTCGGCGCGGCGACGCCGTAATTTCCTTTGAAGAGGGAGCCCTGGCCTTCTTCTCCCCGCTCGAGGGGCGGGTCACCGGCGCCGTTTTCTCCGGTCATGGCCATGTGCTCGCCGCGCCGCGTGATCTCGTTGAGAAGCAGCAGATGGGCCGCTTTCTCGGTGCTCCGATTCTCGATCAGGCATTCGTTAATGCTTACATCCGCTTCACGGATAGAACAGCCGAGGAACTTCTTTCGCAATTCCGCGCTGCCCATCTCGCACCCCAGACAAACACCGCCGTCGCCTCCGAGTGGAATTCCACACTGGCTCGGCTCAACCCGCGCCATACTCTCCGCATTCTTCTCGACCTGCTTTCGCCCGACCCTGAGCCCAGCTTTTACGCCGGGCTGGACGGCGAGTCAACGGGCCCTTTTGACGTCGTCTTGGATGCGCAGCGCGCAGAACAGTTTCTTCTTGGCCAGGTGAACAAGACCGCGGCTGGGACTTTTTTCGACGTTTGGACGTCGCACGTCACATCGGAATACCCGATTCGCCCCGCGGCCTTCCATGCCTTGCACTATTCCCTGGAGACTTCCATTCTTCCCAACAATGCTTTGGACGCCACTGCCACCGTCCAGATTCGCGCCGAAACAGGCAAAGAGCGCGTCTTGGTGTTTCAGCTTTCTCGCGCCCTGACCATCGACCGAGTGACGCGTGAGCACGGTGAACCGCTGGCCTTCTTTCAGAATGAGGGCATGAGCTTGCAAGAGCTCAGCGCTCGCGGCAACGACTTTGTGTACGTCGTCCTTCCGGAAACTCCGGCGCCCCGCCTCGAATTTACTCTTCATTTTCACTATCGCGGCAACGTGATCGAAGACGCGGGAAACGGCGTGCTGTTCGTTGGCGCCAGAGAAAGCTGGTACCCGCATCTCGGCGATGCTGCTGAATTCGCAACCTATAAATTGACGATTCGATGGCCTCGCAAGCTTCGCCTCGTCGCCACCGGTTCTAAGCTCGAGGAACACGAGGATGGCGACTTTCGTGTCGGGCGTTGGAAAGCGGAAAACCCCCTGCCTGTTGCCGGTTTCAATCTGGGCGAATACGCTTCCGCTTCACTCGCTTCCGGCGGCCATTCCATCGATGTCTACGCCAATCGCCAGCTTGAAGAAGATCTGAGAAATCGCCTTGCGGCATCACCCTCGGACATGATCACCACCCCTTCCGGAACCCACGGTGCTCCGTCCGCCGGATTCGCTCCGAGCCTTCCCAGCTTCCCTCCTAGCCCCGCCGATGCGCTCAAACAACTCGGCAAGGAGATCGATTCCTCGATTCGTTTCTACGAGAACTTCTCCGGCCCTTTTCCTTTTCACAATCTCAGCGTCTCGCAGATTCCCGGAACGTTCGGCCAGGGTTGGCCTGGCCTGCTCTACCTTTCCACTTTTTCCTTTCTACCCTTGGAAGCTCAGCAGCGCGCCGGACTCACCACCACGGGCCAGGAGCACTTCACCGAGCTGGTTCCCTATCATGAAGTCGCCCATCAATGGTGGGGCAACGTGGTCGGCTGGGAAAGCTACCGCGACCAGTGGATTGACGAAGCAATCGCTAATTATCTCGCGCTGCTTTTCGCCGACACCAAAAGGAACCCCGATCACACTCTTCATATTTGGCTTTCACGGTATCGTCATCAGCTCATGGAGAAATCCCCAGGGGCCGACGAGTCCCCGGGCGACATTGGCGCGCTTTCACTCGGCCAGCGTCTCAATTCCTCCAAGTCGCCTTCTGGTTATGAAAGGGTCGTCTATAGCAAAGGCTCCTGGATGATTCACATGCTTCGGGAAATGCTCCGCCAGCCTGGCAGCAAGAATCCGGACGCGCGATTCACCGCTCTCCTTCAGAAGCTCGTAACCAAGTACGCGTACCGGGCGCTTTCCACGGACGAGTTCCAGCATGAAGTGGAAGCCGTCATGACGCCCGGGATGGATCTCGACGGCGGCCACTCCATGGAATGGTTCTTCGAAGAGTGGGTACGGGGCACCGGGATTCCCCACTATCGCGTCCAGTTTACGGCCCATCGCGATGACAAGGGCTACTTGATCCGTGGCAAGCTCTTTCAAACCGGCGTGCCGCGCTCGTTCATCGCCAGCGTCCCGCTTTATGCAGGCGGCGGTCCCGGGCGCACTTTCCTGGGAACTGTTGTGGCGGATGGCCCGGAAACACCGTTCCACTTTCACACACCCAATTTGCCGCACAAAATCGTCATTGATCCCCAGATGACACTACTCTGCACCACGGACTGACCAAATCCAGAGAAAGAAACCACTCGGGATTGAAAGGCGTCTACTTGAATCGTTCGAGCATTAATTGTTGCTCAAGGAGAGGACTATCCAGGTTGAGCGCGGCTTTCCCATTTTCATCGAAGACGTATGCGTAACCCATGGGATCGACGGGGACTCCATGGAGGAGGCCAGCCTCGACCAGTTCCCTGATACGCTTTGGGCGGTGCCCAGAACGCTTCTGGAACTCATCAGCGAGCAGGTCTATCTGCCGGCAGTCTTCCTTTGCCTTCAGCAGATGCAGATGCTGCTCGGCATTCTTCTTAATCTCCGGGTCGCTGGTTGTTGTGTAAATGTCGTTCCAGAGAAAAGCAGAAGTCTCGTAGGACTCTCCCTCCGCCGCAATCCGGGCAGCCATCACTTTCATCCACACAAGCGCTGCGGGGTTCTTGCTTCCTTCGAGGAACGCTTCCGAGGCCTTCGGATAATCTTTCAAGTCGAAGTAGTAAACGAATCCCAGATCTTCGTAAAGACGCCATTGATCCGGATTCGCCTTTATGCCCCGCTGGATAAGTTGCACGGCCAAGTCCGGTCTCCCCGCTCCGGTTGGTGGGAGCTGGCTGAGAAAAACCGCGCCAAACCGGTAGGCTGGAAGCAAATTTGGATCCAAGGTCGTGGTGATGTCCAGGAGCGGCCAGAGCAACTCCAAATTCGCGTTGCCGCGCATGTGTTTATTGCCATAGAACTGCACGACGCGCGTCCAATAAAAGTCCGCTGCCAACGGCGCGTATTCCAGGCTCATCATCTTCAGGAGCTTTCCCGAACTCAGCAGGACATCGTCCCGCTCGCTGCTCATTGCGGTCCGCTGCTTGTCGATAGTGTGCTGCAGTTTCCAGATGCAGGTGAATCCCCCTGCAAGAATCAGAAACAGCAACGCGATGGCTCTCCCGGATTTCATTTCAAATTTCGCTTGGAGAATACGGCCACTGCTGTCGTTAGTACGAGGGTGCAATAAACAACTGCGTACAGTGTATTCTGCACAATGAAAGCTCCGGGCACTTGTCGGCCATGTGCCGCCAAGGCCATAACATTGAAATTCTCAAAGTTCGGCAGCAGATACGAGAGCCATTTCGTGAAAGCCGCCATCCCCGGACTCATGACCCCTTTCGGCAGATCCCGCAACTCTTGCACGTACAGGCCAACAACGTAGAGGCCCGCGGTAAACAGAATCGCCAGCAGCGGCGTTGTAAAACAGGAAAACAGCAGCGCCAGCGCCACAACCAGCGCCAGTTTGAGCCAGATGAAATAAACCGCCACGAATACCGTCGCGTCGCCTCTCTCCAGCGTCTGCTTCGCGTAAAGCAGCGCAAGAAAGAGCCCCATCCCCATCGCCGCTGTGTTCACAGCCAGCGTCAACACCAGCCCGCCAAATTTTCCCAGCAAGAATTCCCAGCGCCGCACCGGCTTCGCCAGCAGCGCATACAGCGTCCGCTTGTCCATTTCCTTGGACACTAGGCCGACGCCGATGAACACCGAAATCAGCAACCCGATCACCGAGATCGCGCTTAAGCCCAGTGTCACGATGACGGTTTGTTCGATCCCGATGGAAATCTGCCCGGCGAGGATCGAGGCCGCCATCATCACCAGTGCGAAAAACACCAGGTTGTACAGTACGCGGTCGCGCACCGCTTCGCGAAACGTATTCAAGGCCACCACCGCGATGCGCTTCACTTTCCGCTCACCTCAACGGCCGCGGCCTGGGCACGGTCGGCTTCCACGAGGTTCATGAAATACTCTTCGAGCGTCGCTTTCATCTCCACCACGGAGAGGATTCGCGCTCCCGCTGCGCGTAGCTGGTCAATCGCGCCATAAATCTCCTCCTCAGGTACCTGTAAGCGGTAGCGGTCGCCCGTGCGTGTCGCTTTCGAAAGCAATGGCGTCGTGCTCTGCCCCGGCAACTCAAACAAAATCTCCATTCCCTGGCTCTTCATGTCCACGATCTGTTCCGGCGCGCCTACTCCGCGCAGCTTTCCTCCCACAATCACGCCCACGCGGTCGCACAACATCTCCGCATCGCTGAGGATGTGCGTGGAAAACAGTACAGTCTTCCCGTCGCGTTTCAATTCCAGAATGATGTCCCGCACTTCGCGCCGGCCCACCGGGTCCAGCCCCGACATCGGCTCATCCAGAATCACGACTTTCGGATCGTGCAGAATCGCCTGTGCCAGCCCCACGCGCTGCAGCATGCCCTTCGAATACTTGCGGAGCTGGATCTTCTTCGCCGTTTCCAGCCCCACTTTCTTCAGCATCCGCTGGATGCGAGCTTTGCGGTCAGCAGCAGTCAGGTCATGAAACCGCGCCAAGTAATCCAGCAATTCCTCTGCGGTTAGGTAGTCGTAGAAATACGGCTGTTCCGGAAGGTAGCCGATGTCGCGGTGCATATCGATGTCGCCAATCGGTTTGCCGAGGATCCGCGCGCTCCCGGCGGTCGGGAAAATCAGTCTCAAGAGCAGCTTGATGGTCGTCGATTTTCCTGCGCCGTTCGGACCGATAAATCCAAAGACTTCGCCCGTCTCCACCTGCATGTTCAAGCCTTCGAGCGACGCCTTTTTCTTCAGGTGCAGAAATCCGTAGGGATATTCCTTGGTCAGATTTTCTGTGTCTATCGCGAGTTCCGTCATGTTTTCATTTTTTGAGAGCGCCTGCCTCATCGTCAATCGCTGAGCTGCAAGCATGTGCGCGGAATGAAACTATACAGGAGAAAACAGCCTCGGCCAGAATGCTCGCTGTCAGGAATTGCTGCGAGAGGAAACAATCTGCACCAGTTCGGGTTGCGTTGCGGGTGGTGTCATCGGCATGGGCTTCAGGTTTTGTGGGGCGCGCCAATTATCCAGCATCCCCACTTGCTGCACGCAGGAAACGGTGCACAGCGGCGCGCAGAATTTGGCCGTAAAAAACTCGCGATGCCGCATCTCGGGAGTATATTGCGCCAGCGGAATCCCGGGGTATCCGCGCTGCTGCGAACACCAGTGCACCAACCCGTCCTCGCAAACGTAAAGATACCGCGACCCCGAGCGGCATCGCCAATTATGTTCTTTCCCCCGCGCCACGTTATGCTGAAAATCGTTGAACCGCGAAAAAGATCGCTTGCTCAGCGTCATGATCTCTTCAAAGATCTCGATTTCCCGTGGCCCCAGGGGCTTCAATTGCCCGTTATGGTCGTGGATAATTCCCACCGTGCTGGTCAACCCCAGGTCCACTGCACGGTGCGCGATGCGCAGAGCATCCTCCGGGTCCCTCACTCCGCTCCCCAGCACCGAATTGATATTCACCTGAAAATACGCATAATTCGCCAGCAGCTCCAGCTTCTGATCCAGCGTCTTCAGGCTTTTTTTTGAGACTTCGTCCGGCATCGTGTTGTCGATGCTGATCTGCAGGTGCTCCAGCCCCGCGCGGTTCAATTCCTCGATGCGCTTCTGCGTCAGCAGGAAGCCATTGGTGATCATTCCTGCGATCATCCCGCGCCGCCGGATGTGCCGGATGATGTCATCCAGCTCCGGGTGCAGCAGCGGTTCGCCCCCGCTGATGGTGATGATGGAGGTCCCCATGTCTGCCAGGATGTCCAGGCGCTTCTTCATTTCCGCCAGCGGCACGGGGCTCGAAAAATCGTCGAATTCGTTGCAGTACGTGCATGCCAGATTGCATCGCCGCGTCGGTATGATGTGCACCAGGAAAGGGTGTTCCGTCGAGATCAGCGCCTTGGTAATCGCGCGCGTCTCGCGCGCGCGGGTGTGGAAGAAGCGCAGCCCGCGCCAAAACCACACTTTCACAGAAGCACGCGATTTTCCTAAGCCCTTACTCATGAAAATTTGGGAGTTCCCCCAAGCCCCTAATTATACACAACGCCGCCGTCCCGGCCCCACCTTGTGTCCAGACACAAAATTCTACCAGGCCAATGGGCATACCCCGCTCTGGGGTACGCCGCAATTCCATGCTGCTCACTGAAATCGGCAGTGGGTTACTTTCCGGTAATTACGTAAATCAGGCACGTAGATTCAAAGCCAGCCGACTCTCTTTCTGTTCCGCTAATGTTTTGTTGCTGGCTTGTGCCTTTTGGACCAATTGGCGTCGACAAGTTCCAGAACCTGGATCGTGGGCTCTGGATTTCCTTCAGCGTCTGCCGCAATTTCTAAGGTCTTCCCGTTGGTCGAGAGTTTGAATCGCTTGATTTCTTGAGTGGCAGGTTCGCAAGGCTTGTACAGAGCTACATCGAACAAGTCCGCAGAGACCTTGCGCACTGAACCATAGACAAAGCGACCGGTGATGGAAGGCGGGTTGAATTCGGGTCTGGATTCTATTGACAACTCAGTGGGACCAAACAGGTAATAAATTTGATTTTTTGGCTGTGCCGAGCCGTGGTCCGGCCACCACCTCTGGTCACCCTTGCGAACATAAGCAAAATTCCATCGCCCGGCAATGCGACGGAGAAATGCTCTGCGCAGTGCATCTTCCGGCGTAACGTCTTTCGTCGGTTGGGCTGGCGTTGTGCATGCTCCTTGCCCCTCCGGAGTTTCGTTAGTGATGACTTTCGCAGCTTTATCCGACGCGGCGGATTTGGCAGCCTCTGCCTGACGTGCTGCGTCGCCGAGTGACGTCTGGTTCTGCCCAATCACGGTCGCACACAGAACTAAGCCGAAAGACGACAGAAGTAGCAGTGGCAAGGAGAGTCGGAGCATAAAGCACCTCGAAGCAATGCTTGCCATAAAATTGTGCGTTGTCAATGTAACTCCTGATTTGTCGCGTAATCGGAAACTGACCCACTACCCTGGAATCACTTTGCTTGATCATGCGCATCGCCCGTGCGAAAATAAAACCTCGCGCCGTCAGTTGACGGCGCTAACCTTCTCGAACACAGTCTGTGGCGATATCGTCTAAGGGTTAGGACGTAGCCCTCTCAAGGCTAAAATCCGGGTTCGAATCCCGGTATCGCTGCCAACCACATCCACATCCTTCCAGCTTCGCTCTCTTCCTGCTATTTTTTTCCACAATCCATCCACTTTCTTGAATCCATTGCATCAGGTCTTTCGATTGACGCTCGGAATGACTGCGCGATACCCTAATGCCGGTTCGGTAGGTACTTTTGCTGCCAAAAGTTTGCCCCTGAGCTTGAGGCTTATCCCAATTTGAGGAGATTCATGTCGAACGAACTGCGAAATTTTCTCGCCCTTTCTTATGATGAGCTGGAGCAATTGAATCTGAAGGCCAAGGAACAGCGCAAAAGCCGTGTTGCCGTGCACAAAATTCAGGATGAACGCCTCAAGTATCTATCCGACGAAAAGCGCATCAAGGCGGTCACCGTCTTGTTCAGCGATCTCGAAGGCCGCCTGCACATGCTCGACTACGACAAAAAATTTCTGCTCAAGAGCTGGGACAACCTGACCTTCGATGGCTCCTCGATCCGCGGCTTCACCGCGCAGCGCGAGAGCGATCTTCGCCTGGCGATGGATTGGGGCTCCTTCTATTGGGCGCCTGCGGATGTCTTCGGCGCCGGCAAGGTTCTCATCTTCGGCCACGTGATCGACAAGGACGGCACGCCCTACTCCGCCGACATCCGCGGAGTCCTGAAAGGCTACGCGGACGGCCTTTACGATAAGAAGGGCTACACGCTGAACGCCGCCAATGAGATCGAGGGCTTTCTCTTCGCGGGGACCAACGCCGAGCGCCGCTATCACGAAACCGGCAAATTTGAATACGTCAACACCGGCGGCTACTACCACTCGCTTCCCGGCGATCCCCTGCGTACCTTCATCGACACCACTGCCGAAGTCCAGCGCGCCATGGGCTTTCAGAATGAGAAGGACCATCCGGAGGTCGCGCCCTCCCAATTCGAAATCAATTACGGCTACGGCGAAGTCGTTCAGGCCGCCGACCAGATTCAGCTCTACAAGCTGGTTTGCCGCCAGGTCGCCACGAATATGGGCTTCACCGCCAGCTTCCTTCCCAAGCCTGTCGTCGGTGTCAACGGCAGCGGCATGCACACCAATGTTTCCGTCAGCAAGGACAGCAAAAACCTCTTCTGGGATCCCAAGGGTGAAGAAAAACTCAGCAAGATGGGTTGGGAATTCGTCGACCGCATCCTGACCCATGGCAACGATATCTGTCTGTTCTTCAACTCCAGCGTGAACGCTTATCGCCGCCTTGACCCGCACTTCGAAGCCCCCAACCAGCTCAATGCTTCGCCGGTCAACCGCGGCGCCATGGTGCGCATCCCCATTGGCAACGAGCGCAGCATGCGCACCGAGGTGCGCGCAGTGGCTCCCGATGCCAATCCCTACATGGTGATGTACTCGATCTTCAAGACTGGCCTCGACGGCGACACCGCAAAGATCAAGAACCTGCGCTCGGCCCAGCGCTACCTGCCGGACAACATCTATACGGCACTGGAAAACTTCGAGAACGCCGAGTGGACCACCAAGCTGCTAGGCGCAGACGTAAAGGCCCGCTACGCGGAGCTGAAGCGCACCGCTGCCGACCGCTGCCCTCGCGCGCTCGGCACGGTTGTCAAGGCCCAAGAGGTCCAGTTCCACCACGAAGTCTACAACCAATTCCTCTGGAACCTGTTCTAGGCAACCTTGTGGTGGCGGGTCTTCAGACCCGTGCTTTTCTCTTTGCTCGTAGCGGCGCCTTCTGAGGCGGGCTCGCTTGTAGCGGCGGGTTTATCCCGCCGTCTTCTCTTCCTTGGAGCGCGGCGGCTTGCCGTTGTACTCCCTACTCTCTTGTAGGGGCGCAGCACTGCTGCGCCCTGACCCTTGTCATACCTAGCTCATCTCAGCGCTGAGCTCCAGACCGTCAACTCCTGGTCTGTTCCACGTTCCCGAATAACCCATTTAGAATCAACACTTGCAGAAGTGCGTCAAAACAAACGACTTTAACTGCGTTTAGAATCAACACTTACACAAAAACTAGGGGGGAGGGTTACGGGTCGCGGAATACGGGCCACGGACTACGGCTTGCCAAACTTCCGCGTCGAAGTGATCCCTTTTCCTTCGGTCACCGTGACCGTTTGGCCGGCGCTGACGTCCGTAAGGACGTCCAACTGGGCACTGGGCCAGCGAATCTCGATGGCATCAGCCTTCTCTCGCTGCCCCAAACCAAAAGTAAGCACCAATTCGCTGGCGGAAAGGTAGCTGGAGCCGCTGCGCAGCATCTGGGTTTGCGTTTCTCCGCCGACGGTCAGCTTCACGGTTGCGCCAATGCCGTCGCGGTTCGATTTCGTCCCGATGAGCTTGATGCGCAAACTGCGATTCGCCGCCGTAGCGCCCTGCGCTTCGTTGCGGAAGAGGTACACCGGTCCGCCATTGGTCGACAGCAGCAAATCCAGCCGCCCGTCATTGTTGATGTCTGCGTAGGCCGCGCCGCGCCCCACACGCGGACTCACAAACGCCGCTCCAAGAGATTTCGTAACTTCCTCAAATTTTCCTTTTCCTATATTGCGGAACAGATGCGGTGGCATCGCGTATTTCACATTGGCCTGCACCCGCTGAATGTCCGCATCAATGTGGCCGTTCGCCACCAGCACGTCCGGCCAACCGTCCAGATCATAATCAAAAAAGAAGCACCCAAATCCCAGTGTCAACAGCGAAGCACGGCCGATTTCCGAGCGCTGCGCTTCGTCCACGAACAGCCCTTTCCCTTCGTTGTGGTACAGCGAAATCATCTGGTTCGAGAAATTGGTGATCAGCACGCTGGCATAACCAGAATGATCGTAATCGGCGGCATCCACGCCCATTCCCGCTCGCGCCACTCCATCCTCGCTGAAGGCCACGCCCGCCACGACCGCTTTTTCCGTGAACGTGCCATTGCCGTTGTTGCGATACAGCTTGTTGGGTTGCGTATCGTTGGAAAACAAGAGATCGGGCCAGCCGTCATTGTCGTAGTCGAGCACCGCAACGCCCAACGTCTTCGAGGTCGGATCGCCGAGTCCGGCCTTCTGCGTCACATCTTCAAAGGTTCCATTGCCGCGGTTGTGCCACAGGCGCACCGCAGTGCC
>QHYN01000352.1 GCA_003224145.1 Acidobacteriota bacterium
TGCGAATCAAAAAGGGTTCGGCTTTTTCTTGGCGCGGTTCGATCAGGCAGACGGCGGGCTGCGACGGCAGAGCGGGGAAGAAGTCTAGCTCTGCTCGCGCGGCGTCAAATTCGACTCCTCTGTCTAGTTCGAGCACTTCGTCAGGATACTATGTCTTGAAATCACCGTAGCGTTTGCGAGCCCATTTAGCGGAAATCACCAGGCCCGTGGCGCCTGACAGCATCATAAGAATCAGCCAGAGGATACCCCAACCATCATCGCCAGCGTCAACATGGCCGCCGAATAGGACAACGGCAGCCTGTATAAGAAGAATCAAAAGCAACCCTCCCGCGACGGCAAACACCAAGCCGCCCACGAGAGTTGCAACCAGTTGCTTATCGTTCATTTTCAACACTCCGGGCCTTAAGACTTTAAGACCCATGAGGAAATCACCAGGCGCTGGATTTCGCTGGTGCCTTCGTAAATTTCGGTGATGCGGGCGTCGCGGTAGTTGCGCTCGACGGGATACTCGCGGCTGTAGCCATTGCCGCCGTGGATTTGAATGGCTTTGTGTGTGACGCGCGTGGCCATTTCGCTGGCGAAGAGTTTGGCAACGGCGGCGTCCATGCTGAAGCGCGCGCCGGTGTCCTGCTTCCACGCGGCTTTTCGAATCAGGAGCCGCGAGGCGTCAATTTCCGTGGCCATGTCGGCGAGCATGAACTGGATGGCTTGGAATTGCGAAATGGGCTGGCCGAAGGCCAGGCGCTGTTGAGAATATTGGAGCGCCGCTTCGAACGCGTTCTGCGCAATGCCCGTGGCCTGTGCACCGACGCCGATGCGTCCGCCATCGAGCGTCGAGAGCGCCACCTTGTAGCCTTCGCCTTCGTTTCCGATGCGATTCTTCGCGGGCACTTCGCAATCCGTAAACACCAGTTCGCAGCAGGCCGTCGCGTTGATTCCGAGTTTTTTCTCTTCCTTGCCGACTTTGAATCCCGGCGTGCCTTTTTCCACCACGAGCGCCGTGATTCCTTTTTCACCTTTCGCAGGTTCAGTGTTGACGTACACAATCGCCGCATCTGCTGCGCCGCCATTGGTGATCCACGACTTCGTTCCGTTGACGATGTATTTGTCGCCCTTGCGCACGGCCTTGGTCTGGAGCACTGCGGCGTTCGAGCCGGCTTGCGGCTCGGTGAGCGCAAAGCAGCCGATTTTTTCGCCGCGCGTGTAGGGCAACAGGAATTTTCTCTTCTGCTCTTCCGTTCCGTAGCGATGAATCGGATCACAGTAGAGGGAATTTTGCACGGAGAGGATGACGCCGGTGGACGCGCAGCACCGCGAAATCTCTTCAATCACGATGGTGTAAGCAATGTGGTCGAAGCTGGCTCCGCCTTCCGATTCCGGAAAGGCTACGCCGGTGAGGCCGAGTTCGGCCGCTTTCTTGAACAGCGCATGCGGGAAATGCCCTGTCTCGTCGAGTTCTTTTGCCAACGGACGCACTTCCGATTCCGCGAACTCGCGCACGGTTTTCTGCAGCAGGTTCTGTTCTTCCGAAAGTTCGAGGTCCACGGTTGTTCCCCTGCTTGGCTAGGAATTTCTCCGTCCCGTATTTTATAGCGGCTTGGCCAAGCTTCGCGAATCAGGCTAGCGCCTTTGCAAGGCGTTCGTATGTGGTCTTCAAATCTTCGGGGTGCACGCGAGTCTCTCCGGTCACGGTCATAAAATTTGAGTCACCGATCCATCGCGGCAACATATGCAGGTGCAAGTGCCCTGCTACTCCCGCGCCCGCGGCGCGGCCCAGGTTCATTCCCAGGTTCATCCCGTCCGGTTTGTAATCCGCCTGGTAAACGGCCTCGACGCGCTGCGCAAGCTGCATCATCTCCGCCAGCGATTGCGCATCGCACAGGTGCAGTTCCGCGACGTGCGCATAGGGCACGATCATGACGTGCCCGGAAGTGTAGGGAAAGCGGTTGAGAATCACGAAGGCTTTCGCGCCGCGATGAACAATCAGGGTCTCCGGGTCATTCTTTTTTGCCACCGCGTCACAAAAAATGCATTCCGTCTGTTTGCCCGCAGCCGCCTGTGCCATGTACTGATAACGCCAGGGAGTCCACAAATAGTCCATCGCAACTTTTCCTTCATCTGAATCTTGCGCGCACAGAATAACTCAGAATGGTCGCAGCGGATGCTCGGCAATTTGCTGCCCGGGAAAATTACGGGAGCCCGAACCGTTTTTGTTGCGGAGGAAGGCGAATTGCGCAGGGCCGGGGCCGCTTAAACGGCCTGCGAGTCTCCCGCAGCGGAGGCCTCGGCCGCGGCGTTATTGACAAAGTCCTTCAGCTCTTTGCTGGGTTTGAAGTAGGGAATCTTCTTCGCGGGCACTTCGACTTTTTCTCCCGTCTTCGGATTGCGCCCGACACGCCCGCGGCGCTCTCGCGTGCGGAAACTGCCGAAGCCGCGAATCTCGATTTTTTCTCCTTTTTGCAAAGCGCCGATGATGCTGTCGAAAATCGTTTCGACGATGGTCTCTGACTCTTTGCGAGGGAGTTCCGTGATGTTCAAAACTTCCTCAATAAGGTCGGCCTTCGTGAGTGTGGTTGTGTGCTTGGTCATCTTCGCTATGCCTCGTCGCGCAATCGTAGAAA
The DNA here is from genome assembly GCA_003224145.1 of Acidobacteriota bacterium. GTDB lineage: Bacteria > Acidobacteriota > Terriglobia > Acidiferrales > UBA7541 > Acidiferrum. Next base: position 2,622 of record QHYN01000352.1, read on the forward strand.
AGACCGTTTCCGTTTGTCCGCCGCTTCGCGTCGCCCTAAATGGTGAGGCGAAAGGGTTTACAGGGGCTGGCGTGCCGCCGGATTGCCCCCTTCCTATCATTAAAATGACCCGCAGGTAAATGAAATTATGAAAGCCGTCGCCTGGGCCGGACTCCCATAAATCTAACGCGCTGAAAGCTTAGACTTCAGCGCGTCCCCAATCGTCGCCGTCGACGAGGACTTCGACGCCGACCGATACTGTTCGATCTCCTTGCGCTCGAGCTGTTTCACGGCGGAGCGGTAGCTCAGGCCGATGCGCCGCGTCTCCGGGCTGATCTTGATGATCTTGAAATCGTATTCCTTGCCCGGCTCGAGCGGCCCCGCGCTCTTCAGTGGCCCGGTGGTCGGGCGGTACCCGGCATGCCCCTCGTCGCGCCGACGCCGGTCTTCGATTTCGGTGTTGTGGCAAAGCGCTTCGATATTTTCGCCCAGCTCGACAAAAGCTCCGAACGTAGCGATGCGCGAAACTTTGCCCTTCACGATCTGTCCGACCTTATGCTGCTTGAACCAATCGCCCCAGATGTCGTTGACCTGCTTGATTCCGAGCGACACGCGGCGGTTCTCCGGATCGATTTTCAGCACCTTCGCGGTGACCGGCTCGCCCTTCTTGAACACTTCGTGCGGATTCTTTACGCGGCCCGTCCAGCTCACATCGCCAACGTGCACGAGCCCGTCAAAGCCATCCTCGATTTCTACGAACGCGCCAAACTCCGCGATGTTGCGAACCTTCCCCGTGACGACCGTTCCCACGGGGTATTTCTCCGCGGTCAGCAGCCAGGGATCGGGTTGTGCTTGCTTCATTCCCAGCGAGACGCGCCGGTCGCTCGGCTTGATGTCCAGCACGACCACGTCGACCTCATCCCCCACTTTCGCCAGCTTCGACGGGTGCTGCACTTTTTTGCTCCAGCTCATCTCGGAGACGTGCACCAGTCCTTCGACACCTTGTTCCAGTTCCACGAACGCGCCGTAATCCACGATGCCAACCACTTTCCCTTTCACCTTGCCGCCGGCAGGATACTTCTCGGCAGCGCCCACCCAGGGATCCGGCGCCAGTTGCTTCAGCCCCAGCGAAATGCGCTGCTTTTCTTTGTCGAACTTCAGGATGATGACGTCCAGTTCCTGGTCCGGCTTCACCAGGTCGGAAGGATGCTTCACGCGGCCCCAGCTCAAGTCCGTCAGGTGCAGCAATCCGTCGATTCCGCCGAGGTCCACGAACGCGCCGTAGTCCGTTACGTTCTTCACGTGGCCGTGAACGATCTGGCCTTCGTTCAGCGTTTCCATCAATGCAGCACGCTTTGCGTGC
>QHYN01000061.1 GCA_003224145.1 Acidobacteriota bacterium
TTACGAGCTCTCCAATTCTTCTCCGACGCGTGCGAAACTAGACGGGTCGAGGGCAAGACACAGAGTTGGTGTGAGGAATCCGGAGAAGCAGGCATGCGAAAATGAAAAAGCGGCAGCCGAGCTGCCGCTTCCCACAGTATTACACACCTCATCTTATACCACATGCTTAGGATAATTTCAAGGGTTGTGTGCGAGGGCGTTAACCGGGCTTGCAAGCTAGGGCGCGGCATGCTGCGCCCCTACAATCAAATCAATGCTGAAAAAGGCGCGGACGGAATCGTCTGCGCCTGCGAGTGAGCGAGCGAACCGCTTGCGGTCTTTACTGCCCAGCGGGCAGGAAAACCTGCGAAGCGTGGAAGAACTCGACGTTGGGCAGCTCCGTGGTGATGCGGACGCGCTCAAAGCGGCCCTTGGCGCCGTCGCTGCCTTTAAACGTGAGCAGATACTGGTTGCTGAGGTGCGTGGCGAGCTCATCCAAATACGGCTTGAAGGTAACAGGGGCGGTGATGCCCAGATAGTAGGATTCGGCGCCCGTTTCTTCGGCGAGCCGGCTGAGATCCGACTGCGCCCTGGTCAAAAGAAAGAATCTGCGCGAGCGATGTCCGGCGTCGGGAAAATAGATGGACCAGACGTTGATGTTTTGCTTTTGCGCGTGCTCGATGGTGGTGTCGAGATCGGGACTTGTCGGGAAATTCCCGTGGAAATAGTCAATTCCCGAGGAAACGAGAAGGATGGAACGGCGCTCGCCCGTCGAGGGCCAGCGCTTCATCAAGTCTTGAAGCGCGAAATAGGGACTGGAAAACGCGCCGGGGCCGATCGGCAAGCGAAGGGCTTTTGCGGCGAGCGCATGGTCATTGGTGAAATCCTGCGCAACCACGGCCTCGCCATTGCGCCCGTAAAAGACGGAAATGTACGTTGACGGTGGCTGGGCGTTGAAAAACTCCTTCAAATCAGTCCACTGGCTGGCAACGCTGGTGTCCAACGAATCATCGATCAGCACGGCGAGATACAGCTTCTCCCCGCGGCGCCAATTGGCAATCTGAGTGCGTTCCTTCTTCAGAAAGAACTGCACGTCTTCTTTCGTAACGGCGGGGGCGGCCATGTCTTTCTTGCCGACCGCGGTTACGGTCAAGGTAACGTTCTCGGGTCCCGCTGCAGCGGCATTCTCGGCCGTGAACGCCAATGCAAAAGCGAGCGCTCCGATCAGCAATGCGCCTGAGCCTATTCTGATTTTATTCCTCATGGTGCTTACTCCTTTTCTTTACTCTCAAATGATTTGATGCGGACGGGAACCCAGGGGAGTACAACACGGGATGATTTCCCTCTTGTTTGTTAGCTTTGTCGCGGTGCGCTTGCCGATTTTCACAGTCTAATCCTTGCCGTTGCGTAGTATGCTGCGGCGCGGCAATTGAGGCGGTTTCCCGTGAAAAATTACATTGGAGCGATCGATCAAGGCACGACGAGCACGCGCTTCATGGTGTTTGACCACGGCGGGCGCATCGTTGCCGTCGCGCAGAAAGAACACGAGCAGCTCTATCCCCAGCCCGGGTGGGTCGAGCATGACCCGCTGGAAATCCTTCGCCGCACGGAAGAAGTGATTAGCGACGCTCTTGGCCAGCGCGGTTTGCGTGCTTCCGACCTTGCGGCTATTGGGATTACCAACCAGCGCGAAACGACCGTTCTTTGGGAGCGCAGGACAGGAAATCCGGTGGCCAATGCCATTGTTTGGCAGGACACGCGCGTTGCCGCTGATGTCGCGCGATTCTCTGCAGCAGGTGGACAGGACCGCTTCCGGCAACAAACCGGATTGCCCCTGAGCACTTACTTCAGCAGCCTAAAGCTGCGCTGGCTGCTGCAAAACGTTCCCGGGGCGCGGGAAAAAGCAGCCGCAGGCGAGCTACTTTTCGGAAATATCGATACGTTTCTCCTCTGGAACCTCACGGGAGGCGCAAAAGGCGGCGTCCACATGACCGACGTCACCAACGCCAGCCGCACGCAACTCCTCAATCTGCAAACACTGGATTGGGACGAAAAGTTGCTGGCAGCGTTTGAAATCCCGCGCGCGGTGCTTCCGCAAGTGCGCTCCAGCAGTGAAGTTTACGGCGAGGCATCGATCCAAGGCATCGAGGGCGTTCCTGTCGCGGGCATTCTGGGGGATCAACAGGCGGCACTGGTGGGCCAGGCGTGCTTCCGTCCCGGCGAAGTCAAGAACACGTATGGGACGGGCTGCTTTCTTCTCATGAACACGGGCGAGCGGCCGGTACCGTCGAACTTCGGCCTGCTGACTACACTGGCGTGCAAGTTTGGCGGCGCCCCGGCACACTACGCGCTGGAAGGAAGCTTGGCCATTACAGGAGCGCTGGTGCAATGGCTCCGCGATAATCTCGGGATGATTGAGAAGAGCGCCGACGTGGAACCGCTGGCGCGGACCGTCAAGGACAATGGCGGCGTCTATTTCGTGCCGGCCTTTTCCGGGTTATTTGCGCCGTACTGGAAAGAAACGGCACGGGGGATCATCGCGGGGTTGACGCGCTTCGCAAACAAAGGTCACCTCGCGCGCGCTGTTTTGGAAGCGACTGCGTTTCAGACACGCGAAGTCGTGGAAGCGATGGAAAAAGATTCGCAGATCCCTCTAAAAAGCCTGCGTGTGGACGGGGGAATGGTAACCAACGAACTGCTGATGCAGTTCCAGGCGGATATTTTGAACCGCGAAGTGGTGCGTCCCGTGATTCAGGAAACGACGGCGCTAGGCGCGGCCTATGCCGCAGGCCTGGCAGTGAAATTCTTTTCCGGCCTGGAAGAATTGCGCGCCAAATGGGCCGTGGATCGTACATGGCAGCCGCATCTTGATGAGGCAGAGCGTGAGAAGCTCTATCGACAATGGAAGAAAGCGGTAACTCGCTCTTTCGACTGGATGGAACCCTAAGGAGGTCACACTCATGACTTCACCGCTGCTCGGTGAATTTCTTGGCACGCTGATTCTGGTCTTGCTGGGCGATGGAGTTGTCGCCGCGGTACTGCTCAAGCGCTCGAAAGCGGAGGGCGGCGGTTGGATGGTGATTACTACCGGATGGGCACTCGCGGTGATGGCCGGTGTCTTTACCGCCATCGCCTGCGGCAGCAGCGACGCGCACCTGAATCCCGCGGTGACCCTGGGATTTGCGGTGCGCGACGGCAATTTTGCAAAGTTTGCTCCCTATCTTGCAGCACAGATGCTGGGGGCAATTGCGGGCGCTGCGCTCGTTTGGCTGCATTACTTTCCGCATTGGAAGGAGACGCCGGACACGGCTGCGAAGCTGGCATGTTTTTGCACGGCGCCGACGATTCGCCACAGGGTTGCAAATCTCGTCAGTGAAATCATCGCCACTTTCGTTCTGGTTTTTGTCGCAGGGGCAATTTTTTCCAAAAGCGTCGCTGCTGCTGGCCCCGCCGCTGGGCTCGGGCCATATCTTGTAGGAAGTTTGGTTTGGGGCATCGGCCTCTCTCTCGGCGGTCCGACCGGTTACGCCATTAACCCCGCGCGGGACCTCGGGCCACGCGTTGCGCACTCGATTCTCCCAGTTGCAGGCAAGGGCAGTTCGGACTGGGCTTACGCCCCCATTCCTGTGCTGGGGCCGCTCACGGGAGGAGTGCTGGCGGGGGCCTTGCTTCGGGTGCTGGGTGTTTGAGGAGACCGGGGCTTAGAATTCAGCCTGTATTATTGCAAACGCTTGCATCATACACCGAGGACAAAACACTTTATGAGCCTTATGCGCTCCGTTCTGCTTGCCGCGGCACAAAACCGCTGGCTGCGCGATCGCGCATCTCACTACAAGTTTGTGCGGAAAAGCGTGGCACGCTTCATGCCCGGCGAGACTCTTGATGATGCGCTCACCGCCGCACAAACTCTCCGCAGCAAGAAAATCGGAACCGTTCTTACGCATCTGGGAGAAAACATCAGCGACCGCTCGGAAGCGCAGCAGGTCACGGATCACTATTTGGAAGTCCTTGAGCGCATCCGCCAGAAAACTCTGCAAACGGAAATTTCCATCAAACTGACACAACTCGGTTTGGACCTCTCTCCGGATTTTTGTTATGAGAACTTGAAGACCATCATCATGCGCGCGGCAAAGGAGTCCATCGTCTGGATCGATATGGAAGCGAGCAACTACGTGGATGCGACTTTGGATTTGTACCGCCGCGCGCTGGGCGAGTTTCCCAATGCGGGCGTGTGCCTGCAGGCTTATCTCTATCGAACGAAAAATGACTTGGCAAAGCTGCTGCCATTACGTCCATCGATCCGGCTGGTCAAAGGCGCGTACAATGAGCCCCCTGAAATTGCGTTTCCGCGCAAAGCGGACGTGGACCAGAATTACTTCGCATTGGGGAAAGAAATGCTCCACGCCAAAAAGGAGCAACGCTGTGTGCGCGCCGCGTTCGGGACGCACGATATTGCCATGATCCGCCGCCTGTCCGAAGAGGCTTCTAAAGAAGGTTTTTCAAGGGCGGATTTTGAAGTGCAGATGCTTTACGGCATCCAGCGTGCCGAACAGGAACGGCTCGCCGCGGAAGGCTGCACTTCCATCGTTCTTGTGTCCTACGGCACCTTCTGGTACCCCTGGTTCGTTCGCCGGCTCGCGGAGCGCCCGGCGAATTTGGGGTTTATGCTGCGCAACGTCTTCGCTTCGTAGCGAAAACAAATGACCGCCAGCCAATCCTTTATTGTAGTTGTGGGGAGCGCGAACGTGGACCTCACCACGTTCAATGACGTGTTTCCCCGGCCGGGAGAAACGATTTTTGGCAAAACATTCGACCTCGGATTCGGAGGGAAAGGCGCGAACCAAGCCGTGGCCGCGCGCCTCTGCGGCGCGAACGTGGCGATGGTCGCGAAAGTGGGAAATGATCTCTTCGGCCCAGCCACGATCAAGAATTTTGAAACGCTGGGAATTAACGCGACCTGCGTCAGCATGGCCGAGGGCGTTTCGAGCGGCGTCGCCCCCATTTTCGTAGAACCCGGCGGACAGAACCGCATCATCGTGGTGAAAGGCGCCAACGATTTGCTGACTCCCAAAGATGTGGATTCTGCCGCACCGCTTTTGCGAAAAGCGAACAGCATCATCCTGCAATTCGAGATTCCGCTGAACACCGTTTATCACACCGTCGCATTCGCGAAAGCAAACGCAATTCGCTGCATCGTGAACCCCGCGCCAGCGCTCGCCGTGGACTTTGAACAGTTCCGCGCCGTCGACTATTTCATTCCTAATGAGAGTGAGGCGGAAACGATCACTGGAATGCCCGTTCATACCGCTGGAGATGCCAAAAAATGCGCGCAGTTTCTGCTCGGGAAAGGCATGCGGCGCGTAATCATCACCCGCGGCGATCGCGGTTGCCTCCTGGCCGACCAAGATGGTATGGAACTGATACCGGCATTCCAGGTTCAGTCCGTTGACACGACCGGTGCGGGCGATGCATTTATCGGCAGCCTGGCGGTGTTTCTGGGCGAAGGCTGTCCAGAGAAAGAAGTGCTGCAGCGGGCGAATTTGTACGCAGCTCTTTCGACCACCAAGGTTGGTACGCAGAAATCATTCTGCAGCAGAGCGGAATTTGAGAAAGAGTGGCAGACGCGAGGCACGCGCCTGTAAACCCGCTTTGCCAAAGTGATAAGATGGAGTTTATTCGGCAGCTTCTCGGTTGCGGTGAATAATCCATGGCTCTTCGCGACAACACGCCTCTGGAACGCACCTCCAGCCTAGCCCGGGTTGCATCGCCGGGAGCGATTTCTCCCTCCGATACCGCGATTGCGCAATACGCAGGACGCGACCTTCAGCCCAACCGCGGCATTCCCCTCAATCTCGACTGGATCGATGCAGTGCGCGTCAACACAAGCGCCGTGGAGCGCCGCGCGCAAACTCTGGTTACACGTCGAACGGTAAAGAAGGATTGGCAAGCGGCGTGGCTGCTGCGGGCCATCACCTGCATGGACCTCACGACGCTCTCCGGCGACGATACCGATGAGCGCGTTCGCCGCCTGTGCGCCAAGGCGCGGCAACCCCTTCAGCAGGAACTCGTGCAAAAGCTGGGGGTGGAAAGCCTCAACGTAAAGGTGGCGGCCGTGTGCGTGTATTACAAGTTCGTGGAAACCGCGCGGCGCGCCGTTGAAGGCAGCGGGATTCACGTCGCCGCGGTTTCGACGGGATTCCCTGCCGGGCTTTCGCCGTTCGAAGAGCGTGTCAATGAGATCCGCCGCTCGGTGGAAGCCGGCGCCGATGAGATCGACGTCGTGATTACGCGCGCTCACGTATTCGGCGGACGATGGCAAGCGCTGTATGACGAGATCGCTACGTTCAAGAACGCCTGCGGACCGGCGCACCTGAAAGTAATTTTGGGCACCGGGGATTTGCTGACGCTGCGCAACGTCGCCCGCGCCAGCTTCGTGGCCATGATGGCCGGCGCGGACTTCATCAAAACTTCTACCGGCAAAGAAGCGGTGAATGCCACCCTGCCCGTGAGTCTGGTGATGACGCGCGCCATTCGCGAGTACGCGCAGGAAACGGGAATGGCCGTGGGCTTCAAGCCCGCGGGCGGCATTCGAACGGCGAAGCAGTCGCTTGAGTGGCTGGCCTTGATGAAAGAGGAACTCGGCACATCCTGGATGAAAGCGGAACTGTTCCGCTTTGGCGCGAGCGGCATGCTCGCGGATATCGAGCGCCAACTCGAGCACCATGCCACGGGACGGTATTCGGCTGATTATCGCCATCCGATTGCCTGAGCGTGAGACGGTTCGCTCGATGACCGAAGGATCGCGAACAACAGCATGAGCATCGTTGAAAAATTCATGACCATGGAATACGGCCCGGCGCCGGAGGATCCGCGCGAAGCTCTGGCGTGGCTCGACCGTCACCAGCGCCGCTTCGGTCACTTCATCGACGGCGAATGGCACGCACCTGCTGCAGGGACTTATTTCGAAACGGCCGATCCTTCCACTGGCGAAAAGCTGGCAACCGTGGCGCAGGGCTCGGCCAAGGACGTAGATCGCGCCGTAAAAGCCGCGCGATCCGCGTTGCCTGCGTGGCAGGCGCTCACTCCTCATGCGCGCGCGCGCTATCTTTACGCGCTGGCACGGCAGGTACAGAAACATTCGCGCTGGCTCGCGGTGCTCGAAACCCTCGACAATGGTAAGCCGATTCGGGAAAGCCGCGACATCGATGTCCCCCTCGTCGCGCGCCATTTTTATCACCACGCGGGCTGGGCGCAGTTGCTCGAGCAGGAATTTCCCGGCTACACCGCCTGCGGTGTCGTGGGGCAGATCATTCCGTGGAACTTTCCGCTGCTGATGCTGGCGTGGAAAATCGCGCCCGCCCTGGCCACGGGAAACACCGTGGTTCTTAAACCTGCGGAATTTACTCCTCTGACCGCTCTCGCTTTCGCGCACATTTGCCAGGAAGTGCAGCTCCCCGCCGGCGTCGTCAACATCGTCACCGGCGACGGCTCGACGGGCGAAGCACTCGTGAAACATCCCGATGTCGATAAGATCGCGTTCACGGGCTCCACAGAAGTCGGCCGCGCGATCCGCAAAGCCACCGCGCAGAGTCACAAAAAGCTTTCGCTCGAACTTGGCGGCAAATCCCCGTTCATTATTTTTGAGGACGCGGATCTCGACAGCGCCGTCGAAGGCCTCGTCGACGGCATCTGGTTCAACCAAGGGCAAGTTTGCTGCGCCGGTTCGCGCCTGCTGATGCAGGAGAGCATCGCGGAAAAGCTCATTGGCAAAATTCAGGACCGCATGAACACGCTGCGCATTGGCTCGCCGCTCGACAAAGCTATCGACATCGGCGCAATCGTCGCGCGCGTGCAGCTCGAACGCATCCAACGGCTCGTGGACCAGGGCGTTGCTGAAGGCGCGACGTGCTGGCAACCGTCCATCCCCGTGCCCTCGCGCGGCCTGTACTTTCCGCCAACGCTTCTCAGCAATGTGCATCCGAGTTCGGTCGTCGCGCAGCAGGAAATCTTCGGCCCCGTTCTCACCGCGATGACCTTTCGAACGCCGCGCGAAGCGGTCGAGCTCGCCAATAACACCGTCTACGGTCTGGCTGCCTGCGTTTGGAGCGAAAGCATCAACGTTTCGCTCCACGTCGCCGCGGAATTGAAAGCCGGCGTCGTTTGGGTCAACTGCACAAATCTTTTCGACGCCGCCTGCGGCTTCGGCGGCTATCGCGAGAGCGGCTTTGGCCGCGAGGGTGGCCGCGAAGGCCTGCTTGAATATCTTGAACCCGCGTGGTTCAAGCAAGCGCCCCCTGT
>QHYN01000242.1 GCA_003224145.1 Acidobacteriota bacterium
TCAAATGACTCACCATGATTTGCTGCCGGTACCCGTAGCCGAAAGCCACTCCTGCAATTACCAAGAGCGCCACGACAGCCCCGATCAGTATGCGATTTACTCCCGTCGGTGCCGTGGTTTTTTCCTGCTCGTATTCACTTCCTTCTCTAAAATCCTCCATCTTCTTCCTCCTCGATTTCTCCATCTCGCGCGCCGTTCCGGCGGTCCTAGCAATTGCATGTTCGACGTTGAACCCAGAATTCCGCCGCGTCATCGGTCCGATAGCAGCAGAAAAGCCCCTCCGGTTCCTTCGCAAGTGAGTGGCCGACAACTGAAAATCCTGTCTGCGGCTAAAGCTAGCTCTGTCAATGACTAACAAGCTCGGGCCAACAGCCTTTGCTGGGCGAGCGAGTACTAGTCCTGGCAATTTTTCTCTGCCGCTAGCGCGACTTTCCATTCTTGCGGCTTCGGAGGGCTCCCGCATTTTCGTCCTCCATGCGTTGCCCCGAATCAACCCCTGTGCTAGCATCCGCGAGGCAAGAAGAGCGGCCCAAAGATAATTCGATTGGTCCCCTGCCTCCGCCCGCTCGGAGACCCAGGAAAGAGAACCGCAACGCGGTTTCGCCGAAGGAGGGAACGCTCTTCCTCCTAAGATGGTAAATCGCCCAGGCGCACGCCCGCGCCAACGTTAGAAGAAAAGGGGGGCGGGCTTTCGCCGCGATTGCCCCTTGATCATGGAAACGGGAGGCTTGTATGAAGAGCTATCTCACCAAGGACATTCGAAACGTTGGCATTGTAGGCCACGGCGGCACCGGAAAGACGCAACTGGTGTCGTCGTTGCTCTTCACTGCGGGGATGACCCCGCGCTGGGGAAAAGTTGCGGAAGGCAGCACCGCCACGGACTGGGACGAGGAAGAAATCGCCAGAAAAATCTCCATTCAAACCGGGCTGGCCTGTGCCGAATGGCCGGCCACGCCCACCGGACCTTCCGGTTCCTCCGATAAAGTCAAAATCAATTTCATCGATCTTCCCGGTTATTCCACGTTCATTACGGAAACGAAGGCTTCGCTGATCGCTGCGGACGCCGCGCTCATCGCCGTGGACGCGCACGTCGGCGCGCAAGTCACGACGGAAAAAGTTTGGGATTACTGCACGGAGTACGATATCCCCCGGGCCTTCGTTCTCACCTGGATGGACCGCGAGCTCTCGAGCTTCGAACGGTCCATGGAATCATTGCAGGAGGTTTTTGGCCGCAACGTTGTCGCCTTGCAAATGCCCATTGGCTCGGAAAAAGGATTTCGCGGGGTCATCGACCTGGTGGCCATGAAAGCGCATATTTACAAGCCGGATGGCGACGGTAAACCCTCGATCGAAGAAATTCCGGCGGCGCTTGCTGACGAAGCCAAGGAGGCGCACGAGAAGCTGGTCGAAATGATCGCCGAAGGTGACGACGAAATGATGGAGGAGTTTTTTCGCGAAGGCACGATCCCCATTCACGACCTGATTCCGGCCGTCCGCAAAGCCATCGTCGGCGAAAAAATCTTTCCGGTGGTAATGACCTCGGGCCTGCACAATATAGGCACCGCCAGCCTGCTCACGTTTCTTGCCGATGCTTTCCCCCACCCCGACGAACACGCGCAAGTCGGCTACAAAGACCCGAGCGGAAAGAGCGATCGCGTCGAGCGCAAATACGACGACAGCCAGCCGCTCTCCCTTTTTGTCTTCAAGACGCTCGCCGACCCCTTTGCGGGCCGCATCAACTATTTCAAAGTGAAAAGCGGCGTTTTGAAAAACGATGCCACGCTGCTCAATTACAATCGCAATGTTCCGGAGCGCTTCCAGCATATCCAGGTCGTTCAGGGCAAACAGCTCACCGAAGTCGGCGAGCTGCACGCAGGGGACATCGGCGCCATCGCCAAGCTGAAAGAGACCACCACCGGCGAAACGCTGGGCGACAGGGTCGCGCCGGTCTATTACGCGCCCGCACGCTTGCCCGAACCGTCCATTACTTTTGCGATTGAACCGAAGAGCCGCGCCGACGAAGATAAAATTGGCGTCTCCATTCACAAAATCCTGGAGGAAGACGCCGCGCTCCGCTTTTCCCGTGACTCGCAAACCAAGGAGTTTTTGCTGGCGGGTTCGGGCCAGCAGCACATCGAAGTCGTTGTCGCCAAGCTTCACAAGCGTTACAACGTCAATCTCACGCTGAAGCCTCCCAAAGTGCCCTACCGCGAAACCATCCGCGGGAAAGCCGACGCCGAAGGCAAGCATAAGAAACAGTCCGGCGGTCACGGGCAGTTCGGTGTGTGCCGGATCAAGATGGAGCCCATCGAGCGAGGGAAAGGCGTCGAGTTCGTGGACGATGTTTTCGGCGGCGCCATCCCGAAGAACTGGATTCCGTCGGTGGAAAGGGGTATCCGTGACTCTGCCGCGCGCGGCTATCTTGCGGGATTCCCGGTGACGGACTTCCGGGCCATTTTGTACGACGGGAAATACCACGACGTGGATTCGTCGGACATGGCCTTCAAGATCGCCGGCTCGCTGGCGTTCAAGGAAGCGATGAAGCAGGCCAAGCCCGCGCTGCTTGAACCGATTATGCAAGTGGAGGTTTACGCGCCCGATCAATACTCCGGCGACCTGATGGGCGACCTCAGCTCGCGGCGGGGCCGCATTTCCGGCAGTGAAACCCGCGGGCACAACGTGATCATCAAGGCGCAGGTGCCGCTCGCCGAGATGCTGAGTTACGCAACAGACCTTACGTCCAAAACGCAGGGGCGAGCCAGCTATTCCATGGAGTTTTCGCATTACGACTACGTGCCCAACGAACTTGCGGAAAAAGTGATCGCCGCCCACAAGGCGGCTCACGGCGAAGCCCTCGTCGAAGAAGAAGCCTAAGTTTGGGCGCACCTCTTGCTCGGAGGTTTTGCTTGCCAAGACTCTCGGGCATACAGTACGGACCAATCGAAGAATGAAATGAAAGCCGCAACTTGATGCCAGCGGTCAGATACGGTTCGATCTCGACACGCTTCTTCCTCTCTGGCGTGACGCTATGTTTTGTCGCTTCCCTCGCGGCGGCCGGGCAAACCAGTTCGCCCAACTCTGGACCCTGGTCCGGCACCATTGTCTACAGCAGTTGCAATGCAGACGAAGCCTTTGCCGAATCCCCGGAGTGCTTCCGGAGCGTGCCGGGGGCGAAGCTGTCGCTCTATGACGACACGAACAGAGTGGTGTATGCCCTGGAGCCCCAAGAGCGAGTAACCGTTCACCCGGGAGACAGCGTAAAGGTTCACGGAACACTCGATAACGATGCCATTCACGTGGCATCCATCGACTTGATGTCCATCGGGCTGCCAATTAGTCAGAGAGCCCCGGTATTCTCGCTTCACGACCAGTTTGGCCGGATGCAAACTCTCGATTCCTTGAAAGGGCCCAAGGGCACGGTACTTCTTTTTTTCCGTTCCGCCGACTGGTGACCGTTCTGCAAGGGGCAGTTGGTCCAACTGCAAAGTGCCATCCCGCGGTTTGAAAAGCAAGGGGTCAAACTGGCGGCCATTAGCTATGACTCGGAAGAAATTCTGAAATATTTTGCGGACCGCCACAAAATCGAGTACCCCATGCTCGCGGATCCCGATTCAAAGATCATCCAGGCTTATGATGTCCTGAATGCGGAAGCGACTGGGATGCAAAAAGGCTTTGCCCGCCCCGGATATTTTTATATTGATACGGACGGCATCATTCGAGAAAAGTTTTTCGAAGCCAAGTACCGGGAGCGGCTCACCGGGAACAGCATTATTTCCAAGCTTTTTCCGGAATTAGGGCAGGAAGTAACCGATACGGTCGAGGCCCCGCATCTTCAACTGGCTCTGCAACAATCGGATCGCGCAAGCGTTCCCGGCACGCGCATTACTCTGGCTGCCGAAGTGCGGCTTCCTCCGGATGTGCACGTGTATGCGCCCGGCGCGCAGGGATATAAGCCCATCCGGCTGGTGATTGACGAAATGAAAGAAATGGAGCTCAAGCCGGCCATTTACCCACAGTCACAAATTCTCTATTTGCCGGCGATCAAGGAGCGCGTACCGGTGTTCGAGGGGACGTTTCGCATCAGCCAGGATGGAAAAGTAAGTTCCACATCCGAGTTCTGGGGCTCGCTGGGAAAAGACGGGAAACTCCTCACGATTACGGGAAGGCTGGAGTATCAGGCTTGTGACAAGACCATCTGCTATTTGCCAGCCTCCGTCCCCGTCAAATGGCAACTGCAAGTTTTTCCTTTGGATCGAACGCGCACGCCGGTGAACATTCGCCACAAATAAGAGGGCAGCTTGGAAGCACACGATGACCCAGCGAACTATGACACGCAGAGCCGCCCAAATTGTCCCGTCACGAGCCAGCTTCGAGGCTGTTTTTCCTTGCGGAGAAGGCGCACACTCGTTTGCATGAACACGAAAAAACTTTCCAGCCAGGGCCCGCAAACAAGAGCCATCCACGGAGGGGAACCCAATCGCCGCGGCGTCAACGGCCCTATCGTGACGGAGATTATCCGCTCCTCGACATTCACGTTTTCTTCCACCGAGGAAATGAAGCTGTGGGCTGAGGGCAAGAATCAAGCGTACATCTACACGCGTTACGGCAACCCCACACTGAGCGTGGCGGAAAAGAAAATTGCCGCTCTTGAAGGCGCAGAAGCGGCGGTGGTCACTGCGTCCGGTATGGCCGCCATTTCGTCCTCACTCCTGGCCGCACTGAAAGCCGGGGACGAAGTGATCTCCACGGCGCAGCTCTATGGCGGAACGTACCGGCTGATGCGCGACGTTTTTCCGAACATGGGTATCACGGTTCATCAGGTTGGAACGGATCTGGCGGGCATCGAAAAACTCGTCACGCCACACAGCAAAGTTCTCTACGTCGAGACACCCACCAATCCCACACTCCGCCTCGTGGATATCCACAAAGCCGTGGGCTTCGCCAAACAACACAAGCTTATCTCCATCATTGACAACACCTTTGCAACGCCTGTGCTGCAGAATCCCATCGCGCTGGGCTACGACATGGTGGTGCACAGCGCGACGAAAGCGCTTGCCGGGCATTCGGATATCATCGCCGGCGTGTCCGTGGGCAGCGAAGAGTGGATGAAACAGGTGCGCAGCATGATCATCTATCTCGGAGGCTCGATGGACCCCGGAGCCGCCTATCTGCTGATCCGCGGCATCAAAACGCTCGGCGTACGCGTGCAGCGCCAGTGCGAGAACGCCATGGCTGTCGCTGAATTTCTGGAGAAACATCCGAAGGTGGAGCGCGTCCATTATCCGGGCTTACAGTCGCACGCGGACCACGCGCTAGCAAAGAAGCAGATGCGAGGCTTCGGTTCGATGCTGGCGTTCGATATGAAGGGCGGCTTGGCGGCCGCGCGGCGCTTCTGCGATCGCGTAAGCCTGTTTCTGCTCGCCGCGAGCCTCGGCGGCGTCGAATCGCTCGTCATTCTTCCGATCTACAGCTCGCACTACAATATGAACAACGAAGAGCTGCGCCGCGCGGACGTCAGCCCGGGCACCGTTCGCGTTTCGATTGGCTTGGAAGATAAAAAGGACTTGATCGAAGATCTTAGGCAAGCACTCCAGTAATTCACGCAGAAACCCCGCGCGAGCTGTTGATCGTGCAGAAGCTGGATTAGCAGCGGCAAGGGGATCTACTTGCTATTCACTGGAACCTGGGCATTCCACTCTTCTTGTTCGGGCAGCAGCGATTTCACGATGTCTTCCAGTTCGTGCTCGCTGCTTACGTGCTCCGGGTAGTTGTGCGCCGTGATGTCGAACGTTTTGCCATGCTTTGCGCGGACGTCTTGCAGTTCCTCCTGCAAACGAACAGCAATGCGTTTCGCATTCAGCACATCCGTTTCCGGCAAAACCAGCGCGAACAGGTCGGGCGCAAGCCGGTAGATGGAATCTGTGGGCCGCAGCTTGCGGGCCATCGCCTTCGCCGCGTCGCCCCAGGCCGCCGAATTCGCCTCATCCTTCTTCCCCGGACCGCTTGTGGACTTGGCCTTCACCAGGAGCAGCGAAAGGGTCTTTTGCATGCTCATGGCCCGCCGGAATTCCATCGTGAGGCGGTCCCAAAAGTAATTCTGGTCCGGCATGGATTGCAGCAGGTCCACACTGGCCTGTTGCTGCAACGTAACGTTGCGCTCCAGTTCGGCCAGCAATTGTTGCTTCAGTTGCCGCACCGTGCGCTGGCGCTCCAGCAGGTAGCCCACAAATAGCAGCGTTAATGCGCAGAATCCAAAAAATGCCACGCGCAGCGTCCACTTGTTGCCGATCGGGTGCAGGAATACCAGCGGATACATGAACATCGCCAGTCCGCTCGCCAGTATCAGCACAAACACGATCGACAGTATGGTGAGCTGCAACTCACGTCTTTCCAGCCGATCCAATTCCGGACGATTCAGCGTTCCCATAACTGTCCCGCGCTCTCCCGTTCGTCAGCGGCCAATCGCGTGAATCAAGACTGCCGCCCATTCACTCCATCGTCCGCTTGAAACTTGGCTTGTTCAATGGATCGATTGTTCTTTGTAGCGGAAATGCTACTGGCCTCGCTTGTGGAATCCCGGACTCGTGAAACGCTGCAGAACGGGCCGTGCCGCAACAGGCAGCAACCAGGATGGCAGAAATAGGCGGCGCTTCACTGCACAACTTGAATCCCCACATTTTCAGCCGCGGCATACTGTGCCAGCAAAGCAGACATTCGCTGCGTCCAGCGGTCGAGGTTCTCTGGTCCCGCGAAGGAAACAATAATAGCCAGGACCTCTTTTGTTTCCGCCGTGACCATGGTGCGCTCGGAATCGCTCGTCGGGCTGCCGTGCGGCCCCACCACATCCGCGAAGACCGGCAATCCCTCCAGATTCAAATCAAATTTGCCGATGCCTTTGTAGGTTTCACCCGCGCGCCCCACGCGGAACACCACGTCTCCGCTCACGTGCGCCAAATCATACAGCCCCACCGGCAGCCGGCTTTCCACTGACACCAGATTGATCACGTCCACGACGGCGTTGATCTGCGGCAATCCTTTTCCGGCAACAATGCGCCGCAGGAGCGCCTCCGCCGATCCACGGTAGCGCGCCGGATCTTTTCCCAGCGCCTTGTAGGCCTTGCGCGTTGCCTGGATTTGCGGCGACTCCAGCACGCCGCGCGGGAAGGGCAATTTTTGGATTTCCATCTCGCGCGTCTTCATTTCCGCGAGGAGCGCTTCCTGCGACGCACCGGCTTTCACGTGGGCTGTCACGCATCCCAGCGCCGTTCGCGGACATTTTTTCTTCATTTCCGGATCAATCGTTATATGCATGGCGCATCAGCAGGGAATCGTCTTGATCGGCACGCTCTCCTCTTTTTTCATCGAAACAGTACCACAACACGTGCGATTCTTTCCGGGAGCAGGCTGCCAAGCGCGAGAATCTAAACGGGGAGATCTTCGTTTCGGAAATTGCAAGGACCACGACAAGAATTGGCTAATTCCCCGGCCGCGGACTCGATACCAGAGAAAAGAGAAAGAGGACCATCCCGGCAAAGAGCAACAGGCCGCCCAGCCCGAGAGACACCAGGAATGCCAGTGGGCCGCGCCAGGCGAGGCACAACGCTTCGACCAGCAATCCCAAAATGATCAGCACGCCGGAAAACTGCAAACGTCGTTCGACAGGATTTGTGCTGAGAGTCACGAGCCACCATTCCAGAATTTGACGTTCGCGAGCGTGCCAACGTTATGCACCACTTCGTGGCAACCGCTGGAGAGACAGGATTTTTTGTTGGCCTTGATAGCCGGAAGCAAATACGGGTCGGAATTGTGGATTGCTCCCTGTTCAAAAGATCGGGCTCCCTCATGGCAATGCAGGCACTCGCGGTTGTTGAAGGACTCATAGAGTTTGATTTTTTCCGGGGGCGGTGGCGTCGTGAAGTAATAGATGTAAACATGGCGCAGCCCGCGCAACTTGGCCTTCGCGGTGCCGAACATGGCGTAATTCGTGTGGCAGGTGTAACAGGCCTCGTCTACCGGTACTCGATGATTCTGGTAGTGCGCTGCCGCCAGATAAGCAGGATCGTCAACGCGAAGGCTTTTCCCGTAGGGTTCCATGATGTGGCACGACAGGCAAAACGCCGTGCTCTTGGAGCGCTCGAGCTCGCTGGAAATTCCCATCGACGCGCATAAGATCGGAAGAAAAAATAGGACGAGAAACGCCATAATCTTTCCGCCGCGCGTGACGGTGATGCCCGGCCGGAGGAAGAGCACCACGATCAGGCTCACGCTAAAGAGAATAAGCAGCAGCAGGAATGAGACAGGCATAGTCACCTAAAGATACGCTCCAAAGTCAGAAGAAGGGCGAGTTTCAAATAGGAGTTCTTAGGATTTCTTGGCGAACGAACGGATGTACGCGACCAAGCCCTTCACCTGATCCGCAGTGAGAGTTTTGTAGGCCGGCATCTTGCCTTTGCCCTTGCTGATGGCGTCGGTCAAGTCCGCATCGCTCATTTTCTGGACTTCTTCCGAGGAGAAGTCTTTGACCTTCATGGTTTTTCCAGCGGCGGTTTCGCCTTTACCATCCGGGCCATGGCACATAGCACACTTTGCCTTGTACGTGGCTTCGGCGGTGTTATCCGCATTTGCCGGCGCGTTGATAAGGATGAGCCCTGTCAGCACGACTGCCCCAAGCGTGAGGTTTGCCATCCACCGCAGTTTTTCTTGCATGATTCTCTCCCAACTGGGAATCGGCGCGAGGCAGAAGTGTACTGCCCTGCGCCGTCGTTCTAGAATGCGTATCTTACTGAAAGCGTGACGAGATTGCCCCGGAAATTTCGCGGCGCAAACGCATCTTGAGGAGCAAGGGTTCCCGCTACAGTTCCTGCGGTCGGGTCCTCATGATAGCCGTAGAAGTCCCAGTAGGCCTTCCCCGTCCAGCTCTTGGCGAAATGGTAGTCCAGCCCCCCGAAGGGATGCAGCCATTTCGAATCCAGCGGACCGGATACAGCGTTCGGATTCAGGAAAAGGGCGCTACCGCTGGTGCCGGTGAGGTTGGCACCCAGGCGCGCGGTGAGGCTATGGAAGGGTGTCCACATGGCATCGAAGTAGCCGTAGTGGGACTTGTTCGTATAGGTGGAGAGTTGCTGGAGAAACGGCGTGCCGCACGAAGTGGTTCCCGGCGGGGCAGGTGTGGCGACAAAGCAAATGATGATCTGCGAAAAGACATCGTTGTAGTCGTAGCCCAACTCCAAGGAATACTTCTCGTTTGGCTGAATGATGGCCAAGATCCCATAGACGCGGTCGTGCTGCAGGTTGTTCGTTCCCGGCACGTTGTCGCGGGCTTCCAAAATCCGCAGGGAGCCGCTCAGATTCAGCCAGTCGGTGACCTTGTACCGCGAACGAATGCGGTAATCCTGCGACTGGCGCGGGCTGATGCGGGTAAAGGACTTGTCCGCGCTCATCAACTCCATGTCGAAGTTGATGCGGAAGTTGTTGGTCGGCCGCGCCCAGATCCCGAATAAGCCGCCATGTTCGTGAATGGGTGTCGAACTTGAATCCGCAGGGAAAGTCGTCGTCAAGATACAAGTGCCGTCCGACAGATTGTTTGCCACAGGACAGTTGATTTGATTCCCGTTGGCGTCCACATTGAAGGGTGCGGGTGGAGTGCGCGTGTTTTGCGAGTTGGGGAAAAAGACAAATGTTCCGCCTGCAAAGGTCGCATCCGCGATGGTGCGGCTGCGGTAGCGGTACCCCAGCCGAGCGCCAAAGCGCTGGGAGAAACGATAATCCACTTCGGCCAGATTGGTTTTTTCATCCTGCTTCAGAAACTTGCTGACATTCAAAAGTGTAATGTCCGGGCCGGAGGAACCCGTATGCACCGGGGTCGCCCCAGCGGCGGTATTTCCGTCCGCAGGCGCCGCGCAGATTAGCGGCAGCGTGCCCGCCGAAGCAAAAACGTTGGCATGAGTCGTCAATCCCCCGCTAAAGAAGGAACAGGTGGAAGAATCAAACGCCACCGGGTTGTGCCAATTCGAGAAGTGGAACGAGTCGAGGAAGCTCAGCTTCTCCGTAATGTGCCACGTCGCTCCGAAGTCCGCGGTGGCTGCCACGCGCCTGCCGGACACTGGCCCGGTGGTTAATTGATTCCGCAAATTCGTTCTGGATTCGCGGCCGAAGAGGGATTCGTTGTAGCCGAACACCCCCGTGTCTCCGGCGGAATAGCTGACCCGCCCCGACAGGTCCAGGTCTTTCCAGTAGTTGGATTGCATGCTGAGCTGCTCGGTGGGTGTATTCGTCCGCGTCCTGCCGTGATTGAAGTAGTTGAAATACGCGCTGCACGCCGGGTTCACGATGGTCGTTCCAGCCGGCACGGTTAAGCCCGCTCCGGCAATCTGAAACGTAGAGCCACAAGGCTGATTCGCGCCAGCATTGAACGACACGCCAAGGTCCACGGGCGTTGGACCCACCGGGTTCACGGCCGTAGCAGAGCCGGCGACGATGAACAGCGGATTTTCGTTGGGGTCGGTCGTGCCCGTGTCGCCCTTGTAGTACGTCCAGATCTGGTCGTAACTGATATTTGTCCTAGGCAAAGGCCTAAAATCCACTCCGAGCCGGTACGTATTAACCGTGGTCTTGTAATCTTCGAAGAGAGCCTGTTCCGTGCCCTGGTGAATTGTGGAGAACACCGGACCCTCCACGATGTTCCTCGAATACCCCGTACGGATCCTCACACGGGATTCCGGCACCAGCAGCAAGTTGTAATCACCGAGCTTCCGGCGCGTGTCAAAAAGATGAGGCGACTCCACAAGGACACAACTAGTGCAGGTTGGTGCTCCAAACCCGGCGGGGCCGTTGGGAAACGGCGCGGTGGGATTCAATGGGTTCGCCTGTAGCGAGTAGTCCCAGAAATTCTGATCTTTTCGAAACAGCGCGTCGAACCCATACCACTTGTTCTTGCTGATCCGCAGGCGCGATACGAGATTGGGCTCGCCACCGTAACCAAAATTACTGAAGTACAGTCTGTCGAAAAGAGTCGCATGGTGATCCAGCGAGCGCATTTCCATTGTGAACCCCAGCAACCGCGGCCCCTGCTGCAGATTGACGAAACTGTTGTAAGCCTGGGAATCGCCGGAAATATTCGTGAAGCGCCCGCCGAATTCGATGGACTGCCTGATGTTGTAATTTCCCTGCTCGATGCCCTTTTGCTCTTCGTCCTGCTGCGCCCGGGCGACAGGCAGAAAAACGACAAGTAGGCCGGCTGCGAACAGGCAATTCCATGCTGCTCGTCCGCTCATCTGGAAAATCCGTGCGTTCCTGATCTCGCGCATCGCCGCCTCCCTTATGGCTTGAAGAAGAACTGGTCGGTGTTCGACCCGTGAATCGAGACGTGGCACATGGTGCAGGCCTGATACTTCTGTGCCTGGTTGTGGAAGGACGGGATGGGCGGCGCGCCCGGATCCACGGTAAAGGCGTGGCACTCCAGGCACAGCAAGTTGACCTGGCTACGCTTCAACATCCGGGGATTCGATGACCCGTGCGGCGTGTGGCAAGCGACGCAGCCTTCCACTTTTACGGCCTCGTGCTCGTAGACAAACGGTCCGGCCTTGTCCGAGTGGCACTTGAAGCAGACCGTGTCCTGAGACGAGGTCGCCCGCAACTGCCGGGTCAGGAATCCGCCATGCGGGTTGTGGCAGTCGGTGCACTTCACCATTCCTTCGTTCACCCGGTGGTGGAACGGGCGGTTGAACTGCTGCTTCTTGTCCTGGTGGCATCCGTAGCACAGCACCGGCTGCTTCTCTTTCATCAGGAACTGGCTTTCCTTGGCATGGTGCGGATCATGGCAATCGGTGCAGCTCACGCCATTTTGCAAATGCACGGACCGCGCGAAGTTACTGTGCTCCTCGCCGTACTGGTGGCAATCCAGGCAGCGCGCGCTGATCTCCGCAGCGGAGGCATTCTTGAAGGTGAAAATTTTGGTCTTGTCCCCTCCGCCATCCACGTGCGCCTTTCCTGGCCCGTGGCAAGCCTCGCAGCCGTGCCATTCGGGACCTCTCTTCGTGTCCAGCGTCGTCACAAAGTGCGGAGAGTCTTCATAGGTCTTGTAAAAACCCTTGGAAGGCATGTCTTCGTGACAGGTCTTGCAAGTCTCCGATCCCACGTACAGCGACGCGTCCGTCGGCCGCGCATACTTCTTCTCCTGGTCCGCGGACTTGGTTTTGTCCGCGGCAGCCGAGGCGGCCATCACCAGCAGTACGAGGATCACCAGTATTGTGAGGAATTGGCTTCTGGGATTGCCTGGGATTCGCATAGGTGGTTTCTCCCTCACACCCGACCAATCGAGGCAACCTGCAATCCACTCGTCGGTCAAATTAGGCTACATTGTGGAAGTTAGAGAACTCTTACGCTGTGACATGCATCACATTTGAGCGTGATAGTTCGCGGCGCGATTTGCTCCTCGTGAACCCGCCATTAATTGTCATTGATCCCCCGACACTGCAGTTGGGGCTTTCGCCGCCGTATCTCGCGCTGGCCCGGATTAAATTCAGCCTGCACACCAGCGGCCGTCTGGGCGTAGGGGCTGGACGATCACCACAAAAATACAGTGAACTCCATAGTTGTCAAATGGAAAGTGATTGACTGGTATGAAATTAGGAAGACTGGGGGGCGGACTTTTTCGGTGCATTGGAGCCAGAATGGTCCAGATTTTATTCCAGTCTAGCTCCGTTAGGCTTCGCCATCTTCACGTGAGAAACCCGGCTTCTTCGTTAGGGCCTTGGGAAATTGCTTGCGGTCTTGCCATGCTTCTAGGAACGACGTATGTTCGCTTGTCACAATAGCCCATGGGCAAGGGCGGGCTTTTCTCAACAAGCGGGCGGATCGGACTCGGGAAACCAGGTGCTACTTCTGGCAAGGTTACGCGGGACGCGTCCGCTGCCGCTGCGCTTTGTTGCGCCAGACATGCTAGACTCAACAAATTACAGGCCCGTAGCTCAGTTGGTTAGAGCGCTTCCCTGACACGGAAGAGGTCTGCGGTTCAAGTCCGCACGGGCCTACCATTCCCGCCATCGTTCGCTTTCAGCTTGGCGCTGCGTCCAGCCCAAATTCGCGGTGGGTGGTCATCAGCGCTGTTTTCACCGCCTTCTCTTCGATGACAAAGGAAATGTTGCTTTCCGACGAGCCCTGCGCAATGGCGATGATGTTCACGCCTTCCCGGCCGAGCGCATTGAACGTCTTGCCGGCGATTCCGGGTGTTCCGCGCATGTTTTCTCCCACCACGGCCACAATCGCAATATTGGAATCCGCGGTGATGTGCTCCACATTATGGTGTGCCAGGTCCTGCTCAAACTCCTGGCGCAAAGCCTCGACCGTCCGCTTCGCGTCCGCCGCCGAAACGATAAAGCAAATGTCGTTTTGCGAGGACGATTGCGAAATGAGCAGCACATTGGCGCGCACTTCCGCGGTCGTCGAAAATGTCCTCCCCACGACGTCGGGCAGTCCCACGATGCCCGGCCCTCCCACGCTAATTAAGGTAACGTCCCGGATGGCCGTCAGTGCTTTCACGCCGCCACCAATGCTGCGACCCTCCACGGTGATTTTCGTGCCCGGGCGCTCCGGAGCGAAGCTGTTGCGGATCCATACGGGAATCGCGGCCTGGACTACGGGATTGAGCGTTTTGGGGTGCAGGACTTTCGCGCCGAAGTACGCTAGCTCGGCTGCTTCGCGATAGGAAATCACCGGAATCGTCCGCGCCTCGGGCACTAGCCGAGGGTCCGCGGTCATCACGCCATCTACATCCGTCCAGATGATGACTTCATCTGCATCCAGCGCCGCGCCGAGAATCGTCGCCGAATAGTCCGACCCGCCTCGGCCTAGCGTCGTCAGCTGCCCTTCGGCGGTCGCGCCGATGAAGCCTGTCACTACGGGCACGATTCCTTTCTCCAAGAGCGGCCGCAATCGGCCCTGCGACTTCTCTCGAGTCAACTCCATCTGGAGTTCCGCGCCGCCGTGAAACGCGTCCGTTACGATCAGCTCCGTCGCTTCGATGGCTTGGCTCGCCGTGCCCTCCTCATTGATCGCCGCCGCGATCAGAGGCGCGGAAAGCCGCTCTCCCAAGCTGGAAATCGCGTCGAGCGCGCGCGGCGTCAGTTCCCGCAGCAGCGCCGTTCCCTCGCAGAGGCGCCTCCCTTCCGCGAGCACCTCTTCCATTTTCGGGCGGATCCGTCCGCGCTCCTCTTCGCTATCAATCAAACGAACGAGCGCAGCTTCGTGCTGATTTTTTAGAGCTTCCAGAATCACCCTGGCTTCTGGTGGCTTGGCCGTCTGGGCGTTTTTCGCCGCTTCGATCAGTCGGTTCGTCACCCCGCTCATGGCGGAAACCACCACGACGCAGCCGTTCTCGCGGGCGGCTTTCGCGACAATCTGCGCCGTTCTTGCAATGCAGAATGCATCTCCCACCGACGTTCCGCCAAATTTCATTACCTGGAGTTTCACTTTCATCTTTTCGAGCCTGCCACCTTGTAGAATAACGTTGCCGCTTGGCAGCTTGCTGTTCGTAGCCCACTATTTTCTGCCTTGAGTTTACTCCGCGAACCATTCCAGGGCGCACTTAACCAGCGAGCTGCGAGGCAATCAATTGCGGAGATTACCGTGTAAGCGAAATCTCTCGCCTAACTCATGCAAAACCTGTCCCGGGACAACTCGAAATTGATTGAAGCGGACATTTTCCCAATCGACTGCGCCGTATCTCGGCAACAAGTGCGTTTTCCACTGGTACAGCAGACCCATGTTCCACAGGACAAAGACGAAGATGAGCGGGACGACCCGCAGCAAGGCGGCCCGTTCACTTCTCCAAAGGCGTTCGGCAAACCCGAATGCGCAGGCCAGGCCGAGAATAAATATAGGCGTCAGGGAGAGGAAGTAGCGATTGCCAAGCCCAAATACTCCGCTCCACCAGGGATAGAAGGAGATGATGCAATAGAAGGAAACTACGATCGAAACGCAAATAGCGCCCAAGGCCACCTGCTGCCTACCGAGACAAAAGAGACCGGCGATCGCCAGGATTGCAATTGGGCTATACACAAATAGACCGTGATCGGGAGAAAATAGGACCGGTCCAAAAGCTGGAGAGCTCCAGTTCCAAAGGGAGTAAGCTCCCACCGAAAAAGGACTTCCAAACACAATCTCTCGCGTAATAAACGTCGGCGCCAGCGCAAGGAGGCCACCGAGGGCACACAGCGAATGCCGCTGCAATGCTTCCAGGATTGCCCGGGTGTCTTGGAACCGCTTTTGCCAGGCACGGACATAGGCGGAAACTACTTCGTAGGCAGGCGCGAGAAGAAAAACGACGTTGGGATAGTGAACTTCAATCATCAGACCGCCGAGCAAGCCGAGTAGCAGCCATTGCCGAGGTGTTCTAGTCCCGCGGGTTCGGAGCCAGTAAAAAAGGAAGAGGGAGTTCACGAAAACGGAATGCGTGTGTGGCCACGAGGGATACAGATACATAAAGATGGGGAGGCAACCAGCGAACCATATGCCCACGGTGGCCCAGAAGGCCCAAGATTCCTTGACGAATCTTCTCGCCACGGCAAAGGAGAGACACAGCCCGATGAACCCGTATAGCGCCGTCCCGCTAGCCATCGCTGCCATGTATGGCCAGGAATGGCCATCGGGAACGACATGTGCCCCAAGGCGTATGGATACAAGGACCGCCAGATGGGTGACGACCAGGAAGGGGCTCCAGAGGATCGCAGGTCCGACGGGATAGTAATTGGGCAGATGTCCTGTTTTGGTGGTGGGATTCTCCACAAAATGATTGACTAGGAAGAGTTGTTGCAATTCTTCCTTCGGATCTTGCCAGTCCGACGCAAAATTAAGGTTGTGGTCGATCAAGGGAGAACGTACGTACGCGTAGAACCCGACGCCATCACCGTCGACATGTCCCTGGAGGAAGGGGAGGCTCAGAACGAACAGGAAAAAAAGCGCTCTCTCATAGTTCGAGCGCGAGCGCCATAAGCGCAAAATGAAGCTCACCTTCACCGGCCGGCTCCGTGATTCACCTAAGTCCAAGTCTGTGCGCTAACCTGAGGGGTCCCTTAACATCAGTTCTACTCAATACAATATTATCCCATTGCCGTTGCTGCCTGACTTAGGCGGAACCGATAAGGCAAGAGGCGTCAGTCGTCGCTCGACATTGCGGATAGTTCGAAGCGAGGCACCCGTCCCGCGTTGACTTTTCTTCTGTTGCACACCTAACATGGCATACGGAAATTCCACGCCAATTAGGATCGGGCAGCAATCCCTAGTCACTGCGGCGCGCGCATAGCAACTCTGGAGAGAGGTGCCTGACATGCAAGCACGGCGAATTTTGGGTCTCACGGTGGTGATTCTCGCGATGGGAGCTGCTCTCGCGCTGCATTTCTCGCAATCTTCCGCGGCCCTCCCGGGAAAACCCGGTGATGTGAATGATGAGCGGATCGCCGCCGACGCAGCCACGGGAGTCAACTGGCTGGTGAACGGCCGCACCAACGATTCGAAACATTTCAGCCCGCTCAAGCAAATCAACGCTTCCAATGTCGCGAACCTGGGTCTGGCTTGGTATCTCGATTACGACGGCGCAATGGGCGTGGTTTCCGAACCAATCGTCGTCGACGGCGTCATTTACGTCAGCGCTCCACTTTCGAAAGTTTATGCCGTCGACGCCGTCTCTGGAAAACTGCTCTGGAAATACGATCCCCAAATCCGGCTGGATCAGGCTTTGAACGGCTCCTATTCCGCGCGCACCAACGGCGGCGTGGCAGTCTGGAACGGAAAGGTTTACGTCGGCACCGGCGATTGCCGCTTGATCGCCATCGATGCCGCCACCGCGAACAAGATCTGGGAAGCCACCGTTTGCGAGCCCACACAAACCGGCATCACCGGCGCGCCCCGCGTCGCCAAAGGAAAAATCCTCATGGGCTACAACGGCTCGGACGATGCCGTTCGCGGCGCGCTGGCCGCCTACGACGCGGAAACGGGCAAGGAAGTCTGGCGTTTCTGGACTGTCCCAGGCGATCCCTCGAAACCTTTTGAAACAAAAGAACTCGAAATGGCCGCGAAGACCTGGCACGGCGAGGGCTCCTGGAAAATTGGCGGCGGCGACGTCTGGCATGCGATTACCTATGACGACGCCACCGGCCTCGTCATATTCGGCACCGCTGGCGCGGACGTCGGCTACGGCGAAATGGCCGGGGTCAAAATCACCGGCGAAAAACTCTTTTCCCAGTGCATCATCGCCGTCGACGCGGAGACCGGAAAATATGTCTGGCACTACCAGACCGGCGCCGAAGGCGTGCACAACGAAAACAACCAAATTTTAATGGCTGATCTGCCGCTCAATGGCGAAAGACGCCACGTGGTGATGACCGCGCCCAAGAACGGTTTCTTCTACATCCTTGATGCAAAAACAGGGAAGCTTCTCTCCGCAAAGCCGCTCGTAAAGACCACCTGGGCCTCTTCTTACGATCTGCAAACGAGCAAGCCTGTCCTCATTCCCGCTTCGCAAGGTGGCGGCCGCCAGTGGACCGTCCACAACTGGTGGCCCATGAGCTACGACTCGCTCACCGGTCTGGTCTATATCCCCACCACCGATCGCCGCGCGGACACGAAGGCCCCCGTGGAAGCCGGAGAAAGTGGCGAGGGCCTCTTCGGTCGGCTCATTGCCTGGGATCCCCTCTCAGATTCCGCGCGCTGGTCCGTTGAAGAAGAAATCGCCGTCAATGGCGGCGTTCTGTCCACCGCAGGCAATTTAGTTTTTCAAGGACAGGGCACCGGCGAATTTGCCGCATACGCTGCGGACAGCGGGAAAAAACTTTGGTCCGTGCAGACCAAGTCCGCCATCGATTCCATCCCCGTCACCTTCTCCGTGAACGGCGAGCAGTATGTCATCACTTCCGTGGGCTGGGGCTCCGGCTCGCGCTTGTTCGCTCCCGCACGCACTATGGCCACGCCGGAATCGAAACGCGGGCCCGTGCGCCTCTATGCCTTCAAGCTCGGCGGAAGCGTGCCCTTTCCTTATCCGCACATCGAAGTTCCGCCTGTGCCGAAACCGCCTGAGTCGAAAGCGAGCCTGGACACGATTCGCAAGGGCGAAAAACTCTACGTCTCGTTTTACTGTGAAGGCTGTCATTCCCCAAGCATCGACGGCAGTGGCGCGTGGGTGGAGGACGGTGCCATCCCCGATCTTCGCTATGCTCCCCCGCAAGTCCATAAAGACTGGTATCAAATCGTCATGGGTGGCACCCATTGGGATAAGGGCATGCCCGGCCTCGCCAATCCGCCAAAATTTGCATTCCCGAATGCCCATTTGACGGTCGCGGACGCAGACGCCATCCACGCGTACGTGATCGATCAGGCTTGGAAAGCCTACAAAGGCGAACAGACCGCCGCGCATACCAAGCGGGAAAACTATTAGAAACCCTGCGGAATAGCACCGGACGTTGCCGATATTTCAGCTCGCCGTGAAGCCCAGATGGAACGCAATGAGATTACGAATGTGACTTCGAGCCGACTGAGCAGCGTACTCACCGACATTCATTTTTGGGTGCCCGTTGCGGTGCTCCTGGCTGGCTTGCTTCTTCTGAAATTCATCCGCTAGCAATCGGATTGGAATAGCATGGCATCCGTTGAAATGCCTCGAGGTTCTCTCCCAGTTCAAAACACCTCGCGTGCGAAAAAACTCCAATACTTGGGCATCCTTTCCGGCTTCACCGCCGGAGCGTGGCTCGGCGCCGCGGAAGCGCCCACGAAACTCGTCACCATCGGCATTCCTCCGATGGTCATTTCGCTCATCATGGTCATCGGCGTCTTTCTCGCGCGCTGGAGTCTCCCCGCGTTAATCCTCGGCACCTCGTCCGTTCGCGCCGATGTCCGCCGCGCGCCTCACTTGATCATCTGGGCGGTTCTCGCGGGCTGTCTCTGGGCCGTTGCCAACACGCTGACCATTTTTGCGATTCGCGACATCGGTCTGAGCATCGCCTTCCCGCTCTGGAATTCCAATAGCCTGCTCGGAATCTTCTGGGGCTTTTTCTTCTTCAACGAACTCCGCCAGGCCGGCTGGCGCCGTTGGACCGGCGTGCTCGGCGGCGCGCTCGTCATGTGCGCCGGTGCCACTCTGCTCGCCATCGCATCATCCACGCAAGCCCCCGCGGGGCATTCTTTACGCGGCGTTTGGGCTGCGCTCGGTGCAGGCATCCTCTGGGGAACGATGTACATTCCCTATCGGAAAGCCTATCTCACGGGCATGAATCCGCTCTCTTTTATCACCTTCTTCACGTTCGGCGAACTCGGCATGATGTCCGCGCTCGCAGTTAGCTACACGGGTCTCTCTCCGCTGTGGCAGGAATTAACCAGCGCACGCAGCGTCATCTTCTGGTTGATGCTCGGTGGTTTCATTTGGGTCATCGGCGATCTCTTCCAGCAATACGCCGCCAAGTACGTCGGAATCAGCCGCGGCATTCCTCTTTCCAATTCCAATCAGCTCTGGGGATTGTTGTGGGGCATTTTTGTTTTTGGCGAACTGCACGGCCGCAGCTCTTCCACCTATCTGCAAGTGATTGGCGGCTCGTTGCTGATGATGCTCGGAGCCGGCGCGATCGCCTTCTCTTCTGCAGCGGCAGATGAGCAAGCGCGCTGGAAAGAAGCGGCTCAGCGAGAAGTCCGCCGCTACGGCGTCGAGGCCGACTACGTCGAAGCCCGCATGAACGGCCGTCAAGCTGCCGACGAATTAGTAAAGCCTTCGCGCAGCGCGTGGGACTGGCTCCTCGTCGCCGGAGCCAGCGGAATCTTCGTGCTTTTTGCCGCCATCGCCCGCGTCCCACAAATGTCCCTGCACTGGGGCCCGGTCGCGCTCTTGATCGCCGCCCTCTTGCTGCTCCTTCTGATCTGCGGCCTCGCCCTCTGGCGCACCACGCGCTTCAACTGAAGATAGCTTCCGCTCCCCTTTGCAATCCCCTCGCTTCCTGTAGCGCCGGGCTTCAGCCCGGCATCTTCTCTTTTAGCCATCTCTCCCTGGAGTGTCATCCCGAGCGTAGCGAGGGATCGTGGCCGGATTTAAACAGGTGGCACAGCCACTGTGAACAACTACGTTGAGAATCTTCTCTCCTGAATTACAAGTTGAGAAGCTTTTCCGCGGCCTGTTAGAGTGGCTCAAACGAAATGACGAAGCCATCCCAGGTCGATCTCGTCGGCGTGGGTCTCAACGCCATCGACACCCTGATCCCCGTCCCGCACTTTCCCGCGCGCGGCTCCAAAGTCGAAATTCGCTCCGCAACGATCTTGCCCGGCGGCCAGGTCGCCACTGCCGTCATGGCCTGCCAGCAGTGGGGACTCCGCACGCGCTACGTCGGCAAGATCGGTGATGACGCTGCGGCCGCGCTCCATCGCGCCGAATTTGCTCGCGTCGGCGTCGAGGCGCATCTCCTCGTCGCTCCGGCGTGCTCCAGCCAGCAGGCATTCATCCTCGTGGATGACTCCGGCGAGCGCACCGTTCTCTGGAAGCGCGACGAGCGCCTAACTTTGCGCCCGGAAGAACTCCAGCGCGATTGGATCCTCAACTCCCGCGCTCTTCACGTCGACGGGCACGACACGGCTGCAGCAGCCCAAGCCGCCGCCTGGGCCCGCGCCGCGGGCATCCCCGCCATCGCCGACCTCGATGAACTCTATCCCGGCGTCGAAGCGCTCCTCGAAAACGTCGATCACCTGATTACCTGCAGAAACATCCCCGCCAAGCTAACCTCCCAAGACAACTTGCAGAAATCCCTGCCGGAGATTCACTGCCGCTACGGCTGCCGTCTCACCGCCGCCACTTTGGGTCAGGATGGCGTCCTCGCTTGGGACGGCAAGCAGTTCCACTACGCGTCGGCTTTTCAGATCGAGGCGGTGGACACCACCGGCGCGGGTGACCTTTTTCACGCCGGTTTCATCTACGCGCTGCTGCAAGGCTGGCCGTTGCAGAGACAGCTCGATTTTGCCTGCGCCGCTGCCGCGCTGAATTGCACCGCCGTCGGCGCTCGCGGCGCCATTCACCCCGTTGCGCAGATCGAGCACCTCATGTCCACTGGCCCCCGCCACCCCGCCGCCTTTGAAATCCCCCGATCGGGCTAAGGAGGGGGTACACACCCCCCGGCAAAGATGCAAGATCATGAAAAAAAAGGGATTACAGAATTTGACTGTTGTAAGTGATTGAAAAGAAAGGTGCAAATTTGCAGTGCCAAACTGCAAGGCAGAGGAAGGAGGGAGAGTGCAAAACCGGCGGGAGTAAGGCTCTCTGCGGCTGAGCGGGGGAGCCGCGTTGCCAACAGAGAGGTGGAAATCACAGAAAGAGCGGGAAATTGCGGGTGACACCCGGGAGTTTACGTAAGAGCGGATTCTAAAGGGGTTACGGGCGTCACGGTTTGTAAGTGGGGAATCTAAAGGAGTTGCAGTGACGACTTTTTCGTTACGTGACGCTGGGGAGGGGACGTAAGGAAGCGAAGAGGCAAGGATGGAAGGAGAAACAGGCAGGCAAGGAGCGTTGCGACGGAAGTGGAGTCGAGAATTCACGACCCATGATACCGCAGATTATTTGTTTTGTCAATTCCATTTATAGTACTAGTATTTGATAGATGGGCACATTCGTTCGAATGGGCGCGTAAGAGAAAGAAAACACTGAGGTAGAGTTCACTGGTAGTGGGCGAAGCGCTGGAAGGGGTCGGAGGACGCGACCGGAAGGGCTTCTCAAGCTGTGAAGTTCTCGACCAACGGCCCCGATGCCAATCACGAATTCAACCGCGCCTGGCTCGCCGCCTGCCACCCAACGACAGTATTCTCCTGTAAGCTATTGAAAACAAATGATCGGCTACTGGAATAAAGTTCTGATCTGAAATATTGTGCGAATTCTCTTGACAACGGATTCTGTCGCGGGTACGTTCCTTGTCGGCAAAACAAAACTCGGCTGATTCTCTACTAACCGGCTTCGGCCTAAAACCTGAGAATCGGCCTAAAAATAGGAGAATAAAATGGCAACAGCTACAGCAGTTCTCGGTGTGTCTTGTTCAGCGGTAATGAGTACCCAAAATGGCAACCGCCTCTTCACGGGGATAATCGGAGCCAAGGACCTGATTTCGTTAACTACCGTAGACCACTTCAACTCTTCTATCCCGATAGACGATCCTAAGCAGGGTTACCAGCGTCCTCTCGAGCGCACCCGCATCACCAAGATCGGATCGCATTTGATCAAGGCGATTGTTGAGGGCCAGGGAAACAGCGGCGGGCTTTTTCCCACCGCGGTGGTCCTTGCGGCGCGCTCGCCCATGAAATATCAAAACGGCAAGTTAGTCATCACTGAGAAACTTCAGGTCATCGACGGACAGCATCGGATCGCGGGCCTGCGGTACGCAATCGAAGAAAAGGGTACCGTAGAGCTCGAAGATTTCCCGATAACGTTCGTGATTATCGAAGTTTCGGAACGCCTCGTGGAAATGAACCAGTTCACCATCATCAACGGCACAGCCAAGTCAGTTCGCACGGATTTGGTGAATTCCATTTTGACGGCCACTGTTGCAAAGCGCGGCGACGCCGCCATCGATCAGCGGGACCGCTGGAAAGTGGCCGTGACTAAGGTCGTCGAAAGGCTCGACAAGGACCCGGCATCACCCTGGCACAACCTGATTCTCATGCCTGATGAAGCAGGCAGCCCTAAAGGCACCGGAGAAAAGATCATCCGTGCGACTTCCTTCATGACGAGTCTCAGGCCAGTCCACGCGTGGCTCAAGGAGTTTGGATTCCTTGACCGTTGCCCGGACCTTAATTCGGAGGCTGGTGTCGTGTACGACGTGGTAAGTGCTTACTGGCAAGCGCTCCAAAAGGTTGTACCCGGCCCGTTCGCGGGGCCCAACGACCATGTCATCCAGAAGACGCCAGGGCTCTTCTCCTTGCACAAGCTGCTCACTCACTTACTGCCGGTCATGTTCAAGGGCCATCAGCCCTGGACGAAGGAGAACTTCGTGAAGTTCCTTCAGGACAGCGCGGAAATCACCGATGCCCAGTTCTGGCACAAGGATGGGGATCGCGCTGCGGCGTACGGATCAATGAAGGGATTTGAGGATCTGTACGATCTTCTACGCGAGAGTATCCAGCCGCGGCCATAGGCGATACTCAATGAGAGGGGCCTGGCCGCAAGGCGGGCCTCTCTTTCTCTATCTGCCGCAGAAACCCGGGAGCGCTTTTGTCTTTCGCCGCTCACTTGCGCCTGTCTGTTGTCATGTGAACTACTTCTGCGCTCTTGTAAGGCTCGATGTCCTTGGTTTCACACTTCGGGCACATGTCGTTGCAGCAACAGCTCCAAACATCAACCCACTCTGTTCCATCGTAGGGACAGCGATAGTAGTTGATGAATTGCTTTTCCGGCATTCGACTTGCCTATCCCTTCCTACCTGAGAAAACCAAGCTCCTTCTCGAGCCTTGAAGGATAGCTAAGCGTCCTACCGTCTCCATCCCATGCAAGAAATATCTGTCGGTCCTCCACCAAGTAGTTCACCAACCAGCTCATGTCCGCAGGAGGCGCATTTTCCGTGATAATAACAAGCCTAGGGTTTTCAATCTGCTGAATATATCGGTACTCGTATAGCTGCGCCACCGCCCTCCTAACCTGGGAATGAAAACTCGAGGGGGTAGTGGATTTCATCTCGAAAAGAAAAGAGGCATCGTTCACGTTCGCCGAGAGATCAATCAACCTGTTTCTTCTCGGAATTGAGCCTGTCTCACGAATCTTCTCGGCAACCAATTTCGTTAACATCCGATGTGAGTCTCTGGCCCGTTCCTTTGAGGCTTCGTTGACCAATAGATTTATGTTTTGGATCTTCTCTTTGACCCGCCGTTCAGTGTCCTGATACTCGCTCAGGTCATATCTTCTCGGCAGAAGGGGCTCGTCATCAGCCTGATAGTCTAGGACTCCAATATCGTCGGGCAGCTTGCCTAAGAAGTACCTCTTCCCGCTTTCTCTCAGCATACCAACGTCCGTGAGCCACCGAATGATGGAACTAAGACGTCGATTTACCATGCTAGGTCCTGCAGGCTCCGTGACGTCTTTGATGAACTGTCGCAGCTGCGCCCTTGAAACACCCCCTGCACGACCTGCTTCCAAGAAAGGCAGAACTCGCTGAATCATCCGAGATCCAAGCACTGCATTGGCGAGCATCTTCCTTTGACTATCCGCAGAAGACGCGAGATACCTTCTGCCATACTCCGTCAGCTGGGCACGATTCTTTCCTTTGACATTTTCGATGAACCCGAGGAGCTCAGCCGCAAGCCTGTAGTAGCGACCCTGCCTTTCGGCATAATGCCCGATGGCGGAAGCAATACCCTGATAAGTATTGGCCCCCTGCTTGACAGCTTCGGCTGCCCGCACAACCAGATCCAACTTGTCAGCTTGGGGAACTTCTCGTGTAGGGAGTCGCATTCCGATATCGCCCTTCAGGAAGCGATAAAAAGATATTCGCGAACTGCGTTGTTGTTGCTACCAACCTTATGGTGATGATTTCCGTGCGAATATTGATGTTCGGTCTCGTGCACTTCGACTTTTCTCTTGAATCTCTTCAAAAGACTCACCATCTGGTCCCTTGAAGGGATGCCGTTTGAGGAATACGAGACAACCAGATCGGAATTGTGAAAATGATTAAAAAGCCTGCCAAAGGCATCTACTGCTCCTGCCCTGGTACTGAAATCAGTTGGATATGACTTGATTTTCCTAGTTGACGTGTGCTCCAGAATTTCCGCGTCCTTCCAGTAGGTACAGTAGCCTTCGATGAAATGATAGCGCCTCGTGTAGTCGCAATCGGAATATGGACTGATATACGGCGTATCGATATAAACCAAGTCATAGCCCTTCGGGTCCAAGCAAAAAACATCCTTGCAAAAGGCTTTATTTTTCCGACCATTAGAGAATATCGCAGCATGGATTTGGTGGATTGCAATCAGGAACTGGTCTTTCATGCTCATGCGCAAGTCTCTCCTGCCATCCCAGCCTTTCATGCCAGTGAAAGTGAAAATACCTCGCGGTCGTTTCTTCATCGCGGCTCTGCATGCTGCTGTGAGAGCCAGAGAACGCTTGATCGGGCCACCCAATTCTTGAATGTTCGCCCACAGGTTATCCAGAAACCGGTTGTCCTCGGAAGTGAAATACCGATCTCCAAAAGTGAACTCGATGAACCCCCGCGCCTTCTTGTTTGGTTTTAGGAGGGCCTCTAGCTCTGAATCACTGAGAAAAGTCGCGTTATTTTCAATGGTCGATCTTGCAATGTGAAAAGCGCTTTTGAGGAAATCGTTGGCGTGAACTTCTACTCCCTGCTGTTTTAAGGCATACGCTACGCAACCGGACCCGGAAAAGGCATCTAAAACCCGATCGAACCGGAGCGCGGATAGACGACTAAGAATGAAAGGGAGTAAAACCTGCTTGCTCCCCATGTACTTCGTCTCGGGAAACTGCGATTTTGCAGCCTCGGCTGGAGAAAAGAAAGAAAATGTCGTTTGTATAATCCCGCGCCGCTCAGTTTCAATCTGGAGCATCATGTCCGCCAAGGATTGTAGTTCGAGATGAGCAATTCGTCCACGTTCCCCCTCCCCCGGCCCCTGCAGTTTACAAATCGTGGCATCTTCACCATTCTCCGATTGTAGCCGGAATATAAACTTACAGTTTTCCTGTGAATCAGAAAGATTCTTTTGTGTACCTCTTGAAATCTGAGAACCTTCCGACAGGAAGGTATGGCGGATCCAAGTAAACAAAGTCTCCCGCGGCGGCCGATTCCAAGACCGCTGCGTAATCCCCGCAACGCAAAGTCGTCCGTCGTAGTAGATTACTCGCCGCTCGTAGATTAGCCTCGTCGGTCAGCGTCACATTGGTGTGCCGCCCGAACGGCGTGTTGAACTGACCTTGCCTATTGACTCTATACAATCCGTTGTAACAAGTCTTATTTAGATAAATAAGCCTGGCAGCGCTGTTGGCGGCGGACAGACTCTCCGGATTAAGTTCTCGCAGTTCGTAAAACTTTGACTCGCTCACTCGGAGTTTTGAAAGTGCCCTGATCAGCTCCTCGGGCGCGTCGCGCACGATCTGGTAGCAATTAATGAGCTCGGCGTTGGAATCGCTTAAGACTCCTTGGGCAGGGGAAAGATCGAAGAAAAAGGCCCCGCCCCCCACAAAAGGCTCAAAGTATCGCATATACCCTTTGGGTGGCAGTGAGTCACGGAGAGCGGGCAATAGCCTCGTTTTGCCGCCGGCCCACTTCAGAAACGGTCTGACACGGACTTCTTCGAGCTCTAATTTAAAGAGCGTTGGCTGAATCTCCGTCTTGAGAGCTCTCACGGGGACGCTATGAATGGGCACCTCCCGACTCAACGCACACTTACTCACGCACAGTGTAATATCTTCGCATTTCATTCGCTATGACTTTTTGCCTGGCACGAACTCCGCCTAGATCGATAGCTGTCCTATTCAAGCGTCGGTGCCAAGAGGTTAAGCTCCAGGCTGCGTGGTATCTTGCCACTCGCCTTGAATTCAGCGAAACACTTCGCAGCCATCAGCAGAATTGAGTCGAACCCTTTTTCGAGCGCCGCGTTTCTCCAGAGGGCGTCGTGGGCGGCGATCTGCTTGAGAGTCATGCCGTCGTGCTGAAGCGCAATACCGAGCACTTTTGAAATTGTCCGTTCATCGCCGATGAGGGGTTTCGCGACGATGACTTTCTGCGGCTCGTCGAGCGGGCGACCCCAAAATTCCGCCGCCTCGAAGCTCGAAGCAAGGAACTTTCCCCGCTTCCGGTAGGCGCCGGGATCAACGGGCGGAACATGCCACCAATCCTTGCGATTCACGAAGCCAATCAGCTTTTCACACTGCGCAGAGTTCGGCTTCCCCTTTAAGAACCCGTCTTTCAAAATGGACCTCATTTCGTGCCGATTTGGACCCGCAAACACAGCAAGTCTTTTCATTCCGACTTCAGCGCTGTGTTATTGCAGGTTAGTGTCCATCTGCACCCAAAATCCACCAGCAAGTCCTCCGCGCCTAGGCTCGTCGCGCGTGCGCGAAGTGCGCAGCTCTTACAACCGGCTTCGCCCACTGGAGACGGAGAGATCCTTCGCTCGAAGACTCGCTCAGGACGACTATTCTTATCGGATAGTCGATTACAGGTAGAAAAACGCGGCTGGACTCTCGAAGGGAGAGATCCTTCGACTCGCTGCGCTCGCTCAGGATGACTATCCTCGTCGGATAGTCAGCTTCAAGTGGTGCAATCTCTAGGCAAAATGGATTTCACTCTCGCCGACGTCTACGCCCACGCTGGCTCCCTCGCAAAACTCCATCCCAACAACGCCCACATCCGCGACAAAATCCGGCAGCAACTCCAACTCCTCCGCGACCTCGGCCTCCTCGACTTCCTCGGCGGCGGTTCCTACCATCTCACCTAGACAACGTCTGCACTCACCGGCTGCACCTGCCGGTCAATCTCCAATGCCTTGCCCGCCCGCCTCTCGCATTCCAAATCGTAGAAATTCTGCAGGTTCAGCCAGAACTCCGCGTTCGTCTTGAAATAGCGCGCCAGCCGTAGCGCCGTCTCCGCCGTGATGCGCCGCCGCTCGTGCACAATCTCCCCAATGCGCGTCGCCGGCACATGCAGCTCCAGCGCCAGTTTGTTCACACTCAATCCCAGCGGCTTCATGAAATCCTCGCGCAGGATTTCTCCCGGATGCACCGGCGCCATCAGCTTTTCCGTTTTGCCCATCTTTTTCCTGCCCTCTCAGTGATAATCCACGATTTCTACCTGGTAGCAATGCCCATCGCGCCAGACAAAGCAAATCCTCCACTGATCGTTAATCCGGATCGCGTGCTGCCCTTTCCGGTCACCCCGCAATGCCTCCAACTGGTTTCCTGGAGGCGACGCTAGGACGCGCAATTCCGTCGCGGCGTGCAGTTGCAAGAGTTTTCTCAGCGCGACGCGCTCGAAGGCCCGAAAACGCCGCGAATGCTGGTAATGAAACAGCTCTTCGGTTTCCTTCGAGGCAAAGCTCTGAATCACACGCCAAGCATACTACGTAGTACGTTATACGTCAATCGGGGCAGAT
>QHYN01000243.1 GCA_003224145.1 Acidobacteriota bacterium
AAAAGAAGGATCAGAGCCTCGTCGCTCCGCGGCTTACAGGGCCGCTCCGTGACGGGCCAAAACGGTCAAGCAGCTAAAGGAAAAAAAAGAATGAACGTCGTGCGGGCTGGATGCCGCGAGAACACTTCCGGCTTGCGGCTCAGGGAGAACTATTTTTCGCTTGACATCCCCTTATATAGGACTTCCGGATAGCCGACGTCCATGATGAGTCTTCGTCAAGAGGGCAAAAGCTCTCCTGACGCGCTCGGGAGGAGCGCGTGAAACTGGTTTTTCGGGCCCTTCAGCTCGCGTTCGTGCCTCTCGGCGTCGGTTCCCATGGTAAATAGAACCAGACATCCATTTACTGTCTCAGCCATGAATGGCCTACATAGAAGATTGAGTTAGTGATCTCCTGCCAGTCTTGAAACAATCCGAAGGGAGCATCCGGAGCTTGCACTCCTTCGCCCAGTCGGCTACCAGCAAGACCTGGCAAGCCGCGCGCTGAAGAAAACCTCCTGATTTCTCCACCGTCTACGCGGCGGTGCGGTTTTCTCTTTCTACTGTTAGAAATTCTTTTTGGCGTCGATCCACGGCGATCAAGTACGCCACCAGCTTGCGCGCCACGGCGAGGGTCGCTCGGTTCGCGTTTCCTTTCTATCTCTCCCGGTCATACAGCAGCGCCAGCCCAGAACTCCGTCGCGGTGCCAACTTGGCCGCCTCGATCAGCACGCTCTGCAGATGCTTGTTGCGCTGCTTGGAAAGAGGGGTGCGCTTGATCCTGTTTGCCGAACTGTTCTCCGCGCCGCACAGCCCGCAGTAACTGATAGCCTTTTTTATCGACGAGAAACGCTTCACATCCCCAATTTCGAGCACCCAGGTCAGCGCCGTGACCGGGCCGACCGCTGGGATCCATCTGTCCAGATCGAATCGTGTTGCAGGAATCGCGCCTTCTGCGTGAATCTGACCACTTCCATCCTTCACGCAGTAGCTGATCCTTTTCTTGTGAACATCCAAGCCGATGTAATACATACTTTGCATGGGGGAGCCTCCTTGGTTGTCTCTGAATCAGCACGGTCGCTGAGTTCAGCTTTTGTACACCAAGCGCTCCTCCTGACTCATACATTCAAACAATCTGTTCAGAATGTACCTTTACCACTGTCCGGCTTGGGCGCCCAATTCCCGCAAGCGGCTCACGGAATCGAGAACCCGTCGTCTTATATATGGGTTTTCGATGCCTGCCCGGCAGTGTTCAAGAAGAAAGAGGCCACAATGTTGGAAAAGGGCTATTTTGCCGCAGTTGTCGCCTGCATCCTATGGGTCTGTCCCATAACTCTTGCCCAGAACACCGCTGCTAGGACAGCGGAGGAGCTCGTTGGACTCTGGGGTAATGAGCAAATCCTCTCGCCGATGCTTCGTGGTGAACTCACCATTGATGCCCGCGGCCCAACTTGGCGGGCCACCATCGGAGGGTTCAATGCCCCTGTTCAACATGAGAAGGATAGACTTGCCTTCACCCTCCCTGGCGGACAGGGTGAGTTTCGCGGCCAGATGAGTGTTCCGTCACACTGGGGTAGTATCCCATCCAGCGAGCGCTTGAGCCCTAGTCGCATCCCCTTGTCCGAAGCCACAGCGGGAAACTTCCCGCAACTCGTCTCTCACGAGTTGCCCGTATAATCGGTGAGAAATGGAGCGCACGTGGCATTCGGACAAACGCCAGAGTGACGGAAGATGAAGCCGACGAAGGTTCCGGCTTGACCGCCTTATGGAGGTGCGACCGTCGGATTGCGCAATGCTCGACCGCGAGTGTCTTCGCGTGGACGACGCAGATGGCAAGTCTTATCAGTAAGGCGGTTGGCGGGTGGATGACGCGCAATATGTCCTTTGCGGAGCCGCAGCCGCATCCCCTGTCCTGGGTCCCTGGGAAAACACCTTTTGGGACCCCATCGCCATACGGCCGGTCCTTGGTACGTTGGACGTGGTATTCGTAGTGAATGCCAAGGCGAGCAAGCTGACATTCACCGATGGAACTGCCGTCATAGACCTCGATGCGCTGTTGAAGCCTTGAAGCGTCCTGCGACAGTCCGCAGGGCCTCGAAGGAGGTTGCACTTGGCACAGTAGTGTCATCGAGAGCTTCGACTCCATGTTTTGCTTGCATCCCGCAAGCACTGGGAGTACAAGGATGTTAAGGGAGAGCACTCATGAAGTTCATCCGTGCCGGCTTACTTCTCGCGGCCCTCAGCACGGTGGCGATGCCGCTCTTCGCTCAGGACGATCCGTTCTCAAAGCCGGAGTCAAGCGGACCAGCGGACTGGACGGAAAGCCCCATCAAGCCGGAAATCGCAGGCTTCGTAAAATATCGCGGCTCTGGCGACATTCCGACTTCAATATCGGTTCGCCTGCAGACCACGTCGGGGGCATTTATTCAGGAGACGCGCACAGGAAAACTCGGTGAGTTTTCCTTTCCGCGGGTCGCTTGTGGCGATTACGTCATTGCCGTAGACGCTGCGGGATACCGACCGGTCCGGATGCACGTGGAACATTCATTTATCCCCATGGAGCCCCTGCAGGTCTATCTGGTAAGGGCAGAGGGTGAGGCTTCCACAGCTGCGAGCGACGAGGGATTGATTTGTCCGCCGGATGTGCCGGCCAAGGCTCGCAAGGAATATGAGAAAGGCCTGCAGGCTCTCACAGAGAAGAATGAGGTGGAAAGCATCGCGCACCTCCAGAAAGCTGTGGACATCTATCCCACTTTCGAGCTCGCGTACATGCACCTGGGGTGGGTCTATTTCCGCCAGCGGAGCTTCCCACAAGCCCAGCAGGCGCTGGAAAAGGCAATTCAGATGAATCCGAAGAACGCCGTGACCCATGCGATCCTGGGCAACGTCCGGCGACAGGAGAATCAACTTCCCGAGGCCGTGCAGGAGCTTGAGCAATCGCTAAGTTTGGAAGAGGCTTCTTCGCGAACACATCAGGACTTGGGAGAGATTCTGCTCAAGCAAGGGAAAGTCAGTCAGGCCTATCCCCATATTTTCAGGGCGCATCAATTGAACCCCGGCAATGCTTCAATTCATTTGGAGTATTACAACACCCTGATTCTGCGGAATGAGTATGCTCCAGCCGCGGCCGAGCTGGATGAATTCCTTCAACTGTTCCCAAAGCATGCTCTGGCCGCAAAGGTGCGTCAGCAGCGGGAAGACTTGCGCGCCAGGCTGGAGCAGGCGCGCCAATGACGCGCGGCGAATAGTGCTGCTCCACTTTTGTGTGCACGAATTAGAGAGCGCTAATACTTCGGAATGGCTTTTGGCACGTCGAGCACGAGAATGCCCTGCCCTTCCGTGATCCTGAGAAACTGATCCGCTCGCAGGTCCTCAGATTTCTCCACCAGGCCGCTCGGCCATCGGACTTCGAGAGATTGAATGCGCGTTTCCTGGCCGAGTCCAAAGTGCAGGCGGATGTCGTTGTTGGACATGAAACTGCCGCCGCTTCTGACTTCCGCAGTTTGAACCAGACGACCGGCGGTGATACGCACGCGCGCCCCGATCGCATCGCGGTTACTCTTCGTGCCTACTAGCCGCAAGGTGACCCAATGTTTCCTGTTCCCGCCGTCGTTGCGAAGCAGCGTCGGCCGATCGTTTAAATTCACGATGAGGATGTCCATGTCGCCGTCATTATCGCAATCGCCGAAGGCGACTCCGCGGCTGGACTTTTCGATCAGCACTCCGCCCCCGATCTCGTCGGTGACATCACGAAAATGCCCGTCTCCCTGGTTGTGAAATAACTGCTTGCGCTCCAGGAATTTGGAGCCCAGAGCATACTGATCAATCTGCGGATAGATATGGCCGTTGGCCACGAAAAGATCGAGGAACCCGCCATTGGCAAGGTCCACGAAGCCAGTTCCCCAGCCCATGTAGGGCAGCGAAGGACCTGCTAGCCCGGTTGGGTAACTCACGTCGCGAAATGTGGCTTTTCCGCCGTTCTCGTACAGCGTGTTATAGTCTTGGGAAAAATTCGTAACGAAAATGGCAAAGTTTCCATCGTGCTTATAATCACCGACATCCACGCCCATGCCCGCTTGAGCCGCCCCGGCTTCACTCAGGGCTGCGCCGGCTTCCAAGCCTATTTCAGTGAACGTACCGTCCTTGTTGTTGCGGAAGAGAAAATTCGGGGTGGAGTCATTGGCCACATAAATATCGGGCCAGCCATTGTTGTCCAAATCGCTGAAAACAACACCGAGCCCATAATAGCCGGGGTCGTGAATGCCGGCCTGTTCGGTCACATCGCTGAACATGCCGTTGCGATTGTTGTGCAGAAGCACGTCCGGCTCGCCGCGCAACCCACGCGGTCCACACAGTACATCCATTCCCATGTATTGACAGAAGGAACCCTGGCTGGGTCTTGGCGTCTTCTCTGGATCAAAGGCAACATAGCGCGCTACGTATAGATCAACGTAACCGTCGCGGTCGTAGTCGCCGAACGCGCAGCCCGTGCTCCAGCCCGTGACGCCCGCCCCCGCTGCGGCACTCACGTTCGTGAACGTGCCGTCGCCATTGTTCCGGAACAAGTGGCTCGAGCCAAAGCCGGTGATGTACACGTCCTCCGTTCCATTGTTGTCGTAATCGGCCACACAGACACCCATTCCCCACCCGCGCGCCAGAAGACCGCTCTTCGCCGTCACGTCCGTGAAAGTGCCATCACCGTTGTTCTTGTAGAGCGTGGCGATGGGGTCGCCTCCCGTCTTCAGGTGTTCCAGCGTTGCTCCGTTGACGACGAGCAGGTCCATGAGCCCATCGTTGTTGTAGTCGAACCAAGCTGCTCCGTTGCCCACCACCTCCAGCAGGAAGTCCTTCTTCTGCTCGCCGGAAACATTGAGCACCGTGACACCGGCGGCCTGAGCAACGTCCGTCAGGCGAATCCCAATGGACTCCTGTGTGGGCACCAACTCCGGGAGAACGGTGCCTGCCAGAACACAAGTCAACACCAATACAAGAACGATGGCTTTCACGCGGGACATCATCTTGCCGGAGGGGCGAGGACTGGTCGGACCGAGACCATTTTTCTGTTCTCGCGTGCGAGAATGCAGTAGAGAATACCAATATTCAGGGCCTACGAAACACCGAAATGTTTTTCAAGCGAATCCACCTGGGTGCCGAGCGGTCTCCTTTCGAGGGGAACGTGGTTCCTGGCCTGGTTACTGGCAGCCCAGCCAGGCGACCGGCCGCGACACTTCTGGCTTGTTTCCTTCTGTCCACGCAGGCATTGTCCGGCCAGGAGCCGAGCTGGCCGGAGCTGATGGCTGCGGCTCAAGCTGCATACCAGCGGGCAGACTATGCCCGGGCCGAACGGCTTTTTGTCTCAGCCCTCAAGCAGACAGAAGAGCTTGGTAACACCAGTCCAAAAGTGGCAACGACTCTAAACAACCTGGCGGAGCTTTATCGCACGCAACGGCGCTACGCCGAAGCCGAACCTCTGTACCTGCGAGCGTTGTCCATCCTGAATGCCGCCGGAGGTCTGGATCAACTCGAAGCGGCCACGGTCCAGAATAATCTCGCGTTCCTCTATCACGAACAAATGCGATACGCTCAAGCCGAACCGCTCTTTCGGCACACGCTCGAGACTCGTGAGAAGTTCCTGGGTCCCGAAAACCCCGAAGTCGCCACGACTCTGAACAATTTAGCCGAACTCTTGCGCGCTCTCCATCGCTACCCCGAAGCCGAAACAAGTTACAGGAGAGCACTGGCCTTGCGGGAGAAGGCTTTCGGCCCGGAGCACCCGAAGGTAGCCGTCTTGCTTAACAACCTGGCCATGCTCTGCCTCGACCAGGGCCGATATACAGAAGCCCAGCCCTTGCTCGAGCGGGCTCTGGCGATCCGCAGGAGAAGCCTGGGTCCAGAACATCCCGACGTCGCCACCACCCTGAACAATCTTGGCGAACTCAGGCGCGCTGAGAACCAGCTTGCCGAGGCCGAGGGCTTCTACAAGCAGGCGCTTTTGATTCGAGAAAAGTCATTCGGCCAGAAAAATCCCGAAGTGGCCACGATTCTCCACAATCTCGGTGTTCTCTACCAGGATGAAGGGCGTTATGCCCAGGCGGAGCCGTTGCTACAGCGCGCGATGGAACTGCGCATCGCTGCACTCGGCGAGGACGATCCTAAAGTGGGGGCGGCCCAGAGAAGTTTAGGGGAGCTCTATCAGTTCCAGGGGCGCTATTCGGAAGCCGAGCCACTCCTGAAGCGCTCGCTCGCGATTCAGGAGCGAGTCGTGGGAACGGACAGCATTGTCTTGGCCAGGGTTCTGGACGCGCTGGCGCTCACCTATCAGTTCGAGGGCCGCTATCCGGAGGCGGAGTCCTTTCTGAACCGGCTCCTGCAGATTCGCGAAAGGGCCACCGGGGAAGAGCATGAGGACATAGCCAAGACGCTGAACAGCCTGGCGGGAATTTATCGGCTCGAAGGGCACCCCGCGCAAGCCGAGCCGGTCTATCGGCGCCTACTCCTCTTGCAGGAACGGATTCTGGGTCTCAAGCACCAGAAGGTCGTCGCGACGCTGGACATACTCGCTGGGGTTACGTTGGAGCAGGGGAAATTCGCCGACGCAGATACGTTCTTTGAGGAGGCCCTCAGCATCCGCAGGGAGACACTCGGCGCGGATCACCGGGAAGTTGCGAGCGCCCTCGAAACTTATGCGTCGCTGCTGCGGAAGGCGAAGAGGCTAGAGAAAGCAGAAGAATTGGAAGCGAAAGCCCATTCCATCCGCACCAACTCTGCCGGGCAATCACCGAAGCAGTGAGCGACGCTCGAGCTCGGCTTCTGACTGCTTACCTCTTGCTGTCGCCTCAAAAAAGAAAGCGGGCTGGCTCTGCAGCCAGCCCGCCGTCAAAGGTTGTTGCTATCCCGGTTTAGAACTCAACCCGGAAGCCGATCTGGATAAATCGGGGGTTGTTCCGCGTTGAGTTGATGACGCCGAACGTTGACAGATCCGTCGCGTCAGTCCCCGGATCGTTGAATATCGGGTGGTTGAAGGCATTCAGGAAATCCGCTGTCAGGCCAATGGCCACTCTCTCTGTGACTTTCGTCATTTTACCCACGGAGA
Organism: Acidobacteriota bacterium; assembly: GCA_003224145.1. Taxonomy (GTDB): domain Bacteria; phylum Acidobacteriota; class Terriglobia; order Acidiferrales; family UBA7541; genus Acidiferrum. Next base: position 7,070 of record QHYN01000243.1, read on the forward strand.
GGTCTACTTGCCAGCTCGGCAAGCCGCGGATTGCGCCGAAGCCGAACCTGTGGTCCTGGGAGATCAGCGGGTAGCGGAACATGCTGGAGACCGTTTCGGGGTTTGCGAACAGGTTCATGTCCCCGGTAGTCCCCACGCCATTCGACCCGGTCACGCCAATGTGCCTCGAGGCACCGGGGTTCTTGAAGCTGCTGTTGGGAAGGTTGCAATTGATCTGGGGATTCTCTGTGCCGTAGTCGAACCCTCCGAAGACGCACAGCGGGAAGCCGCTTGCGTAAGTCCAAATGCCGGCCCAGTGCCACCCTCCGATGATCTTGTTCACCACCGCGTTGTTGCCGCCAAAGCGCTGGCCTTTCCCGAGAGGCAGCTCGTGGTACCAGTGGAAGTTGATGACGTGGTGGCGATCGAAGACCGAGGGTCCACGATCCCATTCCGGACGGAACGGCGAGGTCGCGCTGAACTGCGTGTTCTCCTGATTGATCCCGAAGATATCAATCGAATGACTGTACGTATAATTGGCATCAAAGGTTATGCCATGCGACATGCGCTTGTGGATGGAGACGAACCCGGCATGGTAGTCCGATGTGCCATGGTGAGTCGTCAGGTTGTTGACGAGCACCTGGATGTTGTCAAGGGGCTGCTGCCCATTCTTGAAGCGCAGAATGTTTATGCCTGTGCCGGGGGTATTCATGATGCTCCAAAGGTCGCCGGTGCCCGCCTCGAAGTTGAACTGATCGGCCAGGTAGGCCGTTACGCTGGAGAAACCGCTGCAGGTGGCATTTACAGCGCAGGCGGCCCCGGCCATGTTCTCGAACCAGGGCTCGGGAGTGATCGCCCCTCCGGCACGGACCTCCTGAGCAAGGCCGTCAAACGCGACACCCAGGCTCTGTCCGGATGTCGGATCCTTAAACATGAACGGAGTGGCATTCATGTCCGCGTTCTGGACAAGGTCACGTCCGAGCCGTCCCACGTAGCCGACTTCCACGAGCAAGTTCCGCGGCAGCTCGCGCTGCACGGTGAGGTCAAAGCTGTGGGAGTAGCCCAGGGTGAACCCGGGATCGATCATGAAGGAACGGGTCTCGCCGTAGGGCGCCGAGACCGCAAAGGGGATGCTCGCCGCCTGCACGGGTTGTGCGCTCGGCAAGATATTGCTTCCGTCCCCGTCAAACCCGAGGCGGAATGAATTGGCCGGAGTGCTGCCGCCGGAGCAGGTTCCGTTTCCGATGGGCGGTGGGGCCTGCGGCCCGCGGCAACCCTGGATCTGGCCAAGGCCCACGCCCAGGAGCGGCGTCATAACCAGGCCAACGCCGTTCATGCGGGCATGTGTTACCGACCAACCGCCGCGAAGAACGAGCTTGCCGTTCCCGAGGCCGTGGAGGGAAGAACCTGGATGCCAGGCGAACGCCAGCCGCGGCCCAACGTTGTTCCAGTCAATGTGATTCACGACGTACGTGTTACCGGCCACGTGGCGCACGGGAGAGAAGGCGATGTCCGGGTTAAGGATCTGGCCATTCAACGCTGCCGCCTCGCGCGCTTGAAAGAGAGTGGTCAGGTCCACGGGCAGGCCGCTGTCTGCAAAAATAGGAACCATCTGCCGGCCTAGTTCTTCCGTGGGGGGTTTCTGCACCTGATAGGTGAGGCCCAAGGTGAGAGTGAGTGAAGGCCTTACGCGCCAAATATCTTGGCTATAGCCCTCGACGGCATGGATGTGGACTTGGGCCCGGAGCGGCGTGCCGAGCGGCAGCGGATTCAGGTCACCGTCACGCGCCAGGAGCTGTGCCGACCTGTCTGGGATCCCCATCAGGGCGGCGTAGAAGTTGTTCCACTTGCTTCGATCGCCTGAGGAAGCGATGCAATTGGTGGATACGATTGCGCCGTTCGCCGGATCCCCATTGCAATTGGGCGGACGGAAGGTGGACGCGACGGTGAAGAAACTCCCCGCGTTCAGGTAGAAAATAGGCCCAAGGGCCAGCCCGCCGGTCACCTTGTCGGTGCGCTGGTGATAGATATTCTCAAACCGGTAGCTGCCGCCGAACTGCCACGTATGGCGGCCCTTGATGTAGGTCAGGTTTTCGGAAGCGAAGGTGTCTTTGCCATTCCAAACGCGCGAACGCGCGTTCTGGGTGTCAATATTGTACGGGTCGGCGAACTTCGTGCTCGAAGTGGCACCGGTACCCTCGCCCGCGAGCGACAGCGCAGCGGCTGTGCCCGAAACCTGTGGTAAGGGCGGCCTGGTGGCCCACTCCCACCAGTGCCGGTACCATGAGACGTGGGTCTCGCTTAGCAGCCTAGGGGTGATCTGGCCGATGAGGCCGGCGACATAGTAGCGCGGCTGGAGCGGATTTATGCGCGTCGAGCAAGGTGCGCTGCAGCCGCTGATGCCGACGATGTCAATCTGCTGGGTGCCGGGCTGGAAGTAGTATTGGTAGCGTCCGCTGCCAAAAAAGTTCCATCTGTCGTTGATCTTGTAATCCACGCGTGCGACAGCAAATTCTTGCCGGATGCCATTGGCGGCGTTAGCCCGGTAGCCAACAGTGTTCAGACCGTCTCCCAAGGCTACGCCTGTGACCTGTCCCGGGAGTTGGGCCATATCCGCCAATGTCACAGGGCTCGCGCCGCGGCCCTGCGGTTCGCACGTGGCAAGCCCCGTCGAACTACAGAAGGAAGCGATCGGCCCATTCGCCGGATTGAAGTTGTACTGGACATTGTTACCACCCAAGCACGCGAAAGTGACTGGGTCGAAACCGTTAGCACAGTCATGGAATGTCATGATTCCACTTCGCAGAGCGGTCGACGGAACGGTGCGGGTAAACGTAAACGTCTGCGGGAACCGGCGCCCCTCATAGAGACCAAAGACGAACAGGCGGTTCTTGAGGAGTGGACCACCGATGCTGCCGCCGTAACGGTTGTCCTTTAGCTCCTTCCTCGCAATTCCGGAAGCGTTGTTGTCCCAGCTGTTGGCGTTGAAATCGTCGTTTTGGTGATACCACGAGACGGTGCCGTGAAGGTCGTTGGTGCCGCGCTTGGTCACCATTAGCACCTGGCCGCCCTGGGAACGCCCGAAGCTGGCGTTGGGGTTCGTGGTGTTTACGCTGAACTCTTCGATGCTATCGACCGGTACCGGCACGATGGGCCTGATTTGGCCGGTAAACTGCGTGTTGTACCCACCGCTGGCTTCCGTGTCGCTGGTGGCGTCGCCGCCGTCAATCAAAAACGTTGACTGGTCGCTGCGCGCTCCCGCAACTTGTCCGCCGTTATCGGTGCCGATCCCCGCCGACATCGGCGCCACGACCGGTTGCAAAGTCAAAAGACTCGTTACGCCACGGTCCCCCGTGGGCAAATACTTGAGCTCGTCGCCGCCGACGACAGTGCCCACGGTTGAATCGCTTGTCTGCAACTGCGCGCCAACCACCGCGGTGACTTCGACGAGTTCGCTCTTCTGGCCCAACTCAAGTGTCGCATCGATGGTATAGGACTTGGATAGGTTAACGTCGAATTTGGCCAAAGACCAAGATCGAAATCCTTCTTTGGTTACGCTCACTTTATAACTGCCGGGAGCGACCGTCGGAAAAAGATACTGTCCGGCGGAGTTTGTAGTCTGCGTGTACGAGAAGGTCGTCGCAAGATCCGTCAATGCAACAGTCGCGTTGGGCACAACCGCGCCTGACTTGTCATAGACAGTCCCGCTAACCAACGCCGAGGATGCCGTCTGCCCTTGTAGATTTCCAGCAGTCACCAGAAATGTACAAACCACCGTCAATAACACAAGTTTCCAAAAACGCATCGATCTCCTCCTCCCTCGACAAACGCCATCAATATGAAAGGCAAACAAAACACAGGGACATCGCGCAGTTGAGCCACTCGCCCGCCACCATTGACATGGGAAACTAGTACCAGACGGCGATGGTGTCAAGCCTTTTTTTAGATTAAGCTGACATAAGTTTTAGATAAGGTTAAGCTTGAAGGCCCCGTTCCTGGTCCATTCGAACAGTGAATTTTCCGGCCTCTGGGTGGATCTGCCTGGGATAGGGCCAGCCCGCAAACACCAATTCACGCAACCACAGGTGCTGGCGATCTTGTGTTTGATGCGCAACGAAGACTGGACCTTTCGCGAAGCCGAAGTGCGGCTGTGGGAGCATAGCAAGTTGCGCGCGGTGCTCTGGCTTTCCAGCTTGCCCGACTACACCACAGTGTATCGCTTCTTGTGGCGGCTGCCGGACGACACCATCGAGAGCGTATTGGGAGAATCGACGGGCTGCGGTAGCTGTTGACGGCACCGGGCTCTCGCCTTATGCCGTCAGTACCTACTTCATCCGCCGCAGTGAGGAGCAGATCCGCGGAAAAACCCGCTATCGACGCTATCTGAAGTGGCTGATGGTGGCCGACGTGGATCGCCAGATTATCCTGGCGCAGCAGGCGCGACAAGGCCCGCGATGCGACACGCCGGCACTGCCCGGCCTGGTGGACGCGGCCAGCCGCACCCAACCCATCGGTCTGGTGCTGGCCGACGCCGAGTTCGACTCCGAAGCCAATCACCGCTACATTCGCACGGCGCTGGGGGCCGACAGCGTGATCCCTACCAACCCGCCGCGCGGCATCCCGGTGGGAGAAATCCGCTACCAGATGCATGGTGTGCGGAACTTGTATGGGCCGCGCGCGAAGATAGAAACAGTCTTCTCGGTGATCAAACGCAAGCTCTCGGCCAAAGCACCGGGGCGCCGTGATAGGGCTGGTGCTCACGGTCTTGATTATAGTTTCTTCGTGGCAATTGTGTCTCGTGAACGAGCGCCCGTTTCCCTAGGGTCATAAACACCACCTTTGGAGAGAAGATTTATACCAGATGGTGTTGCATCGACCTGTTGAGCGCACAGCAGTTATCGGACAAGTTCCTCCCTGTGTCAAAAACTTATGTTTTTCGGCGACGCAGAAAGTGTGCGACGCTCGGTTCTCATTAGAGTCGAGAGCAGCCGAGTGAAAATCCGTACGCGTGTACCAAAACACCTCGTTTGATACGGCTATTTTCTGCCCGACGAAAGATCGAAGAATCAAATAGATGGGCCGCCCTAATCTGGCACCCTTTGATACTCCGAGAAAGCAAGCGGAGATATGTGACACATTGGGGATATCAAGGGCACTGCGCAGCGAGCCGTTTTATCCTTGCCCAAAAACCTGCCTGAAATTGCGTCTCTAAATCCCTAGTGAATGGTGAGCCACTCCGTGTTGCAAATGCAGTCGATTAGGGGCGCACCCAAACTGTCCTGAAACCACACGTTTGTTGCACGGGGAAACGAATCGCAGCGGTAAGATTGGGCCTAAGAAAGAGAAGCCCTGGGCTGCGAACCCAGGGCGGAAAGGCAAACTCTCTGTGAATCGAGCGAAGGCTATACCCGCGGACTCGCGGAAAGCAAGCCCCGCGAAGAGACGCGGCGAGAGCACGAAGCACACCGCCCCCAACTCCTCTCATCACGCAGAAACGCGGAAACCCGATCGTGCCGCACAGAAGCACGTACCAGAATCAAAAGCAGGAACGGACTTACTGCTCGCTTTTGAGAATGAACTATCCGCACAAGACAGCGAGAAACGCTGCCGCTCAGCGTTTCGTTCTCTGACCGGCCCCGATCGGTGCGCGCCGGACAAGCTCATGTGGAGCGTCACAACCGTCAAATGGACTTTCGAGCATCATTATCGGATTCAAGATGAACCCTGCCGAATGGATTCGAAGAAGCTCGCAACACTTGTTAAAAAAACCCTCTGGGTTGCAGGAGAGTGGGAGCAGCAATTCCAAACCGTGTTCGGCAAGGAAGTTTTGCAACGGGCCGAAGGTCTTGATCTCCCCAAGAGCGAGGGAGGATTCCTTAGAGTGCCGCAAAGGTTGCGATTGCTCGCAAATGAGGCGAGAACTATTCACCAAGGTACCTGGTGGGCTACAGGGACGAAAAACTACGACGAGAATACCCTCCGCGTCTGGCGCAATCAGCACCCCCAGGCAATTACCTGCGCCCGCCTCAGACTCAGCAAACGTTAGAGCAACCCCCCATTTTTGCGCGCTGTGCTAATGGCGCGCCTCAGTGTGTTTATCCCAAACTGCGCGTGTTGCGGCAAACGTTGCCGCGCGCGGAGGATCACCGATGACAGCATTGAGAAAATTGAGGGAGCGGGCAGGGCTCACGCAGTTTACCGTCGCCAAAAAGTCCAGTGTACCGAGGATGCGATTGAGCCTAGCCGAGTCCGGCCAATTGCGTTTGCGCCCCGAGGAAGAGGCCGCAGTGCGAGAGGCGATCCGCAAGGGACTCGAACAGCACGCTGCGCAGTTGCGGCGCCTGTTGGCGAGCAAGCAGGGCAAACCCGAGGTCGCAACGGCCCAAGCTTAGCTTCCAGAAACGCAAAACGCCGGGACAGGAAACCCCGGCGCTCCGCAAACTTATCCGCGTGGCAAGCGCGGACTCTGAAAGGCACAGACGTGGCGAAGTATAGGAAGACCGCAGAAAATCCGCAAGCAGAAAAATCCCGCTCGATAAATGAGCATCGACATCCGTGGGCCGTCGCGTTTTCGCCGACGCGCATGCGACAGCCTGACTGCAATGAGATTCGATCAGTGAAGGACGAACCATTCGGGAAAGCGTTCCGGTCGCTACGTCATTCACGGGAGGGTCATTATGCCGAACGATAACACGATCACAATTTCACAGGAACGATTCTCACAAATAGAAAAACGCGCCGGACGGCGCCCGTCCGGGCGAATCGGCAACTCACCAGGGCATTTCACATCTTGCGCGACGCAGGACACGCGGTCGCGAATCGCGAGCAGTTTCTAACTTCGATTGAGCACGGCGGATTCGGCATCACGCAGATTGCCACCAGGATTTTTGAACTTCGCAAGCTCGAATGTGTGATCGATAGTTTCCGCGCCAATCCTTCTGATGCCTTCGTCAGTTATCGACTCGTCTCCGCTCCTGCGGACATCGAAGAACGTCTTGATCGCCGCGAAGGATACAGCTCGCCAAAGCAAAGCACTGGCGGCTGGTACAAAGATTCAACAGGCAGGGAGCGGCCCTCTGCCGACACGTCCGATTTGCCACTTTTCGCGGGGTTGCAAGTTCCATGAATCGAGCGCTCGCCGTCATTCCCGAGACTCAGGATATATCTAGGCCGGATGTCGCTTGGATAAAGAAACACGTTTCTATCCTGCGTGTGGCGCGAGCGCTTGGTTTGACGATTCGACGCGGCAAGGCGAAATGCTGGCGCGTTGAGAACCATCGGCATGGTGACGTTGATCCGTCCCTCAGTTTTTTTGAAAAACGAAACCGTTGCCGCTGCTTTGTCTGCGATATGAAGGGCGGACACTCGAACGTTGACCTTGCAATGGGTGTCCTCGGATGTGATTTTGGCTCCGCCGTCCTTTGGATTGCGGAGCGCTTTTCTGTCCCTAATGTCAAAGTGGGACGCCCATCGGGGAATGCGCTTGCATCTCCCACACCCTACCGCGTCGGCGTTCATGGCTCTGCATGGGAAGTTGTCGTTCGCTCTGGCATGTGGGGAATGTTTACCTCTGCCGAGCGTAGCCTACTCTTCACCCTCGACAAATGGCAGGACGTGGAAACCGGGATAACCCGTCTGTCCTATCGTGCCATCATGCGTTACAGCGGCGTCGCCAAGCTCGGGAACGTTTCGAGCGCCATCAAAGTACTAAAAAAAAATCCACGCACTGCAATCCGTCCCCAGCCTGCGCGTCGGCCTTGTGCGTGAATGCTCCGCCTATCGCGTCATCCTTGATGACCCTAAATTCTTGGAACTGTGCAACGCCGTCTATACGTCGGCCAGAGAAGAGATAGTTCAAGAGCGCGAATACCGTGCTTCCCAAAAGGCGAAACGTCAACGGGACGCCCGCAAGCCTAACGGACCATCCTTGCATGTGGTTGGTCAAAACACGAATACAAAAGGGGGGTTCCACCCCCCTGTACCCCCCCCGCATCATGTATTTCCAATTTCAATTCCAAACCTGAAACCAAAAGACAGGAAGCACCTACCTGTGAAGGTCTAAACCTCTCTTCCCCTCGGGCAGCGCGTGCCGATTTATCGCTTCCCCCTGGGCAGCGTGAAATTGGAGTTTTGCCGGTTTCCAGCAAATCAGAAACACTACGCTGGCAAGTGCTGCAAAGACAGGCCGACGAGATCAAAGCCAAGTACGGGGTGAAGCCATGCAAATAAACAATTGGCAGACCGAGAGACCTCGGGGCGAGTCGCAGAACAATGTACTGGTACCAAGATTTTTTCTGACATTTTCCGTTTTCGAAGCCTCTTTAATAGTAGAGGGCTGTGTCGCCTATGAAAGTTTTGCAGCGAATCGACAGTCTCTATCGTCTTCGCCACTGTGGTGAGGGTGAATGGTGCATGAAAAACACAGATCACCGTATCCGTCACCCTCGCGTTCACTTCGCCGATTTGGTAAGTGCCGGAAGGAGAAGCGATTGAGCGCAACGAGACGCTCGATGCTGGTTTGGGGTGCCGCGATTGTGTGATGGCGACCGCGCTCCAATCCAGTCCTGTGTTAGACTCCGCGCCAGCAACGTCATCGTCGCCGAGGATGGAGAGCACCATCATGCCCCGGCGGCGCTTCCAGTCTGGACGCGTCTATCAGCGAGGTACCCAATGGGTTGGATCGTACCGCGAGTATGAAGTCAACCCGAAGACCGGCAAGCGGGCAAGGAGGACGATCACCTTCGATGCGACCGTTACATCGGAGCGTGCGGCAAAGGCTGCCCTTCAACCATACCTGGACGATTACAACGCCAGGGCCAAGGAGAACCTCAAACCCTCAGCACCCTCAAGAGCGGGAAAATCAGTCAGAGCGCTCATCACAGAGTGGACCGACAAAATCCTTCCGAATCGAAAACCAGGGGGAGCGCGTGCTGCCCTATCGCACATTCGGACATATATTCTCCCGCAGCTTGGCGAGGTTCCTTTGCGTGAACTGAATCTCAGCCAGCACCAAGGGTTCGTAACCGCAGTCGGCCGGCGTGTCGATCGCCGGAAGACTGCGGAGAACGTCTACGGCACCCTCGGCTCGATTTTGAATATCGGACGAAAGTGGGGTTACGCGATCCCGAACGTTGAAAAGAGAGACATCGTGTTCCCTGCTGACAAAAAACCCCAACCGCAGATCTTTTTCTTTGACGCTGACACAGCCGCGCGAGTCATCAATGCTGCGGTGTACCCCTACAAACTCATGCTCCTCATCGCCGCGGTGTGCGGCCTCCGCATAGGCGAAGTTACCGCTCTGAAAGTCAGTAGCCTCGACTTCAAGCGGAAGCTCATCCAGATCACCGGCGCCCTGGACTACGCCACTCGAAAGGAAGGCACCCCGAAGAGTGACAATAGCGCAGCTCCAGTCTGCATGTCCGAGCTGCTCACGAAACACTTGCACAACTGGCTCACGAAACACTACAAGCCGAACGTGGACGGCTATCTCTTCACCAATTCCAAGGGCAAGCCTTTCCTGTCCGACAACGTTGTGAAATACGGAGTTCATCGGGCAATGACAAAACTTGGGATTGAAACTGCGAAAGGCGTTCACGTCGGCATCCACTGCTTCCGACACGGCGTTACGTCAGAACTGCTCCAGTCCGGCACCCCGATTCACGTTGTCACCCGGCTTATGCGCCATGCTGATTCCAACGTCACTCTGGAGCACTACGCGCACATCGTTGGCGATGCCGAGCGGGTTGCGTCTGAGAAGTTCTCTCTGAGGATCGGGCAAAACATCACTCAATTGGAGTCAGACTCCGAATTGGAGTCAACTTCCTCTGTTAAGACCGCGTGAAAAAAGGACTTGGCGGAAGCGTGTGGGAGTCGAACCCACCATTCGACCCGCAAAGGACCGAATCGCCGGCTTTGAAGGCCGGGGAGATCACCGGACCCCTTTCGCCTCCGTTCCTAATAATACCTTCATCCCGCGAAAACTGATTGATGTACCCAACGCGCTCAGTCTCAAAAACTGACGCTCGAGCAGCGGTTGTGTCAGTTCATTGCATGCGGCTTAAAGCAGTCCCGGCCATCTGTCTCGTTATTGTGCCAGGATCGCGAGCAACTCGGAACTTAGTGGTAACCCATTCAAACTTCCGAGTTGGCAAACAGGCGCCCTGAAACCGCCGTTGCGCAATAAAATAGATGGGATACGAAATCTGGGTTGCCGCGTGTATTGTTCGGTCCCCGCTAAGAGGCTTCGTTCCTTTCAGTTTTGGGAAGGGCCGTGGATTTTCTCCCTGCACCAGGTGTAAACCTGTGCTTGACGGTTTGCGCCCGCATGCCTCAACCTGCGGATCGCCCGTGGATGGATAAGACGCTGTCGCCTGACCGCCGCGCGGACCTGGTGCTGAAGGAGATGACGCTCGACGAAAAAATCGGCTTCGTCCACGGAAACGGCATGCCCGGCTGGGGGCCACCGAGGCCCAGGGCTTATCTCGGCAATGGCGGCGCCGGTTTCGTACTCGGTGTGTGCCGCCGCTGGGCATTCCCATGATTCAGATGAGTGACGCCGCCTACGGCGTGCGCAGTAGCGGAGAGAACGGGCGCTACTCGACGGCTCTGCCGTCTCCCCGGCCTTCAAGCCGCCTCATGTTGTAGCTTTGCGCGCAGTTCGAGCCCGATCAGCACGCTCTACGCGCAGGCCGCCTGCACGTCCCAACTGGAAGCCAGTGCAACATTGAACAGGGGAGATCACCGGACCCCTTTCGCCTCCGGGAGCAGTATAGAAGAGGGGTCTAGGCAGGCTCAAGGCGGGTTCAAGAGCGTTGCGACACGAGGGCGGCGGCCACATTTGTGCGGATCAGGGCGGCGACGAGATTGTAGAGAGCCGGGCTGGTACAGACCTCGTAATAGTAATGCTCAGTGGGGCCGCCGATTTTTCCGTCGGGGAGCAATTTGCGGGCAAAGGCCTTGCGGATCACAAGCAGCTCGACAGATTCGCCGAGGGGAACTTCGCCGTAAAAGAGGGTGACGCTTTGCTTGCCCCAGGGCATCTCGAGTCTGGTTTCAACAGAATCGAGAGAAATTTCCTCGGAGAGTTTCTGAAACCCTTCTTCGTTGATTTCGATGCCGTTCATGTTGTAGCGAACGAGGAATTCGTCCAACTCTTCTGCAGAGGCGCCTTCCATTGTGTTCAAGAACTGATAAATGGAGAAGTGCGTCTTCTGTTTGGCGAGCATGCGCTTGGCGAGTTTGGCGCATCCGGAGAGACGGTCGGATACATTGAGGGCTTTGGAGATCATGATGCGCGAATCGCCGTCGGTCCAATACGTGGGAGCGTCGCCTTGAAAGGCCACGCCAAGGCCAAGTTCAAGAGCCGGGAGATCGCTGGAGGAAGCTTGCTCGTTGTAGGAATTGCATACGGCGAGGATCTGGCGGGAGAGAATGCAGGCTTTGGCCACCGGGCGCGCGTAGGCAACGGAGGATTCGGTTTCGAAAATCGCGAGGATGATGGCATCGCCTTCAATGAAGACTTTTTTTGCGGAGTAGCGGTCGAGAAGCTTTTTGACAGGCTCGTGCAAATTCAGGCTGAAATGCGAAGCAGGATTCAGGCCGCGAGAGAGGAGATCCTGGGTCATGCGCGTGGAGCCGCGAACGTCGGCTTTGATGATGACGTGCGACACGACAGTGTCCTGGGCAGGACGGGCCTCCTCCGGAAGGACACACTCGTAGAGCCGGTTATTGAGGCGGGAGAGTTCGCGGGCTTTTTCCGTGATGACCAGATTGATGCGTTCCATGCAAGTGGTGAGATGCTCGGCATCGCGAAGATCCCTGTGCAAACGAAGGAAATCCGCGGCGAAGCGCAAAACGGCGGCTTGCAGCTCCTCGCGGGAGAACCGCCGAATTTTCCTGGAAAGTTCTTCGATGGTTTTGAGGGACAACTTCTTCGCTGGAACCTGCTTGATAACCCGTTCGACCTGCTTTAGCTCATCCTTGGACACCAGTGCTTTACGAAGCTGCTGGAGGTGCACGGGCGGACAGTAGTCGGAAACGATGGGGCGGATTTCGTAGCTAGCCAAGACGTGGTAGAGAATCTCGTGCTGTTCGAGGCGATCGAGAAGCCTCGTCAAAAGCTGTGCGCGAAGGGAGGCTCCCGCCTCCGGCCCAAAACCCGGATCAAAGAGCCGGCCAGCGTTTTCCGGCTCGTTGAGATACTCGCCGAGCCTGGCCTCGCGATCCTTGTGAAAGAAATCGAGCTTTTGGCGGGCTTCCTCGACCTGCGGCCCAATTTCTTCGAGCTTTAATTCCTGATGCTTGAGGCGGAGTTCGACGTCGTGCAGAGAGGCTTTGAGGTCGCCGGGAGCACCGGAGTTCAGCATTTTCTTGAAAAAACCGTCGCTCCGTTCGAGGCGTTTGCGGGCGTTTTCCCGTTGCTCCTCAAGGTTAGCAATTTCATTGCGGATGGCTTGAATGGCCTCGAGCACGGCGGTGTGCGCCAGTACAGCTTCCTGGCGTGCCGGTTCGTCAGTGATGGTGAGACCCGCCTCGCGGAGGAATTCCTGGAATAGGGCGTCCATAGCTTCGAAGCGGTCGGGGTCGCGAACATAGTTGCCCAGCAAAACGTAATGTTCGAGGAAAAAGACGTCATCCTTGCCACCATCCAGAAATATCAGGCGATTCTTGCAAAGCTCATAGTAGGGCGAGAAATCTTCGCCGAACAATGCGCGGCGGGTCCTGGCGATGGCGTTATCCTCCACATCGGCGACGATCTGCGCCACCTGCTGCCCGACGCGGCGAATGACCGCGCGACGCGCCGACTGCAGCTCGGACAAGCGCGCTTTGATGACGTGAGCCTGCTGGCTGCGTTCGAAATGCTCGCCGCGTTGGCGAATCCATTCCTTGCCTTCCAGAATGAGGTTGCCGAACTGATTGCCGATTTCGAAGGTGAGAAACTTCAGCAGGCTCAAGCGGAAGAGCAGATCGATCTCGATGTTTTTGTGATATTTGGCCAGCGTAAGAGAGCTGTGGAGAACCTCTGAGAGCAATTTGCGAAAGCCGACAGAGTCCGGCCCGCGGGTGGCGCGGAGTTCGACACCCGGAAGATAGGTGGAACTGGCGGTCTGACGGATGAGATCGAAAAGATACTCGCGGGCAGCCTGGACGAACTTTGGACTTAGGAAAACGTCGTGGTGGATGTTGTCCACCCCGATGGCCAGCGTCCCCATGGGGATGGTGACGTTATAGCGTTTCAGGTCGATGTGGGACGCTTCGGACGAGCTGGACATTAGAGTTCGTTGGGCATGTCCTTTTGCCAACGGCTTCTTTTCACGGTAGCAGCCGGACTGGGGCCGGGCAAGGAATCTAGGGGCCGGGCGTAACCAGAGAGTTAGGAGAGAGGCGGTAGGATCAGGGCTCAGGCAGGATCCAGGACAGTAATCCGGCGGGAATCACCGCCCAGATGCTCAAGGCGCACACGGGTCAGCGGCCAAGGGGATTGGAGGGGGAACTTTTCCGACCACTCCAGAATGGCGACAGCGGGAGCAGCAAAGATGTCCTCCAGGCCGAGGGTCTCAAAATCATGAAAGCTCTCGATGCGGTAAAGGTCCGCATGGTAGACCTTGGCTTTCTTGCCGTAGACGTGCACTAGCGTGAAGGTGGGGCTGGTGACATCGTCTTCGTTGGCGGCACCGAGGCCGGACACCAGGCCCTTGGTAAGAGTGGTTTTTCCAGTGCCGAGATCGCCGGTAAGGAGCACCAAGAGGGGAGACTTCAGGTGTTTGGCGAATTCCTTGCCCCACTGGATAGTCTCCTCGGCGGAATGGGTGATGATTTCTTCAACCAAATTGACGCATCTCCGCGATGAGCCGGTGATACGTGGCAGGGAGGGCGTCCGCAATTTCGCCTGCGAGAAGCCCGGCTTCTTCCCGCTGGGCAGTGCATTCATCGCCTGCTCCACCATGGAGATAGATACCCAGTGTCAATGCGGACTCCCAATGCTGCACGCCGAACTGGGAAACGGTTCCAGCAAGGATTCCAGTCAGCACGTCACCGGAGCCACCTTTGGCCATACCCGGGTTTCCTGTCGTATTCACAAAGGCGCGGCCGGCCGGCGTGGCAAGAATGGTGTGAAATCCCTTGAGAATCACATGGGCCTTCCAAGCTGCTGAGGCTTTCCGGGCAATGGCAAGCCGATCTGCTTGCACAGTCGCATTCGAAACGCCGAGAAGCCGGGCCATCTCGCCTGGATGAGGTGTCACCACAAGATGCGGCGTCTTTCGCCGAGCCAAGTCACGTGAGCGCCCAGCAAACGCGTTCAAACCATCAGCGTCCAGAATCACTGGTAACTCAGTCTGCCGGACAAGAGAGGTGACGAATCTTTGCGTCTCCTTGTGCGTTCCAATCCCGGGACCAACGGCGAGAAGAGTCTTGCCCTGTGTAAGCGCGCGAATGTGACTGGCTTTCCAATTTGCCGCTGCGATCGTGCCCACTTTGGTAGAAGCAAGCGGCTCTGTCATGAGTTCCGCTTGTGCCGCGGCGACAATGGGAAGCACGACATCCGGGGTGGCGAGAGTCACCAAGCCAGCCCCGGCCCGGAGCGCGCCGCGTCCCGCAAGGATGGCAGCGCCGGACTTTCCCAGCGATCCCGCAACCACCAAAACGTGGCCAAACCTGCCTTTGTGAGCATCGAATTGGCGGACGAAGGGAAGCTCTCGAAACTCTTGCGGTTCGACCCAGCGAATCTTTTCCTTGCCAAGCTCCTCGATGAGCTCACGCGGCGAACCTATGTCGCGCACGTGGAGCTTTCCGCAGCATGCTGAATCCCGGGAAATGAGCTGACCGATCTTTGGAGCGGTGAAGGTGACAGTAGCGTGAGCGCGTAGCACGGGCCCCTGGGAGGGTTCTCCATCTGATGGGAGCCCAGAGGGGGTATCCACAGCAACTACGGCTTCGGGTTCTACAGAAGTGGCATCGCGCGAAATCTTATTGACCTCTTCAATCACGGAAGCGAGGAGCCCTTCGACTTTGCCCTTCAGCCCGGTGCCCAGGAGAGCGTCCACAATCAAGCGCGATTTAGCGATTTCGCCGCGACCCCGCTCCCATTGCGCGCAAGCTGTGATTTCCTGAATCTTGGCTCCCGACTTTTTGAGTCGCGCGAGATTTTCGGCGGCGTCTCCGCGAACCGCATCCTGGCCGGCGAAAATACAGACCTCGGGTTTCAAACCCGCCTCTTGAAGATGACGTGCGACAACAAAGCCATCGCCGCCGTTATTCCCCTTACCGCAGAGTATCGCCGCGTGAGTTGTGACGACGTCGCTGTAGGAAGAACGAAGGAATTCCCAAAATCGCGTGCCCGCGTTTTCCATCAATTGGAGGCTGCGAATGCCGTACCGCTCCGTGGTGAGGCGATCCACTTCGCGCATTTCGGCGGCAGTAAGAGCTTTCATGGGAGATTCATGGCGCGATCAAAGCATCCATCCGCCGCTGACATTGACGACTTGTCCGGTGACATATTCGGCCTCTTCGGAAGCAAAAAAGGCGACGGTGGCGGCAACGTCTTCGACCGTCGGAGGACGGCCAATCGGGAAACGCGCGTCACGAATGCGGCGAGCTTCTTCCAAAGTCAATTCGTTTTCGTCAATGCTAGAAGGATTCACGACGTTGACGGTGATTCCGTGTTTGGCCTCTTCGAGCGCCAGAGAGCGCGAAAGCGCGACGACGGCGGCTTTGGCTGCCGCATACGCCGAGATTTTCGCCTGGCCGAACGCGCGTTCCGCTCCCACTGCACCCATGTTGATGATGCGTCCCCAACGCGTTTTCCTCATGTGCGGCAGCGCTGCGCGGCACATGTACAAAACGGTAAAAAGATTCGAGGCAAAAATGCTCTGCCAGTCGGGCAGCGAGGATTCCGCGAGCATGCCCCACCGAAAATCACCGACATTGTTAACCACCACATCCAGGCGCCCGTAGCGGTCGGCAACCGTTTTGACGAGTTGATCGCAGCGGTTCGAATCGGTGATGTCCGTTTCGACCGCGACACAGTCCGTGCCACTGGCCTGCAATTGGCGCAACGTTTGCTGTGCGGCAACTTTGTTGGAGCGATAGGCGATGGCGATACGCGCGCCATCCTGCGCGAGCCGCAACGCCAGTCCCCGGCCAATCCCGCGGCTCCCGCCCGTTACCAACGCTACGCGATTTCGAAGCGACATTCTTCTCCTCGCGGAAAAGACCTCCAAGGATTTTTCAGTATAGCCTACGCGCAAAGAGCGTACTACCGAAGCCGCGCGACGAGCACGGTCATGTCATCCGCTTGCTCGGGAGTTCCGGCCCATTCTTCCGCGGCGGCCATGAGCGACTCCGCAACCATCAGCGGCGCAGCCCCGTGAACTCGGACGGCCGCTTCCTTCAACCGGGGGATTCCAAATTCTTCGCCATAGACATTTTCCGGCTCGACCAAGCCATCACTATAGCCGATGAGCAGCGAATCCGGCGCGACTTCCAGGATGCCCTGCTCATAAACGTAGTCCTCGACAACGCCAAGTACCATGCCACCCTTGTCCAGAAGATGTGCCGAGCCGTTGCAGATCAGAAAGGAAGGCAGGTGACCTGCGTTGGTATAGCGAAGAGTTCTTGTGGCGCTGTCGTAGACGGCAATGAAAAAGGTGGCGAAGCGGTCGTCACCGGTGTTGCGCACCAAATGTTTGTTCAGCCGTGAGACCAGCTCAGCGGTGCTCAGACGCTCGCTGCCTTCTGTCAGCATCTGGCTGCGCAGGGCCGCCTGCAAACTAGCCATGAGCAGCGCGGCAGAAATCCCTTTGCCGGAAATATCAGCGATAGCGATGGCCACGTGCGTAGGGCTGAGCTGGATAAAATCATAGTAATCGCCGCTGACTGATCGCGCCGCTTTGCAAATGGCCTCGATTTCCACTCCCGGTACGGAGGGAAGCGTACTGGGAAAGAGCTGATTCTGGACTTCGCGGGCGATGGAAATTTCATTCTCGAGCCGTTGCCGCTTGTTCTGTTCTTCGATGAGCGTACTGATTGATCCGGTCATCTGGTTGAACGATTCTCCTAGAGCGCCGAGCTGGTCCATGCGCTCGACCTGAATGCGATGGGAGAAGTCCCCCGCCTGTACGAATTGCGTGCCCCGGTAAAGATCGGCGACAGCGCGGGTGATCCGCCGGGTCAAAACGATGCCCGTGGCGAGGGCCGCGGCTTCAATCAGAAGAAAAATGATTCCTACGAGGACAAAGAAGATGACATAGGAAGTGCGCAGTTCCCCCAGCGAGGTAAAAATTCTTGCATTCAATCGAGAAGGCCTGGCATTGGATACTGCGAGCAAGGGCCTGGCCGGGTCTACCGTGCCATCTTTGTCCACAAAAACCGACTCCATACGAGAAACAACGTTCACCGGCGAATCGAACCAGAACATGGGAGCCTGAAGCGCGCGGTTGCTGGCCACGATACGTTTGGCCACGCGGTACTGTCTCCCGCCGGACGAATACAGAACGCTCTGCGGAGCATTTCCTTCGTATGTCTCCATGAGATTCAGCTGGATGACTCCCAGATCGGGTGCAATGGTGCTGAGGAATTCCGATATGTCGGTTCCAGGAGTCGAAACGGGTACGCGGAGAATGACGCCCCGTTGTTCCTTGGGATCGTGAATCATCCGCAGGCTGATGAGCGAGAGGGAATCCCCCTCTTGCATCAGGCCGGCAAAAGCGTTTTTGCTCTGCGGGGCCACTTTGCGAAGCAGCGGGAGATCCTTGGAAAACGTAATTTTCAGTCCCGGAAGCTCCCGGTCGTGGACGGCGTGAGATTCCGCGGCGAGGACGCGCTCCGATTCGTCCAGGGTGATGCTCGGCGGAAGTGTCTCGTGCGCGATGGCGATATGCTCGGCGATATCCGCGATCATCTCGATGCGTTGATGGAGATCTTCGTAGAGCAGGTAGGCACCCAACTGCGAATAAAGAATCCGGGCGGCAAGAATGACGAGCGTTAGGATGGATAGTATCGGGACAACAGCAATGAACAGATAGGCGACAATCAGCCGGTTCCGCAAGCTCCAGAGCAGCCTGTTTCTCCACCAGCCGATTAAGCGAACGAAGAGATAAAGGCCCGCAAGCACCGCAAGGAACTTCAGAAAACTGAAGGGGCCGCCGTTTATCCCAAAAAGCTCGAGAAGTAATCCCGCTGCGGCGATTGCCGTGGAAGTAAGGTCCAGCCACGAGAGGCGGCCCCGGATTTCTTTCAGGCTCGCGAGGAAAGGTTTCATAGAGCGGTCATCAGAAAGAATACTTTACCTGAAGAAGCGTGGGACGCGGAGGAGAAGCGCGCCTGAGAAATGCAGGCCGAGCGCTGCGCGCACCGGCCCGTGGCAAGCTATTTCAGGCTGTTGCGTACCTTGCTGTGCTTGACGCTGTAGGTAAAGTAAATCACCATACCAATGGCCAGCCAGACGATTAACCGGATCCACGTGACGCCGTTCAGTCCAGCCATCAGTCCCAGCGAAACAACGATCCCCATGATAGGTACAAAAGGGACCAAAGGTGTCCGGAAAGGGCGTTCCAGGTCGGGCCGGCGGACACGCAAAATCCAAACGGACGCACAAACGATCACAAACGCCAGGAGAGTTCCAATGCTGACCATCTGGCCGAGACTGCCGATCGGCACTAATGAGCCCACAACTGCCACGCACAGTCCCACGATAGCAGTCGACTTCCACGGCGTCCGGAAACGCGGATGAATGTCCCCAGCCCACTTCCAAAGCAATCCGTCATGGGCCATCGAGTAAAACACGCGTGATTGCCCTAATAGCATGACCAGCATAACAGTACTAAGGCCAGCGAGTGCTCCGGCGTTTACTACATAGCTGCCCCACTTCACTCCGGTTTCGCGGATTGCCAAAGAGACCGGAGCGCCGATGTTCAAGCGAGAGTAGTGAACTGTGGCCGTCAGCAGGCCCGAAACGATGATATACAGAATGGTGCAGACGACCAGCGATCCGAGGATTCCGACCGGCATGTCCTTTTGAGGGTTGCGGGCTTCCTGCGCCGCCGTGGACACGGCATCGAACCCAATATACGCAAAGAAAACCACTCCCGCTCCTCGCAAAACGCCGGACCAACCGTAGGCACCGAACGTACCCATATTGGGAGGCAGAAACACCTTCCAGTTCGCGTGAGCCATGTCGGAATGCTTAAGAACGAAGGGGAGAGCGACGGCGATGAAAGTCAGCACTGCGGTCAGCTTCACGAAAACGATTGCGGTGTTAAAGTTTGCCGATTCCTTAATGCCAATGATGAGGATTGTGGTCACGCCTAATATCGCGAGGAACGCGATCAAGTTGAAAGTCGCAGTGGCCTGCGGCAAGCCGGCGGCCTGCCCCGGACTAAGGCTCAGGGCGGTTAGAGGCGTCCAGCGTCCGTCGTACAAAACCCACTTTGCACCGGGGACGTCACAGATTTGTGGTGGCAGGCTGATCCCGTAATCTTGCAGGAAGGCAACGAGAGTACTGCTCCAGCCGCTCGCGACCGTTGCCGCGCCAAAGGCGTACTCCAATATCAGGTCCCAGCCAATGATCCAGGCGATAATCTCGCCGAGCGTGGCATAACCATAAGTGTAAGCAGAACCGGCGACGGGAATCAGGGAAGCGAACTCGGCGTAGCATAAGCCTGCGAATACGCAGCCGAAACCCGCGAGCACATACGAGAGCATGATCGCCGGACCAGCATAAAGTGCCGCGGCCGCCCCCGTGAGCACGAAAATCCCCGCGCCGATGATGGCTCCAATTCCCAGCGTCACAAGATTGACAGGGCCGAGGGCCCGCTTCAGGCTGTGCTCGCCTGTATCGCCCGCCTCTTTCATCAGCGTTTCGAGCGACTTCGTTGCAAACAAGGGGTTGCCCATGCAACTCCTCCTCTGGGGGAGTCCTCCCCCGCGTTTCAGATGGCTGCCAATATGGCCCAAAGCATTGTACGGGTGCAGCGCCCCGCGCCCCTACAACAAAATCCATTTAATTCGCAGGGGCCGTCTTGGATGTCCGGCGTGACCACACTAGGTAAACCGGAACACCGAGCAGCACGATCACCAATCCTGGCCAGGCCGTCTGCGTTCGGTAGAACAGCAGAACAAACATGATCGCTACTGCCGCAACGATGTAAAGCAGCGGCACGAACGGATAACCGAACGCCCGGTAGGGACGCTCGGCCTGAGGCCGCTTCGCGCGCAAGACGAAAATTCCCGCGATCGTGAGCGCGTAAAAAATCAAAACAGAAAAGACCACGTAATCGAGCAGGTCGCTGTAGAGATTGCCATAAGTAACGCCGCCCGCCGCATCCAGACGGCGCGTACGCAGCAAAACGAGCACAGTAATCCAGATTCCCTGATAGATCAGCGCGGAGCCGGGCACGCCCTTGCTGTTCAAAGTGCCGGTCGAGCGGAAGAAGAGCCCGTCACGCGCCATGGCGTAGGAGACGCGCGCGCCGGCAAGAATCAGCCCGTTATTGCAGCCAAACGTGGAAATGATAATGGCCACCGCCATGATAGCAGCGCCCACGGGACCGAAGATGGCGTTCAAGGCCGCGCTCGCCACGCGGTCGTCGGCAACGGTTTGAATCTGTACCAGGGGAAGCGTGCACAGGTACGCAAAATTCGCCAGGCAGTACAACGTGATGACGATTATCGTCCCGAACGCCATAGAAAGCGCTACGTCGCGTTTTGGGTTTTTCACTTCCGCGGCGGTGAAGCCGATGTTGTTCCAGGCATCGGCGGAAAACAACGAACCAACTTGCGCTACGCCGTAAGCCACGAACAGTCCAAACGCGCCGCTCGCGGCCGTGATGGTGGGCACGAGGCTTCGCAGAAAACTCGCGCCCGGTTCGATCGTTTGTGGGTTGCGAATAGCCCACAAGTGGCTGAAATTCTCGGTAATGGCTCCGGCATTTCTCCCCACGAAGATTCCCAAAAGAATCAGCCCCAGCAGCGAAAGCGTTTTCGCGCTGGTGAAAATGTTCTGAATCAGTTTGCCGAGCCGCACACCGAGCGTGTTGAGAAACGTGAGAAAAACGATCATCAACACTCCCACCAATTGCTGGACTGACAGGCTGATGGCGTACTTCGAGCCCAGGGAAATGGGATGGACAATCCACGCCTGCGGAGAGATTGCCGGGAAGAGCACCCCGAGATATCTCGCAAATCCCACCGCCACCGCGGCGATCGTCCCCGTCTGAATCACCAGAAACAGCGTCCAGCCGTAAAGAAAACCCCAGAGCGGTGAATAGGCTTCGCGCAGATAAACGTATTGTCCTCCGGCGTGTGGGAATAGCGCCGCAAGTTCGCCGTAGGAAAGTGCGGCAGCAATGGTCAGCAGTCCGGTGAGAATCCATGTGAGCAGGAGCCCACCGGCCGACCCGGTTTGCCGCGAGATGTCCGCGGCAACGATGAAGATGCCGGAGCCGATCATCGAGCCAACGACGATCATCGTGCCATCGAACAAACCGATGGCGCGCACAAAGCCGTGCTCGGTTGCAGCGCTGCCCGGAGCAATCGCTTGTGTGGTGTCGGCCATTCGTTATCTGCCTCAGGCGCCGGCCGCATGGTTCGCGGCGTCCAGAAGATCGAGATATTGTCGCGCGCGCGCTCCCGGATCAGGCGCACGGAGGACGTCGCTGACCACCGCAACCGAATCGGCGCCTGCTCGGATCACTTCCGCCGCGCGCTCCAGCGTGATTCCGCCGATGGCCACGATCGGCTTGTCTGTCAGTGGTCGAATCTGACGGACGAATTCCGTTCCGACCACCGGATCCGGATTCGCCTTGGTGGACGTAGAGAAGATTGGCCCCACAGCAATATAATCCACCGAAGTGGCCGTCGCGCGTTGGAATTGCTCCCTATTGTGTGTCGAGACGCCAACCAGCTTGCCGGGGCCGATGACGCTGCGCGCCGTTTCGGCCTCCAAATCTTCCTGACCGACATGAACGCCGCTTGCTCCCGCAAGGAACGCCACATCGGCGCGGTCATTCACGATGAAAGTCACGCCCCGCGCAACCAAAAGGCCGGAAAGCCGGCTTGCGGAACCCAGCAATTCACGCGGGGTCGCGAATTTGTGCCGGTACTGCAGCAGACGAACACCGGCGTCGGCAAGCCTTTGAGCGCATTCTGTTTCGGGAATGGTCAGCAACGCTGCATCCAATATCACATACAGCCGCGGGAGAACAAGGCGCATTCTCGTTTACTTTCCGTTCGTTCCTAGCACCCGCTCGATGAAATGGGTATCGTACTTCCCCGCCGCAAAGTCCGGGTCCGCCAGGATTCGGCGGTGCAGGGGGATGGAAGTCTTGATGCCTTCGATGACGAACATCTCAAGCGCTCGCTTCATCCGGCCGATGGCTTCCGTGCGGTCACGCCCCTTAACGATCAGCTTGGCGATCAGCGAATCGTAGTACGGAGGGATGACAGCATCGGTATAAGCGGCGGAGTCCACGCGCACTCCGGTTCCGCCCGGCGCCTGAAAGGTCGTAATGCGTCCCGCCGACGGCACGAACGTGTCGGGGTCCTCCGCATTGATGCGGCATTCAATCGCGTGTCCCGAAGGGAGGATGGCCCCGGTAGCATCTTCCATTTTTTCGCCCGCGGCGATGCGAATCTGCGCCTTGATCAGGTCCACGCCGGTCACCAGCTCAGTCACCGGATGCTCCACTTGGATGCGCGTATTCATCTCAATGAAGTACAGTGAGCCTTCCCCGTCCATTAGGAATTCGACCGTTCCGGCGTTGGTATAGCCAATCTCTTCCAGGGCCTTCACCACTTTTGCGCCGAGGTCTTTTCTCCTCTTGGCGTCCATGATCGGAGAAGGTGATTCCTCGACCAGCTTCTGGTGGCGTCGCTGGATGCTGCATTCGCGTTCCCCCAGATGGATGACCCTGCCATGCTGGTCGCCAAGCACCTGGAACTCAATGTGACGGGGATGCTCGAGGAACCTCTCGGCATAGACATCCGGAGTGCCGAAGGCCTGCTGGGCCTCGTTGCGGGCTGTTTGATAGGCAGCAAGAAGGTCCTCTTGTTTGCGCACGACGCGCATGCCTCGCCCGCCCCCGCCGGCGGAGGCCTTTAGAATCAATGGATAGCCAATGCCGGCAGCCTCTGTGGCAAGCTGTTCTTCCCCTTCCACGATACCGTCGCTTCCCGGGATGGTCGGTAGGCCCGCAGCCTTCACTTCACGGCGTGCGCGGTCTTTTTCACCCATCAACTCGATGATTTCCGGCCGAGGCCCGATGAAGGTTATCTCCGAGGCCTCACAAACCTTGGCGAAATTCGCATTCTCGGAAAGAAATCCGTACCCGGGATGGATGGCATCCACATTGGTGATCTCCGCGGCGCTGATCACCTGAGGAATGTTGAGGTAGCTTTCGCTGCTGCGCGCCGGCCCAATGCAAACCGCCTCATCAGCGAAGCGGACATGAAGCGAATTGCGGTCCGCCTCGGAATAAACCGCGACAGTGGAAATGCCCAGTTCCTTGCAGGCGCAAATAACCCGCAGGGCGATCTCCCCGCGATTGGCGACAAGGATTTTCTGGAACATGGCGCCGTTTGCCGGCTACTTCTTCCGGCTCGGACGGATACCAAAGAGAGGCTGCCCGTATTCGACGGGCTGTCCATTCTCAACAAAGATGCGTACCACTTCGCCCGTCTCGTCCGACTCGATTTCGTTCATGAGCTTCATGGCTTCCACAATACAAAGCGTTTGGCCCGTCTCGACAAACGCTCCGACCTTTACAAAAGGCTCAGAGCCCGGGCTGGGAGAGCCGTAGAAGGTTCCGACAATCGGAGATTTCACCAGGTGCTGATCTTCGGTCGAACGCGCTTCAGTCGTCCCGGCACTCCCCGCGCCTCCCGGAATTCCCCGAGCCTCATCCCCCGAACCGGAAACAATGATCTCTGGGGCTGCCAGCGCACGCGGAGGCGCCACCACGACTCCCGGCGACGGCTTGCGCAGACGGATGTGCAGATCCCCACGCGAGTACTCAAACTCCTCGAGATTGTGTTTAGTCATAAACTGCAGAAGCTGCTCAATCTGCTGGATTTCCGGATTGGCAAACGTCCGATCAGATTTTGAAGGCTTTTTGCGTCTCATGCTTGTTCTAAAGCTCAATGAGATCCCGCGGTGCGCGGGTCAGAACTTCCGTGCGGCTCGCGTGCACAGCGACGTCATCTTCGATGCGAATTCCACCGATACCTTCCGCATACACGCCAGGTTCGATCGTAATTACGTTTCCGGGTTCCAGTCGCCGCTTTTGACCCTTCGCCACTCTGGGGTCCTCATGTACTTCCAATCCCAGACCGTGACCTGTACTGTGCACGAAAAGATGGTCAAGGTTGTACTTTGCTAAGACCTGCCTCGCCGCCGCGTCCACGTCCCCACAGGCCACCCCATTCTTTGCAGCTGCTATCGCCTCCGCCTGCGCCTCCAGAACTGCTTTATACCAGACTCGGATGCGTTTTGGGGCTCTGCCCAGAAAAACCGTGCGGGTGATGTCGCTGCAATAGTGGCCGAGTATAACACCCAGGTCTAGGACGACCAACTCATTTTTCCTCAATCGTTTGCCCGTGGGGCGTGCATGGGGAAGGGCAGCCCTCTTGCCAAAGGCCACGATAGTCTCGAAGGAAGGGCCCGAAGCTCCACGCTTGCGCATCTGGTACTCGATCTCCGCTCCAACCTCGCACTCGCGGACACCCTGCTTCAGGAGGCCGATGGCGAATTTCACAATCTCTCCCGCCAGGATGGCTGCCTTGCGCATCTGGGCTAATTCCCCTGAGTCTTTGCGCATCCTTAGGGACTCTACGATTCCGGTGACTGGAACCCATCGCAATTGGCTCCCAGCCGCCTTCCGAACACTTTGTAGCTGGGACACAGTCAAATGGGTTGGATCAAAGCCTATACTCCGGACTCGCAAATCTTTCAGGAATCCGCCGACCGATTCAAACAGGGATTCTTTCTGTCGGCGGATCCGAACACTTGACGTTTCTTCGTGTCCCTGAACCATGAAACGCCCGTCGGTAATGAGCGTCGTGCCCTTCAGCGACACCACCAAGGCCCCTGCTTCCCCGGTGAACCCAGTCAAATAGAACCAATTGGCTGGGCGGGTGATCAACAGGGAATCAATCCTGGACTGGGGCAGAAGTGAAACCAATGCTCGCCGGCGGTGCTGGAACGGTTTCTTCATAAATGGAACGAGGAGACCATGGTCTCCTCTTTCCGGCCCCCCCAGTTAAATGAGTGATCTGTTAAATTATCCGGGGATAATTCGCGGCGTCAAGAAGAACAACAGCTCCTGAGATTGGGTAGTGACGCTCCGCCGCCTGAAGAGATTCCCAATCAGTGGCAGGCTGCCCACGAGCGGAGTCTGGAAGATATCCACGCGCTGTGAAGAAATGATGACGCCACCAATAACGACTGTACCACCGTCCGCGACAGTGACCTTGGTTTCCTCGGCTTGGGTATCCAGAGCCGGGATGCCTTGAATGCGCGGAATACCGGTGTCGATCGACGTGTTCTCCACGACCACATCCATGAAGATCGTACCCTCAGCGGTAATCTGCGGGGTGACTTCCAACTTCAGCACGGCGTCCACGTACTGCACCGAGATCGTGTTGTTGATGGTCGTCTGGATCGGAATCCTGGTGCCCTGCTTGATTTGGGCTTTTTCGTTGTTCTGGGTGATGACCTTGGGCTTGGAAAGCAATTTGCCCACGCCCTTGGATTCCGCCGCAGTGATGATAAAGTCGATGGCGAAGTTTGACGACCTGTGGGAGAACAGGAAGCCGCTGCCGCCGGTCCCAAGACCCGCTGGGAAATTCGTGTTTAGGGGCAAACCGTTAGTGATCCCGTTGCCAGTCACTTGTGTTCCAGTGAAAATCAAGGGCGGGTTCAATGGTGTATCGGGGTGCTGGCCGCTAGCACCCACTTGAGGTGTCCCGCCAAACACGGTACGGCCGCTGCTTGTCTGCCCGGCGAAACCCAGTTGCGTGCCGATGTCCTCAGCAAAACTGCGTGAAGCGGATACCACGCGCGCTTCAATTTCCACTTGCTGCGACTTGCGGTCCAATTGGTGGATTAGGTTATCAATAATGGGTATGGTCGAAGGAATATCGCGAATAATAAGCTGGTTGGAACGCTCATCGGCCAATATGTCCCCGCGCGAACTGAGGAACTTCTTGAGCGTCGGCACCAAGCCGGAGGCCTTGCTATAGCTCAGCACGCGCGTGACCGTGATTGGTGGAACCGCCTCGGCTTGCGCTCTTTGGAGATCGCGTTGAGTTTCCGCTTCGGTCTTCAAGGTGGCGCGCGTTGCAATGCGTAGCACGTTCCCGTTCAACTGCTTGTCTAAACTGTTGTTCTGCAGGACGATATCAAGCGCCTGGTCCCAGGGCACTTCGTCTAGAACAATCGTAAGGCTGCCCTTGACGGCGGGGTCCAGCACGACGTTCAATCCGCTAATCTCGTGGATTAGCCGGAAGAAGTCGCGCAAATCCACATCTTTCAGGTTCACGGAGATTGGCTCGCCAGTGTACTTCGCTGAGGTCTGTCCAGGTGCTGGCGCTTGCGTCGCCGCTGCCAGCACTCGTGCATTAGCATTAGTGGCCGCCAGGGTGTTAGCCGCCGTGTCGGCCTGCTGGATCGCTTGCTGGGCAGCTTCCTGCGAGCTCGCATCTGGACGGACCGGCTCATTCTTCCCGCGGAAAGATGCCAGTGCGACTGAGGGCTGGGTCAGTTCGCCCGGTAAGGCAAAACGAGGAGCGGAAATCTCAAGATTGTGAGCGTTGCGGTGAGTCGCTTTCCGCGGTGCTGGCGCCCCGTATTGAAATTCCGGCCGCGCCTGTTCAATCGTCTGGGACGTAACCACCGGCAACTTGACTGGTGCGTTCACCGGCGCGACAGTCGAAGTGTCGAAGGAAATGACCACCGCGCCTCCATCGCGCGAAACTTGATACGGTGTCGCCGCCGTCAGATCAATCACTACGCGCGCCACATCCGGTCGGTATTGCCCAAGGCGCACCCCCCGTACCGGCGCGGCCAACCCGGGGATAACCGTCTTGTCGACGGCCAGCCGGGCACCTGCAAAATCCAGCACCAAGCGATCCGGGCTGTGCATGCGAGCCGTGCGCACGTCGAGACGGCCTTCGCCTTCTACCCGTACCGCCGCGCGTTCCGGCGACTGAGTGATGGCAACGCTGGAGATGACCGCGGCGGATTTCCTTCCGCCGGCGGGTTCCTGTGTCTGCGCCAGCATAGGACTGGTTGCCAGTGCCACGCTCGCAAGGATCAGGCAGCCATGTTTAAGGGCCGGCCAATTCGTCTTCATTGCTGTTCTCCTGAACTGGTGGAGTAAATTCGCTTATTTACCTGGCGTTCCACGGGCTTGCCGAAGGCATCCTTTCCTTCTTCATGGAAAGAAACGCCGTCCATGGTGATCTTTTCCACGCTGCCGTCATAGAGGTGGTCACCCTCGCGTAGGAAATAGGTGCGTGACTGCGGATTCGTTACCACGGCAATCATACCGTTCGGCGCTTTCACGATTCCGTCCAGCCGCAGTGTACTCACCTGGAGTCCTGCTTTGCCTGGAGGTAGAGCCGGGCCACCTTTGCCCTGCTGGCGGTTAATAAGGGACTCAAAGGGATCACGGCGCGCCTGCTTTAATTCACTTTCCGCCGCAGCCGCTCGGCTGACGCCCGAAGGCTTTTCGACGGCCTTGGCCGGACGTTTGGCGGCTGCTTTGCCCGCCCGCTTGGACGAAGACTTAGCCGCGGGTTTTGCTGCGGGCTTAGCCGCCGATGTTGGTGCTGGCTTGGCCGGAGCCTGTGTCGCCGGTTTTCCAGGTGGTTGAGTCGCTTGCTGCGCGGTTTGACCCTTATCGCCCAGCGCAGACTTCACGTTGTTCGTGGTCGTCGCCGGGTTCACCTGCGCCCGCAATCCTGGAGCGACTGCCCCGATCAAGAGCCCTAGTCCGACAATTATCGCTGAACGCATAGTTCGCTCATTCCCGCTCAGTGTGCCCCAGCCGCACCGGCTTGAGGTTTGGCTCCGGGAGCCGGAGCCACACCCGTGTCAGGCGGCTTGGTGAAGAATGTTGTTGCCGTGAAGATTCCGGAAACCGTGGTGCCCGGACGCACTGGGTACTTTGTCCCTTTGGGCCTCTCCGGATCATCAAACGTCAAGTCACCCACGTTGATGATTCGGGACAAGCGGCCCAGGCGCCCAAAAAAGTCCAGAACATTGAAGTACGGGCCATCCGCCTGCACTTCAAATGGCATCTCGTAGTGATATTCCTTCGGCACGACGGCTTGCGCCGTGAGGCGGCGGATTTGCACGTTGGAAGCGCTCGCCGCTCCCTGCAGGAGGCGGATAAATTCATCCGTCTCCTTCTCTTCCGGCACGATAGTCTTCAGCGTATCCAATTGCTTGTTGAGCGCATCCATCTGCTGCTTCAATTCCCCGTAACGCTGCTTGTAAACCGAAAGTTGTGTCACTTCCTGATTCAGCTTGGTCCGTTCCACTACGGCCTTATCGTAAGACTCCCGTTCCTGCGCCACTGGCGAGATAGGAACGTAAAGTCCTAGAAGAAGAATCACCACCGCGATGGCCAACGCCACCAAGGCCTGCATGAATACCGACATGTCTCGAAACGGATTGGCCATGGCGTCCTCTTAACCTTTCTTTGCCGGCGCCTTGGCAGCCGGAGCCGCCGCAGGCGCGTTGGCGGGCCGGGCTTGCGCCGCCTGGGGCGGACTGATTTCAGCCGACATCTGGAAAACGAACGTTTGTATGGCCGTATTCTTCTCGTCCTGCTTCGATTCCTTGATTTCCACTTTCTGGAAATACCCGGAACGCTTCAGCGCGGTAATGAAATTTGCTACGGAATTGATCGATGCTGAGGACCCTTCCAGCGACAGGGTATTGCCCTTGCGGACCATCTCCGTCAGCCACAGGTTTTCCGTCCGCGAGACGGTATTGGCAACCATGTCCAACAGTTCTTGGCCGCCGGTACGGTCCCGTTGCAACTGTTCGATCGTGGCAACCCGCTGCTGCAAGATCGTTTTCTGTTTTTCAAAGGTCTCCACCTGCTGCTTGATTTGTTCGAGCTCCGTTTTCTGTGCCCTCAGAGTCTTGATTCGATTGTTCTCTTCCGTCAATTGCTTCTGCCACGTGTAGTAGAAGAAGCCGAGCACGATGAGTCCCACGGCTACGCCAACGCCGATGAAAACCACAGGCATCGCGGCTCCGGTGTCCATTGCCATTGGCCGACGAGTCGCTCTTGGCCGAATTTGTCCCAGAAGGTTTATTCGAATCATGGCTAGTCGAAGCTCCTCAGCGCCAGACCTACGGCAATTACCAACCGTGGTGCCATATCACGGATCTGATCATCGCTGTGCCGGCCGGGATTGATGAGCACCCTGCGAAATGGGTTCAGTTCTTCCACCGGCATGGCGAACTCCTCGCGCAGCAGGTCTACCAGGCCTGGAACCCGCGCCGTGCCCCCAGCAACCACAATGCGCTGGATGTTCTCGCCGCTCGCCGTGGCTCGGAAGAAGTCAAACGTCTTTTGGATCTCCAGCGTGAGGATGTCCGAGACGCTGCGCAGAATCTGCTGCTTCTGCTCATCGGTGACGCTCGGGAGGGTGTCCCCTCTCTTCAGCCGCTCGGCATCCTCAAAGCTCAAGTCCAATTCCTTCTGCAGCGCGTCGGTGTACTGGTTCCCGCCCACGCTGACGTCGCGGGTAAACAACGGTATGCCCCCGCGAACAATATTGATATTCATGACGCTCGCACCGATATTCAGCAGCGCAACCGTCTGCCCCGCGTCCGGTTCGTAGTTCACTTCGAAGCAGTTCTGCAGAGCGAACGCGTCAATATCCACCACCACTGGCGTTTTCCCCGCCTGCGCCAGCACGTTCGTGTGGTTCAAAATCTTGTCCTTCTTCACCGCTACCAGCAGGACGTCCATCTGCGAGTCCATCGACTCCAGCAGTTGGTAGCTCAGGTTCACGTCGGCGATATCGAACGGAATGTGCTGGCTGGCCTCGGAAGGGATCCGGTCGTAAAGCTCATCCTCGGTCATCAGCGGAAGCGGCACGCGCTTCACGATCACCGAGTGTCCTGAAACCGAAGTCGCCACGTTCTTGCTCTTGATGCGCTGCGCGTCGAAAATCTTGCTGATGGCGTTGGCAACCTGTGGCGCGTCCATGATCGCACCATCCACCACGGTGTCCGGAGCCAACGTTTCCATGCCAAAGCTCACCAGCTCATAGCCGGCCTTCGTTGATTTCAGCTCAACCGCTTTGATGGAGCTGGATCCTATATCCAGTCCCACGATCTGCCTGCTCTTTCCGCCAAATAGCCCCATATTGCGGCCTCTTTTCTGACATCCGTTCCCGGTATTCTCGCCAGGCTACCGTCGCCTGCCGGTGGTCTGGCTCATTTTCCGTTCCATCCAGCGGTCCAGGATCGTCTTCCGAAGTTTCCAACGATTGCCGAGCTTGAACGCGGGAATTTCGCCTTCCGTGATGTAACGGTACAGGGTATCCGGGGAAATGCCCAGATATTGCGACGCCTGTCTCACGTTCATCACTTCGCGCGATTCAATCACGAGGAACGCCACCCCGGCATTCAAACACACGCCAGAAATCACGACCCTGCGTTGCACCCCATTTGCGCTGCGGATGGATTGAGGGCACAACCCGTGGGAGCTTTATGACATTTTTTCACTCCGAGCGTCAAGGGATTCTATGCGGGTGTTGTCCTATCAATAGGGGTAGTTTTAGGCAGTTCGGGGGGTATTGACGGCAGCCACCCATAAGGCTAGTGTCTACAGCATGACCTGCTACAATTAGTTGTATTTTTCTACCTCCCTACCTGTACGGCCGGACGGTTATCCTTTGAAGTCAGCTTCCTCTCGCAAAAGAGTCCTATCCCATTATTCCAGGACCGTCGGACCATTTTTCTGTCTTCCCTCGGGGCTGCGGCCCGCTTCATTCCTTAAAGATATCTTGCAAACTCAAATTATCCGAGCCCAAGAGATTTCCACAGGGCCTCGACCCGCTTCTTCGTCGCTTCATCCATCAAAATTTCATCCGGCCACGGCCGCGTAAATCCCTCCGTGCTCCATTTACGCGTCGCGTCGATCCCCATCTTCGAACCAAAGTCTTGCAACCGCGCCGCATGATCCAGCGTGTCCACCGGCCCCAGCGAGAACTGCACATCCCGCTCCGGATCGAGCGCGCAAAGCGTCTTCCACACCACTTCCCTGTAATTGTGTATATCCACGTCGTGGTCCACCACAACAATCACCTTCGTGAACATCGCCTGCCCCAACGACCAAATGGCACTCATGATTTTTCGCGCGTGCCCCGGATACGACTTCCGGATCGCCACAATCATCAAGTTATGAAAAATCCCTTCCGCCGGCATCGACACGTCCACGATTTCCGGATACTGCATCTTCATCACCGGCAGGAACACCCGCTCGACGGCGTGCCCCATGAAAAAATCTTCCTGCGGCGGCGGCCCCACCACCGTAGTCAGATAGATGGGCTCCTTGCGGTGCATCATGCATTCCACGTGAAAAACGGGGTACTCCCCTTCCAGCGAATAAAATCCCGTGTGGTCCCCAAAGGGTCCTTCCGTGCGCATCTCTTTCAGGTTAACGTACCCCTCCAGCACGATCTCCGCGTTTGCCGGCACTTCCAGTTCATTCGTTTCGCATCGCACCATCTCCACCGGCTCGCGCCGCAAAAACCCCGCGAACATCATTTCATCCAGGTCCGGCGGGATTGGCAGCATCCCCGCCAGGGCCGTCGCGGGATCGGTCCCGATCGCCACGCTCACCGGAATCCGTCCTTCGGGATTTTTCTCCCGCGCCCGCCGAAAATGCTCTGCCCCATGCTTCTGCGTCTGCCAGTGCATTCCGGTGGTGCATTCGTCGTAAACCTGCATCCGGTACATCCCCACGTTGCGCTTCCCCGTTTCCGGATTCTTCGTGAACACCAGCGGAAACGTGATAAACCGCCCGCCGTCCTGCGGCCAGCATTTCAGGATCGGGAAGTCGAACAGTTTTACGTCTTCCCCTTGCCGCACCACTTCCTTGCATTCGCCCCCGTTCACTCTCTTCGGGAAAAACGATCCCAGCTCCGCCAGCTTCGGCAACATCTTGATTTTGTCGAAGAGCCCCTGCGGCGTCTCCATCTTCAGAAATCCCTGGATACGTTCGGCAACTTCGCTCAGGTCGTTCACCTCCAACGCCATTGCCATCCGCCGCACGCTTCCAAACGCATTGATCAACAACGGCACGCGTGACCCTTTCGGCTTCTCGAACAGCAGCGCCGGCCCCACGCTGTTCGGCGCGCGCCCCTTGTCCCGCGCCACGCGCTGCGCCACTTCGGTAATCTCCAGGATCGGGTCCACTTCCGCGCGCACCCGTTTCAATTCCCCTTCCTTCTCCAGCTTCCGCACAAATTCTCGCAAATCGCGATACGCCACTTCTTCCCTCCTGGTAATAAAGGCGGAACTTGCCCCGACCTTGTCGAAAGCCTGTGCCGGGCCGCCCACGTAGCAACGCGTGCGCCTGAGGCGCCAACTCTAGCACGTCGCCTCCGCCTTTTGTTGGACAGCCTCCCAGCCATCGCCGTAATCAGACCAAGAAG